>CAYZQH010000192.1:0-4869 GCA_964480055.1 uncultured Cellvibrionaceae bacterium
TGGGGCAGGCGCCGCTGCATGCGGATAATGATATTGCATTGGATCAATAACCCGGAAATGGTTAAGCGCGTGAAAGAGTTGTACCCAACAAAAGATGCAATGAATGACCTGATAGAACAAGACCGGAAAGGCTTTTTGGCGACCATGGCAAAAATTAAGGAAGGCATGATTTGGGGAGAGGATAAGAACTTGTATGTGGAGCCCATTATTTGGACGGTAGAGCATGTGCAAAGGGTGAAGTATCGATACCCTCAAACCCGTTCAAATTAACAACGACATACATAGAACATAGGTTTTATATCGTCATGAAAAAATTTATTACGGCAGTATTCATTATCAGTGTATTAAATGCCTGTGGTGGGGCTGGTGAACAGGCGTCAAACTTCAATGGGTCAAGCTCCTCTTCCAGCAGTTCATCGAGCAGTTCCTCTTCGAGCAGTACTTCATCTAGCTCGTCCGGTATTAGTGGAGCGCCTGCCGGTAAATTGATTTTAGCCATTAACGCGGGTTCAGATAAAAGTGCGCAGTTAAGTGGTGTGTCTTACCAGTCAGACCAGCATGCCACTGGTGGTGTGCAGTGGGCAACAACGGATGATATTACAAACACCTCTGAAGACACGTTGTTACAGTCAGAGCGCTACGGTACCTATAGCTATGAGGTTCCGGTAACCGAGGGAACGTATTCTGTATTAATGCATTTTGTTGAAATGGCACATCAAAATAGCGGCGAGCGCTCATTCAATGTTGAAGTCGAGCAAGTTAGGGTGGTGGCAAACAAAGATATTTTTGCGGAAGTTGGTCATGATGTTATGACATCAGTCTTGGCTGAAAATATTCCTGTTACTGACGGTATGTTGTCCATTGCTTTAAGTTCTATTATTGATAATGCAACCTTAAGCGGCTTTGCCATTTACTCAAATGATGGTGGCGAATATGCAGGGCCAGAACCATCTATCTCTGCATCTGTATGCCCAGCGGATGCGCCATGTAAAATATTACCTCTTGGCGATTCCATTACCGAAGGTGTGCCAAACCCGGCTACGGGTGGGTACCGCACGGAACTCTTTCGTTTGGCGGTTGAAAATGGCAAGAGTATTACGTTTGTGGGAAGTAAAAAAAGCGGTCCCGCAACGGTTGCCAATAAGGCATTCCCTAGAGGCCATGAAGGTTACAGCGGGTGGCCCATTGAGCGTGTTAATGGGCTAGTCCCTTCTCCTGCGTTGGATGATGCGCCCCATATTGTATTGTTGCACATTGGTACCAATGATATGTGGATGAGCCCTATGGGTATAGAAAACAGGTTATCCAAATTGATACAGGATATTTATGATGCGCAACCTAATGCACTGATTGCGGTGGCCTCTATTATTCCTTGGTCGGCGTATACCAACCAAATATCTGAATATAACGGAAATATTCCCGGTATTGTAAAAAGGTACTCAGATATTGGGCATAACATTATTTTTGTTGACCAATTTGATGGATTTCCTTACTCTGATTTAGCTGATGGCATTCACCCCACCGTAGATGGTTATCAACGTATGGGCCAAAAATGGTATCGGGCAATACAATCCTATCTAAATTAAAATGCCGTTCTTTTAGGTTGCTCTCAGTTAAGGTGTTAATCAGTTAAGTTATTTTATGTGGCCAAGTTTTAAACTTGTTTCCACAGGCTCTCGTGCGGGGTGGGCTTTGGTGCATCCTTAAGTGCTATGAGTGGTGTCCAGTAATACTTTGGGGATGTTTGGCAATTGGTGCTAAGGGGTAACGTAAACAGCAAATAACATCACGTACGATAATAAGAAATGAAGAGGGGGAAACATGACTGCTAGAAAATTTAATTCAAAACGGCGCAGCGTCATACATAAAAGCGGTGCCACATTTAAGATGAGTGTTTTGGCGTTGGCGATGATTGCTGCCAATACCCATGCACAAGAGCAAGACGCACCTGTTGTAGAAGAAATACTAATCACTGGTTACAAAGGGGCGCTTAAAAGCTCTACTGAAGCCAAACGTAATTCCATCGGTTTTAAAGATCAAGTATTTGCCGATGACCTGGGCAAAATGCCCAGCCTTAACCTGGCCGAGTCTTTGGCGCGTATCCCTGGGGTGCGTATCAATCGCCAGCATACTGGTGAGGGCCAGCAAATTTCGGTACGTGGCTTAGGGCCAGAGTTTACCAAGGTGGTGTTAAACGGTAACTCTATCAATATTGCATCAACGGGGGATATCAATAGCACGTCGGCTGGGCGCGAAGTGGATTTAGACGTATTTCCTACCGAGATATTCAGTAGCTTGGAGGTTGATAAAACCATCAATGCGAACCAAATTGAAGGTGGTGTTACTGGGTATGTGAACATGCGCACCATGAAGGCCTCGGACATTGGCGATGGCCACCATGGCAAATTTGCAGTAGAGGAAAATTACCGAGAGGCCGACGGAAGTTATAGCCCTAAATTTGTCGCCTCTTATAGTTTTTCCAATGAGAAGTTTGGTGCACTGGTTACCACGGTCCACAGCGATCGCAATAGTCGTGTAGACGGGTATGAAACTGTAGGTAACATTTCTCAAACGGGTTGTTTGATCACTAATGTCATGGATAGTGTGGATTGTCGGGATCCAGATGTTAGCGCTACCTTTCGCTTTGCCGATGTAGCTTCGGCCGATTACGCCACCGTTCATCCAGGCGTTACCGCGGGTGATATATTGGATATTTACCAAACCTCGGGTCTAACCAAAGAGCAGCTTGAAGCCGTGGGTATGCCTTACATTGGGCGCTTGATGACAACGCAAGGGGATAAAAAGAGCAGCTCAACGTTAATCTCCTTACAGTACACCCCCTCTGAAGACCTAGAGTTCACTTACGACATTATTGGTGCCAATGCGAACCACGAATTTGTACGTACCGAGGTCATGCATATTTATCGTCGTAACTACGATACGCCCTATATACCCGTAGATGTGATCGCAGAGGACAACGGCAATGGCTCGCGCTTGGTCAGCGGTACGTTTTATGGGAATAGCCCCTGGGTTGGCTCGCGAGATTACGACACGGATTTATCGTTTCTCTCTCATATGCCCAGCTTGCGTTGGGATATCACCGATGACATAAGAATGAAGGCCTCAGCCAGTCAAACACGTTCAAGCTTTGTGCGTGATAGTCCCTACGGTTTGTTTTACACCGCTCCAGGCACACTCACTTATAAAAATGATGGTGATGTCCCCACGGTAGTACACAGTGCATATGAAGATTACGGTAACTACAGCTGGCAAAGCCTGCGCACAGGCCATGATGAGCGCTCCACAAACACAGAGGCTGTGCACGTGGACTTCTTTTGGGGCGAGGCCGATGACCAGTTGAGCTTTAAGTGGGGTGCGGCTATAGATGAAATGAAGTCTGAGCAAACCAACTATGGTATAGAGCATGGCGGTTTGGGGGATTACCTAGATGCGCACGGCATGAGCTATGTTACGGACAATTTAGGTGACTATATTACCCCCGTGACACTGGGCTCAAACATTGATGGCTATAAAGGTTCTGCAACAGTTGGCGATTTAAACTGGAGCCAATTTAAAGGCGCCATTGACTACGATGGCATTGGAATGGTGCCCACAAGTCTTAAATTAATCTCTGAAAAAGCGTCCGCGCTATATGGTGAGGCCAGCGGTTATTTAAATATTGGCAGCACCACACTGCGCGGCTCTGCAGGTGTTCGTTTTGTAGATACCGATCAATATGTGGCTACCTTGAAAGGTGAAACCATTGAGAGTTACACCAGCACGCTGCCGTCACTGAACTTGGTTCTAGATGCTACTGAGAGTATCAAGGTTAGGTTCAGCGCCTCCGAGAGCTTGGCGCGTGCCAACCCCAGTGATATGTATCCAAATTCTAATTGGGCAAGCTCGGGTATAGACACCGTTAATACCGGTAACCCAGAGCTTGAACCGTTTGAATCTACCAATATTGATATTGGTGGCGAGTGGTATTTTGGTGATTTAGGTTACGTGGGTATAACGCACTTTAGAAAGAAAGTAACCGGCTTTACCACGGATAAAGAGTATGCAGTTGATTTTAACGACCTACATGAGTGGGGTATGGATACCAGTGACTTGAGTCAAACTCAGCAAGACGCGCTTTCCGTCTGTGGTCCCCCCTGTATTGTGATGGTAAAAGCCAAACAGAATATTGATGGCGAAACAACGGTTGATGGGTTTGAAGCGGTATGGGTACAGCCGCTAGATATGTGGGTTGAGGGTTTAGGCTTTAACGCAAGTTACACAACCATTGATGCTGAAAATGAAAAGGGCGATGAGATACCTGGTATTTCAGACTCCTATAACGTCACCGCATACTATGAAAACGAAGGGTTGCAAGCACGCCTGACCTATTATTACCAAGAGGGCAGCTATGCGTTTGAGTCTTCGGAGGCAGATGTCAATGACCGCGATAGGGCACAAGTGGATTTTGCTGCAAGTTATTTGTTGGACTTAGGTGGGCAAGAGGTTACGTTTACCTTTGATGCATACAATTTGACGAATGAATCGTTGTCTAACTATTTAGAAGGCGATGATAACCAAACTTATAATGCGTATTACCCTGGGGTGGTTTACACCTTTGGTTTACATACCAGCTTTTAATCTTTAGCACTTACCTCTCTGGCGGAAAGGACTCTGCTTCTTTTTAGGTGCTGGTTCTGGTTGGGCTGGGTTTGTACTCGGATGTGCCACGATATTAGTGGCATTGGCAGTCTTGTTTCGCACTAATGATAAGTCTCAATGTGGTCGTCATAATGATGCTTCTAATCAGGAGCAAGTTATTCAGTTTTCAAAGCAAGCGTCTGCCAAATCATTTCAGCCTAGCTTATTTTT
>CAYZQH010000192.1:4969-6293 GCA_964480055.1 uncultured Cellvibrionaceae bacterium
GCTTATTTTTGCTGTGGGTGTCGCTCACTTTGGCAATGAAGTTAAAAAAGCACTCTCACAATGGCGACAACCATTAGAAAAAGGCAGTATCACTATGCTATTTCTAATGGAAACAGCAACAGCTCATGGCTGGATAACACCGTAATAATATTCCAGCGTGTTACGCTTACGACGTTAGATTTTTTACATGAAGTTTTAATGCAACTTATTCTATTTGCTAAAGTCTACAAACTACCGTTAAACAACATATTATAATTTACTAATGTTTTGGAGTGAACGGACAGTGAATATTGCAATTAAGACGTACCTTGCTTCGGGACTTATATTTTTGAGTGGGCAAGCATTGGCTGAAGGTGGAGAGGTTACACCTGTAAAAGTTATTCAAGCTTTCGAGAATACATTTGGTGTAACGCAAGGAGAGCGAAGAAACCATACCAAGGGAACATGCGCTATAGGCGAGTTTATTGGTAATGAAGAAATTGCTAAGTACAGCCGGTCCGGTTTGTTTTCGGGCAAGTCACTGCCTGTAGTTGCAAGGTTTTCTCTGGCTGGTGGTAATCCTAATGCACCTGATACAGCTAAAAGTCCTCGAGGTTTAGCTGTAGAGTTTGCTCTGCCAGATGACACTATTCAACATATGACTATGTTGAATACACCTGTTTTTGGTGCTGCAAACCCACAAACATTTTATGACATGTTAGTTGCAAAAACACCAGACCCCAAAACAGGAAAACCTGACCCTGAGAAAATAAAAGCATTTAAAGCGAGCCATCCCGATACTAAAGCGCAAGCACATTTTATGGCGAGTAATAACCCACCAAGTAACTATTTCAATAGTGCTTATTATGGCATTCATACTTTTAAGTTTGTTAACGTTCAGGATCAAACAACATTAGTTCGTTGGCGGTTTGTGCCCCATGATGGTGAAAAGCAGCTTAGTAAAGCTAAACTGCAATCCATGCCAGCAAACTTTCTTGAGCAAGGTTTGATTACACGAGCTGATAAAAGCCCGATTCAATGGGATATGTTGGTCACGATAGGTGAAGCAAATGATGAGCAGAATAATCCAACAATTGCTTGGCCTGAAAACAGAAAAGAAGTTAAAGCAGGCACCTTAACAATCAGAAGTGCTATGAAACAAAAAGGGGCTGCATGTGAAAATATTAACTTTGATCCCTTATTTCTAAGTGATGGAATTGAGGCGACTAATGATCCAATATTGTTATTCCGTTCACCATCATATGCCATTTCGTTTTCTAAACGGCTTAGTGAACAATAAAGTTTAGAGGTATAGGTGAGCGATTGCCTGGCGCAATGCAGGAGG
>CAYZQH010000193.1:0-6284 GCA_964480055.1 uncultured Cellvibrionaceae bacterium
TAACCGTTAGTTCGCTGACCATTTTGAAGAGCCCAAGCGGTACCGGCACCTTCTAGCATATAGTGAAAACTATCATCAACGGCGCTAGCAAAGCCGACGGTTGCATATAACGTAATGCTCGCAGCCGTTGCTTCTACAGAGTAGAACAACTGGCCATCGGCATCGTTGGTAGCTGGCATATTAACGCCTTCCACCGTAGGCCAAACCATAACAGTACGGCCGCCGTCCATTTGCGCTACAAAGGGCGCTGCTGGCGAAGTCGCGAGGTATGACTCAGCTTCTACAGTGCTTGCACCCATGCCGCCCGAACTACTGCTTGAGCTGCTAGAAGAGCTTGAGCTGCTTGAGCTTGAACTGCTAGATGAACTGGTTTCACCCGTAGAGCTTGAGCTACTAGAGCTACTACTAGTCGTAGGGATCATTCCCGAAGTGCCTGAGCTTGAGCTGCTTGAGCTAGAGCTACTCGAGCTACTAGAACTTGTTTCGCCTTTCTGCTCACCAGAAGACGAAGAGCTACTAGAACTGCTGCTAGATGATTCGCCCGAGGAAGAGGATGATGTCGAAGGTGATGAACCACTACTAGACGAACTCGTAATGGCGCCAATTGGATCAGTGCCGCCGTTACTACACCCCTGCATAGCAAGGGCGCCGGTCGCCAGCAATATTAAAGCAAGATTTTTCAAGGTAAGTCTCCTGTAAACAATCTTATAGTTATTTAAAATTAAGTCTGGCATAGACAAAACAAAACTTCGCAACACCCAACCCCGCCAAACAACCTCAGGTTAAGTGAATGAAAAATGCGCGAAGCTCTGTCTTGCCGAGGAAGAGCCCGAGGAATACAACACACACTTCTCGCGATCCCCACGCAATTTTTCTTGGCATCAATAGTAAACGTCGGGCGCGCGATTGACAGTGACACAAGACCGAACACACTGTGACGCGGTTTGCATAACGAGATTTGGCATAACCAATGACACCAAAAATCGCACCAAAATCGCACTACTCACCACTAAGGCGCGCAGCAACCAACGCCCAACCGCCTAAAAAACATACAGCGCCGTGTTTGTCAAATTTTGCTTGATGGAGGCTAAAAAGGCCCCAATCAGAGAAAAGGGGCGTTCTCAGTGAGCCAGGGGCCTACAAAACTATACTTTTATGCTGCGTAAACTTCTGCCCAATCGACAAAATACCTAAATGGCTTGGCCAACCCTACAATTTGCAGGGCATTACCCAACCCAGGCGAAATTTTTAATATTTTTGTTCTTGATAAAGGCCAACCAAACAACATTTTACATTCCGTAAACGGTTGATAACCAAACTGCCCGTCTACGCGCCAACGCGTATTAAATTTGGACCCAATTTTTGTGGTCATTGCGGATATTGTAAATCGATCTCGAAAATTTCTTAAGTCTGGATTTTTTTGCTCTAGCATCATTGTACCGTCGACAAAAATATACCCAAGGTCATCTCGTTTTCTACGCGCCGCTTCAATATTTGCAGCGTACTTTGATTTTTAAAAAAACAGGGTCTTTTGTTGATAATTTTATGTATGGCATTTTTTTATGTATTGCTCTAAAATATGGTTTTTTAAGGCATTTGTAACGTCTTTAACCAAAATTGAACGTTGAAATAACTGCCGACTTACCGCGACTAATTCACTAGAAACTAACAAATAATTTTCTGCCATCATCACTGCATTTAACTGCATAGAATCTAAAATATTTTTTTGTTTTTTTGTCGTTATACGCTCTTCATTGGGCGCATTTTTATTGACATAATGTGCAGACTCATTAAAACCATTTTCTTCACCGCCCCACCAGGGGTTATGAAATAAAGTACAAATAAATTCTCGTTCGTGCGGTGTTAATTGGGCGTCATTTAATACCTTTTCAGTAACGTGCTTAACGGACTCTTGCAGTAAATTATAATATTGCTGGCTATCGTTATGTGTCACTTGTGCCATAGCCCAAAGCACGGCATTTTCACCTTTTAATGCGGTGGGCAGCATAAACACTTTCTGGCTCAATATACCCATAAATAACTCACCACATTCGTCACCATGTAAACCTGCAGCGGCCTCGGTCATAAGCCCCTCATATACGGGCGACGCCATAAAACTTTTTGTACAAAAAGCAAACGAAAACCTACCTTCAATTTAAGTAAAATTATGGTCCAGCGCTGTACTTTCTGGCCCTACTAAAACCGAGCACCCAAACAGTGGTTGGTGTACCATTGCGGCTTTCTTACTCTACAGAAGGGTCTGTTGTGGCTACCAAATCTACCTTACTTTTGTTGGCTTTTGCATACACCACCTCTTTTGCTCTTACTGCCTGCGAAGGCGGAAAGTCACGCCCCGCGGTTAGCTGTGGCGCTAACGAGGTGGCAGAACGAGGGGTATGCAAGCCCACCATCACCCAATGCACCGGGGGTGAAGTATTCGTCGACGGCCGCTGTACGCTCCCAAAAACCGCTTGCGCTGAAGGCCTTACATTACAGACAAACCGCTGTATTAAGGGCGATATGACGCTTGAAGTGCTGTCTCAAAGTGCGTGCTACAACCCCAGTAACGGCACCACACGCATTATTTTACAGTACATTACCCGTGATGAAGCAGGGTATGCCATAAGCCCTGAGCTAGGCGCCCAAAATCTTCCCACCGCGCTCAATAATCACTTACTGATCGACGGCTCTCCAGTAGATGTAGAGTCTCAGCTTGCGCACGACTCAGAACTACTAACATCTGACTTACTGTTATCTTTGGTTTTAGACACCAGTAGCTCCATCTTGGAGGGTAGCCAACCAGCCTTCGGCCCCATGAAGGCTGCCGCACGCGAGGTGCTACTCAACACACAAAATATATGGAAGGGTGCCAACTCCAATTTTTATTGGGAGCTGGCCTGGTTCAACAACTTCATCTACATCCCCACGCCCAATAATGCGGACGAGCCCTGGGGCATAGACGACATTAAGGCAATTCCCGCACCGGATAGCAGTGGTAGCTTTACTGCACTTTACAAAGCTGTGGACTACATGATTAAAGTACACGCTAAACAACACGCCGCAGGCACAGCCTCTGGCAGCCGCGACCAACATGTGATGGTTGTGTTTTCAGATGGTGCCGACAATTACAGCCACTTCGATAATGCTACGCATTTAGCCTCTGGTGATGATGGCAACCTATTGTTTTGGAAAGAGGTTGGCGCAGCGCCCGTTAGCGAGGTAGAAAACATTGCATGGGAGATAGCCCCCCCTAACTTACGCGTCTATGTCATTGGAATTGGCACCGCCATTGATACCAACAAATTGCAATCTATTGCTGCGAACGGTAAAGGGCAGTATTTGTATGGCGAAGACACGTCTAGCCTAGAGCACTTGTTCTCCCAAGTGCAAAAAAAGCTGGTGACGCAACAAACGTTTGGCGTAGAAACTCCCCTTAGAAGCGGTGAACATGAACTGTCACTCACCTCTGAGCGAATAAGCGATAAAGCCCAAGCGACCCACACTTGGAGCATAACCGCTGGTGCCACCTTGCCAGAATGCGCCCCTCAATAGCGTTATCACCCGCTATGCCCAATAGCGCCGATAATTGCCCTTGCTGCAGCAATGCGCTTTTTAGCCATTGTTGCAGCCCCGTTATAAACGGCAGCCAACAAGCCTCAACACCAGAGGCTCTCATGCGCTCTCGCTATAGCGCATTCACACAAAATAACACAGCCTATTTATTGAGCACTCGCAGCCCCTTATTTCTCGAATTTGACGAGCAAAAAACGCTAGAAGACTCTATGCAAAACACTCAATGGTTAGGCTTGAGAGTTCTGCAAAGTACGGGCTCATCCCTTGTGGGGCAAGTGGAATTTGTGGCGTTTTTTCGTTTGAAAAATACACCTAACGCACCGGTGGAGCAACTGCACGAGCGCTCTAGTTTTGTCTATGACCAGCGCTGGCTTTACACACAAGGCGACCCACTACCGCCCATTAAACTTCAGCGCAATGATCCGTGCTTTTGCGGCAGCGCTAAAAAGTACAAAAAATGTTGCGGCTCTTAACCCTTGATTGACTCGTAACCATGCATACGAATCAGCTCAATACACGCATTAGCGTCCTCCCTGGGAAAGCCAAGTGCGCAAAGTACATGCCCCGACAACTGCAAGCTGGCCTCTAAGGTCTCAGGCACAACGGTTGACGCACCAGCTTTTAATAGCGCGTCGGTATGCTCTGCGTCTCTTGAGCGCACCAGCACGGGCAAATTAGGCCACGCTTCTCGTACACACTCCACCGCCACCTTAGCTGCTGCGGCGTTATCCATAGTCACTAAAACTGCTGCAGCCGTGCTCACATGCGCGCGCTTTAGAATCTCAGCTTTACCCGCATCGCCCACAAACACAGGCTCACCTGCGTCCCTGTGGCGCTTAACTTCGCGAGCATTGGTATCTAAAGCAATGTAAGGAATCGCCTGGGCGCGTAATACTCCGGCTACTGCCTGCCCAACACGACCATAACCGGCAATGATCACATGAGCATTCAAGCCATCGGCGTCGGCAGCACCAATTGTGTCGCTTTTTACTTCTGGCGACATTCGCTCTGCCACTGCCTTACCCAAGACTGCAAGCACCGGAGTTAAAATCATTGATAACCCCGCAACCACAACCATAAATTGCCCCACCTGCTCGTCGATCAGGTTATATTCAAGCGTCGCTTGCCCAATAACAACAAAAGCAAATTCTCCGGCCTCAGACAGAATAAGGCCACTACGTATCGCAACAGCCCACGGCACACCAAACAGGCGGGCACATACCGAGGCAATGGCTGTTTTCAGCGCCAAGAGGCCAACAACGGATAACAACACCCAAACACCGCTCTCAAAGGCCATGACAAAGTCTAGGCTCATGCCCACACTCATAAAAAACAAGCCTAACAACAACCCTTTGAAGGGCTCTATTTCACTTTCTATTTGGTGCCTAAACTCGGTTTCTGCCAACAACAAGCCCGCCAAAAACGCGCCCAGCGCCATAGATAGGCCGGCCAACCCGGTGGCCAATGACGTAGCAAGAATGGTTAACAAGGTCATGGCCGTGAATACATCCACGCTGCGCGTACTAGAAGCCGTACGAAACAAATAGCGCAGAGCAAAACGACCAATCACCACGATCAACCCCACCGTGAGTACCGCTTTGCCCAATGCTAAACCAACACTTGCCCAAACGCCGGTTTCACCGCCGCCACCCAAAACTGGCAAAAGAATCAAAACAGGCACAACGGCCAAATCTTGAAAAAGTAACACGGCAAACGCGGTGCGCCCGTGAGGTTGGGCTATCTCACTGCGCTCACTCAAAATTTGCATCACCATGGCAGTGGAGGACAGCGCCAAACTCAGGCCAATCACAACAGAGGCCTCCATGGCGTTACCCCAGGCATAAGCGGTGACACCAATCATCAAAGCGGTAATCACCACTTGCGCTGTACCTAAACCAAAAATCAGGCGCGAGAATGCGCGCAAACGCTCAAAGGACAACTCTAAACCGATGGTAAACAGCAGAAATATCACACCCAATTCTGCCACATGACGCACGCCCTCCACGTCAGATACCACGCCTAGAGCAAAGGGCCCAATAACAGCGCCCACTGCTAAATACCCTAGAATGGGGCTCACTCGTATACGCTTGAAGATAGGGACGACCACAACAACAGTCAGTAAAAACGCCACCACCTCAAATACATAGGGAATACCAATGTGCAAAACAAGCTCCTTAACCCTAATAACGCAGTTGAATCAACGAAGTATACTCAGCAACCCCTCGGCTCAAACGCACAATTCAAGACAAACAGTTAGTGGGCAACAGTGGACAAGAAAAAAGGGGCATAAAAGTACGGCGCAGGTAGTATCTAGCCAAAACCGGCCGCTGCCAAGCCAATAATAGAGCCTACCCCTGAAAAATTATACGATTAAAGTCGGCAAAAGCAGCGCCCCAGTCACCTCGCTCCATATGTATGCGCTCACTACGCCTGTTGCGTACAGGCTGCTGTACCCACTTTCGTTGTGACCCATGAACTTTTCAAAAAGCCTGGCAAGATTTTGTCCAATTTTTAGTCTGCAAATCTGCAATACGTAGCCTAAACTAAAATGTATAGGCTTTTTAAAGTCAGTGATTAGGGCTATAACCCCCAAATGCTGCTTGTGGTGAAACGTGGCATCTCATAGAATCACCTGCATTGTATAAGGGCAAAGCCCAGTAATTTGACTAACCGCCATACCGCACTCGGTATAACCGGACTATTTCGAAGAA
>CAYZQH010000194.1:0-6209 GCA_964480055.1 uncultured Cellvibrionaceae bacterium
AGCTAATAGCGGTCAAAAAGCACGCTTCCACTGACGTAGCGCTTTTCATAGACTTCAAATACATGACTGGCCTGGATCAAAGTACCTGCTTTGGGCTCCAAATACCATCATTCTCCGGCCCCGGCATCCCCGTTAGGCGATCCAAGACACAGAAGCGCGGCTATAGCGATGAACTAAAACAGGTTTGTCGCGAACTAATTGCCTTTAATAACAATAGATGCGATACACTGTTTTGTAATACGAAGGGCAACCCGTGGAAGGTTGACAGCTTTGCCCAGCGATTTAAGAAGATTGTCACCAAGGCCATTGAGGCCGGAGACCTTGCCGAGCCATTCACACCCAATGATATACGCAGTGGCCACGGTACTGACGCAGAAGAGATTTACGGATTGGACGCCACCAAGCAACTGCTTAACTCTGAAGGCGCCAGAAAGCACTATGTGCACAAGCGTAAAGGTGAAAAGATAACCGCCCTACCCAGGCCGGATTCTTTACCAAAATTTGTAGAAAACTAATTCCGCAAGTCCTTTAGAATCAACCACTTAAAAACACCAAAGCAAGCAAAAAGGTAGAATAAAATGGACGCTAAACCTTTGATAACATTACTAAAACCGCAGCTCTTGAAAACCGTTGAGTGTAATAGCTCCCAGGGTTCGAATCCCTGCCCCACCGCCATATTTAGGGCCTGCAATTGCAGGCCTTTTTTATACATCAGGAACGCACAAGAGTATTTAGGCAAACATCCGGGTAAATCAACTACCCACAAAGATTGCCCATAGGTTTAGAGCATTAACAGCCTACGACATATGCAACTTACCACCCTGGAACCCTTCCTTGTAGAATATGTCTAAGCCCCACGTTTACTAAGTTTCAATGCACGAGGCCGTACCAAAAGCTCTACCTAACCCTAAACGTAACCTATTGATTTACAACAGCACTTGCTTTTTCAACCACCCTTTGTATCATTGTATAAACCGTGGCTTATTGGAGTTAACCCATGCAAAACGTATTTAACGCTTCTTCGGCTCAAATCAGCAGCTTAGAAGTCAGTAAAGTTTTAAGAAACACCTATGCCCTTTTGGCGATGACATTGTTGTTTAGTGCTGTAACCGCTGGCATTTCTATGGCAATTAACCCACCGCACATGGTGTCTATGATCATGTCGTTTGGCGCAATTGGCGTCATATGGTTTGTACTGCCTAAAACCGCTAACTCAAGTGCGGGTATCTGGGTGGTTTTTGCTTTCACCGGCATGCTTGGTTTTGGTTTAGGTCCAATGCTTAACCACTACCTATCTACCTCATCTGGTTCTGCCATTGTGACGCAAGCTCTTGGTGGCACTGCGCTCATCTTTTTCGGTATGTCTGGATATGCGCTGGTTTCACGTAAAGACTTCAGCTTTATGACCGGCTTTTTAATGACCGGTATTATGGTTGCCTTTATCGCGGCTATTGCTAATATCTTCTTTCAAATTCCTGCCTTGCAACTTGCTGTGAGCAGCGTATTTTTGGTGGTTTCATCCTTACTTATTCTTTGGCAAACGAGCCGTATCATTCACGGCGGAGAAACCAACTACATAATGGCTACTGCCTCCCTATACATTAGTATCTACAATGTATTTGTGAGTTTATTACAGTTACTGTCAGCTTTTAACGACGACTGATTCAATTTAGAGGGCCCACCAACAAACGGTGGGCCCACTCTCCTATGCTGTTCACCGTAGTCATTACCGCAAGCGCGTGCTCTCCCGGCGCATTAAGCGCCTACCGGTTTACTCAAGCTCTCATTCAAAAACACCACACTGTCGCACAAGTTTTTTTTTATGGCGATGCAGTCAATATCGCCAACGCTAACCTAACTCCTGCGCAAGACGAGCCCGATATTCATCGGCTTTGGGCCAAACTCATTATTAACCACAGCATTCAAACCACCGTATGCATTGCCACTGCACTCAAGCGTGGTGTATTGGACACACAAGAGCAGGAACGATACAGTAAGCTGTCCCATTGTATAGCGCCTCCATTTGAACTTGGAGGACTTGGCCAGCTCGTTGAAGCAACCGCCAATTCCGACAGAGCCGTCTCATTTAGCTGATGTGTAATGAACACTCAATCCCCCACATTGTTTATACTCAAAAGCGCCCCATACAGCTCTTCTCTATTTGAAGAAGGTGTAGACGCCCTGTTCGCATATGCAGCTTTTGGCCAACCGGTAAACGTTCTCTTAATGGGTTCCGCAGTCAATGCTCTTCGCAACGCCCAGTCTCGCGGCTATAAAAATGCGTACAAATTGTTAGAGTCTTTAGAAATGTACGATGTGGAGACCATTTTTTATTGTATGCAAAGCGCGAGAGATGCACATTTCAACGCCCAACCGCCTGAGTTTTCTCAGGGACTGAACACCAAAGAAATCAATACAATGATTAACCTATCACGTATAGTTTTTAGCTTTTAGCATGGCCCTGCATATCATTACTAAGGGACCCGAAGTTAAAGACTCACTCCCCAAGGGCACGTCTCAAACGGACACATTACTTTTAATTAATGATGGCGTGTACCACGCAAGCTGCATGGATCACAGCGCATTTTCTCAAGTTTATATTTTAGAAGAAGATGCTCAAGTTCGCGGAGTCGCATACAGCCACCATACATTGGTGACAGCAACCTACGATACATTTGTGGAGTTGGCCGAACAAAACAGCCCAGTGGTCACCTGGTGACCCTCTCCGCGTCATGAACAGCAACTCAGAAAGGCTCATAAAAGCCGCTGGGCAATCATTCGCCATCGACAAAGAAGGGTATCTAGAGCACCTAGACGACTGGAATAAAGAAGTTGCTTTTGCTCTAGCAGACTCTATAGCCATCACTTTGGATGATCGCCACTGGGAAATCATTGTAGCCATTAGGTCGTTTTATACCCAATATCAACATTCTCCAGCCATGAGGCCGCTCGTTAAATACATTAAAAAGACGGTAAGCGAAGACAAAGGAACCAGTATATATTTAATGTCACTATTCCCTGGCAGCCCAGCAAAACACTGCGCAAAAATTGCCGGGCTGCCGCGACCGGCAAATTGCTTGTAATCTCACGCCTAATACCCAGAGCATTAGACTGCGCAATATCTATTCCCCATTTAAGGTTAAAAGAATCCGCCTAGCCCCTCCATGATTGCGGTGCTCACAAAGATAAATACCCTGCCAAATACCAATGGCAAGCTGCCCGTCAGTCACTGGGAGCATTAGGCTACTACCTCCAATTATGCTGGCCTTCAAGTGCGCAGGCATATCATCTGGCCCCTCATCGGTATGAAGAAAAATACTTTGGCCCTCTGGTATTAAGCGATCTGAAAAGCTTCTAAAATCTTGCCTAACCGTTGGATCAGCGTTTTCGTTGAGCGTTAGCGACGCCGAAGTGTGCTGAATAAAAACCTGAAGAATCCCAACGCGCACATCTGATAACTCAGGAACACCCCTTAATACCTCGTCGGTCACCAAATGGTATCCGCGAGGTCTAGAAGTAAGAGTCAAAGATTTTTGAACCCACATAACAGGCCTCGTATTTTGATTTGGTTTTCATGGGCCATGACAATATCGCAACGTCAAACATTTGTATATAATTGCCGTTTTTACAGATCAGCAAAACATGTCCAAGCCTACCCCAACCGCCCTGTTTACACCTACAACCTACGCAGATCAACTAAACCAAAAACACACAGCCACGCTCGAAGAATTTGCCCCCTTTGGCATCAACGAAGTTGAGGTGTTTCCCTCTGCATACAAGCACTACCGGATGCGAGCCGAATTCAAAGTTTGGCATGAAGGCGATCAAACATTTTATGCAATGCACCACCCTGGCGTAAAAAATTCGTCTTATATCATTACAGAGTTTCCACAAGCGTCTACAGCCATTCAAAAAAGAATGTGGCAGCTACTTGAGGCAATTAATCAAAGCCAACCACTGAAGCACAAATTATTTCAGGCCGAATTTTTAACCTCAACCACCGACGAATGTGTTATTTCATTAATTTATCATAAACCACTGAATGACGATTGGCGCCATGCAGCACAAACGCTTACTACGCAACTCAATACATCCATCATTGGCAGAAGCCGAAAACAAAAAATAATCATCGGGAAGGATTGGGTGAAAGAGCGCCTAACCGTAAACGACAAAACGCTTCAATATCAACAAGTAGAAAACTCCTTTACTCAACCCAATGCCGAAGTTTGCCAACACATGCTCAACTGGGCTAAAGCAAAAACCGCGAATAAAACAGGGGATTTACTAGAGTTATACTGTGGCAATGGCAATTTCAGTATAGCATTGGCGGACAATTTCGAAAAAATACTCGCCACTGAAATATCTAAACCCAGCATTCGCTCGGCTCAATTTAATTGCAATTTAAATTCTACAAATAATATCGAATTTGTAAGAATGTCTAGCGAGGAGCTGACGCAGGCGTTAAATAAAGTAAGGCCCTTTCGCAGGCTGAAAGACGTTAATTTAGACAGCTATAACTTTACCACCCTACTCGTTGATCCACCTCGCGCAGGGTTAGATCAAGATACGTGCATGCTGGCATCTCAATTTCATACCATCGTGTATATTTCTTGCAACCCGGATACCCTTAAGCGAGATATCCACCATTTGCATAGTACGCATAAACTCACAGAAATGGCGCTCTTTGATCAATTCCCGTATACCGATCACCGAGAATGCGGGGCAATACTTCAATTACTTTAAGGCCTAAAGCGCTTTTAACTGTTCCATAGCTGGGCGAATAAAAGCTTCCAGCGATGCCTCTTGCGAATGAATATATGCCTCGTATTTACGCCGCTCCACTCTTGGAAGAGCCTTCCACTCAGTTAAAATGGGTATGTGAGCAAGCGACTGGGCCATTTTATCAATCACCAAAAATGGCTCGCGCCGCCCCTCTTCCCACTCCAGTAAATCCATCAGTTTGGATAACCTTAAACAGGCTTCGGCCGTCTCTACCTGACCCGCAACGTAAGCTTGGGCAATAACGCGTATACTCCTTCGCCAACTATCATTTTGCTGCGCTACTTGCTCGCTCATCTGCTTTTGAGCTTGCTTTGCTCGTTGAGACCTTTTAAACAGCTGCCAATGTAAATATAAGGCAATAAGTACCAAAGCCCCTATGACCAGCCCTGCTAGAACCATCAAAATACTCATGAGTTGCTCCTCTCTTCAACCGAACAGTCGCCGCTGGCCTCCACCAACTCTTTAGGAACCGTTTTACCAGTCTTTGCGCCAAGCTCCTTAAGCTGCTCTACTTTTCTAACCAAATTTCCACGCCCAGACGACAATCGTTTTATGGCATCGCTTTGAGCGGTGGTTGCCTTATCAAGGTAATCAGAAACATCCAACATGGACTGCCCAAACAACACAAACTGATCATAAAGTTTACCTGCGCTATCTACTATTTTCTCAACATTCATATCTTGCCGCTGCCTGGCCCACAGGCTCTCAATTGTTTTTACTACTGCCATTAAACTAGAAGGGCTGACCATAACCACGCGCTTACTGTAAGCTTCTTCCAACAGGCCTGGCTCTGCCTGAGCCACAGTTACAAACGCCGACTCCAACGGCACAAACATAATCACAAAATCTAAACTCTGCGCGCCCAATGCATCCCAATAGTGTTTTGATGACAGGCTTCTAATATGTGCACGAATAGACTCCACTAAGGCTTTTTGAGCGCCGCAACTCTCATGGCCAGTCGCTAGGCGTTCATAGGCAACCAATGACACCTTCGCGTCAACAACCACCTTTCTCTCTTGAGGTAAATGGATGACCGCATCGGGAATTAAGCGGGAGCTGCCCTGGGCAGAAATATTTTCTTGAACGACGTATTCGCGTCCAGCCACCAGCCCAGATTGCTCCAAAACACGCTCTAAAATCATTTCTCCCCATATACCTTGCGCCTTATTATTCCCTTTTAATACATTGGTAAGGTTTACGGCATCCTGGCCAATGGATTGAGATTGCTTTTGCAGCTCAATTACTTGCCCCAATAATTGACTTCTCTGCTCACTATCAATTTTTTGCGACTCCGCAACGCGGGCCAGTAAAGTGTTTAATTGCTCTTTGTAGGGCGCTACGGCGGTTTCCCAACTACTTTTTGAAGCCTCTAGATGCTGCTTTTGCGTACGATTAAGAATTTGGTGGGCTAGGTTTTCGAATTCGCT
>CAYZQH010000195.1:0-6111 GCA_964480055.1 uncultured Cellvibrionaceae bacterium
GACTTTAAGTTGTTTTTCCAATAAATCCACGTGCGTATTCACCCACAGCACCTAGCTTAAACTCTATTGCGTTTTAAACCAGAAGAGTGCAATCGTTTACGTTGTCAGAGCGTCTCTAAAACTTAGACGGGGACATGAGGAAAGTAAATTAAAAAGCCAACCTTAAGAGCAATTGGTATTAACGGCTGAATTTAATAATTAAACGGTATAGGAGCATGGGGGCCGCGCTGCCCTTTCACCCATACCTAGACACATTTATTAGTAATACCCACTCGCGCTTTCATTGCGGCTCACTTCCAGCCAATCCACCAAGGGTTGCCAATTGTCTACATCAACTTGAGCACGCTTATTGCTTAGTTCATGAATACCTAAACCCTGATCTGCGGCCTTTACGTAATGCGTGGTATCGCGCAGCGTAGTAATGAATGGAATTCCTAAAGACTGTAAAAATTGCTCTAGCTTTTTATACACCAAGGCATTTTTACGGACTCGGTTAGCCACCACCGCTATACGATCGCGACGCTTGTGCTGCTTTGCAATAAGCAATAAATCCGCTATGCAGTGAGAAGCTGCGTGGATATCAATATCCGATGGTAATACCGGAATCAAAATGGCATGCGCCTTATCTAAAATACTTTGAAACGCCGTTAAATCAATCCCAGCAGGAGAGTCCACCACAATTCGTTGGGTATCTGAGTCTGCTCGCAAAAACCAACTGCGCGTGACACTGTGAGCATGCTTGTAGGCCGCAATAGACTGGATGGCTGGTAGCTCGGGGCTACGCTTGCTTAACCAAAATGTGGCAGAGCCTTGCGGGTCGTAATCCATCAACGCGGTTTTTAGACCGGTTTTTGCGTAATACGCCGCTAAGTTGGTAGACAGTGTGGTTTTACCTGATCCGCCCTTGGCGTTAAGCACCACCACTTGTTTTGGTTCTGGATACTGCATGGCTTCCTAAATATTGATGACTTTTTAGCAGTATAGCTAAGCCCGCCAAAACCCACTTGGCGCCAGATGAAACATTTAGGAATAAAACCGAGAATGAAAATTTCGCAAATTGGCGGGTACTACTTTACAGCCTTGTGAGGCCCTAAGGCTTATCCACCCCATAATTTAGGCGCCAAGCATGAGCATCACACAAAAACTCCTCTTAACACTCTAACAACGATTTGTACGTATCTACTCCCACAGCTTCTTGATCCATAAATTGACCCAATTCGCGCATCGCCGGTAAAACCTGTTCATCCATCACGGTGCAGCCTGTCTTCAGAGGGTCCCGCTGTAGCTCTTTACCGCACTGTGCATGACCATGCCCTAAACCTTGCTCCATACGAGCAATCAAACATTGATACGCCCCTTGCCATGCACTTAGCGTAGGGAAGTTCTCTCGTAAGCTTTTTAAGATGGCAGCACCTGCATAATCACAGTCGCCCCAAAACAATAACGCTTTATCTTTATCCAAAGTAGAATCATGCCACCAACCCGTCCAGCCATTGATTGTTTGTACATCAATATTTGTATTCATCATCGCAAACTGCGCCACCCCCGAAAGTCGTATCCGAGAAGACGCCCCTCTAAACCCTGCGCTATAAACCAACGCGACTTTCGTTAAGTTTAAAGACGTTAAAGTTAGAAACGTATCTTGGTTCTCTACAAAAATCACTTGCTGCCAATGAGTAGGAACATACACGTTTAAAAGTATAGGGCGCGGTAAAATTTGATGTGTTAAAGAAGGGTATAGCGCTTCAATTTGCTCTTGGCGCTTGTCCAAAAATTTAGAATCCCCCCAAAAACACCGTGCCGATAAAGTACGCAACGCGCAAGGCGCGTTTAACTCGCGGCCTATAGCCACAAAGCCTGCCAGTATTTGTTCGGGTGATTTGTGAGGTATTTTAATGGGGCTCTCTAGCAGCGCTTGGCCGTAATCCTCAAAGTGGGTGGCCAATTTTTTTACTTGCGCTTCCCAAATGTGGATAAATGGGTCTAATCGTGGGCGGTTAAGCCACTGACGTACCATTGCCTCTTTGTCTTCCATGAAAGTAACTCGCGCGCCCTCATAGGGCTGCTGGTAACTTTTTACCTTCACGAGTTTAATACTGAGGATATGAAAATCTTTGTCCAGGGCCTTATAAAGGGCCCATAAATCTTCAGCTACTTCTGAATCGTAAAGATGGGGTGTGGATTTTTCTGAGATTTTTATACTCAACCTACCACCACCTTCAACTTTATCCAAAAAGTGATTGAGTAAATCCAGCAATACGGGCTCTTCATCCAACCATCGTGGGCGTTTGGGGTGTGTACTAGAGGATGTGTCCATATTGTTTGGCCAGGCTTAACGGCGAATTTACAGGCTGGGCAGCACTAAAAAATCGCCCAACCATTGAATAACAGCTATAGGGCTTCCATAAAATCTAACAACCCTTGGTGCCGTACTGTTTTACGATGGTTAGCCCAAAGGGATTTTATTTTCTCTTGGTTACACTGCTTTCTGTCCACCAATACGCGAGTTTTAAGCTCACCTACGGGCTCTGCGGTGGGACATTTGCTGTAGACAAATTGGTTGCTGATTAAATCCATAAACGGGCCAGATTTAGAGGTAGGCATAATAAAAATAAGCTGTAAGCCTAAACGCTCGGTCAAATACCCGATAACCTCGCGCGAACGAGTTTCATCCATTTTAGAAAAAGCCTCATCCACCAACACCATACGTAAATGTGCCTTACCCTCGTTAAATCTAAAGGCGGAGGTAACCGCTGCAGAGCGAATAATATAGGCTGGCGTCTCTAATTGACCGCCAGATCCCGTGCCATACTGGCTAAGAGCAATAGGCGCTTTGCCCTCTGGCTCTTTATATATTTCGTAGTGACGGTAATTACGATAATCACTGATACGGTTCAGCTCGCGCAGGGCGATATATTCGTCCGGGTCCAACAACATGGACAATAAATTATCCCGCACTTTACAAGATTTAGGGCTCAAATCAGCAGTGAATAAATTGGTGCCATCGCCTAAATCTGGTGTTGCATTAACTTCTTTTAAAAATTGGTAGTACTCCCTAAACTCCGGGACCCAGTCAGTATCAAAATAGAATTTTTCTCTGTCGGCACCAAAACGGTGGAGCTCTAATTCGGTGTTCAGCTCCTCTAGTGCTTGCTTGCCCTCATCAATGGCCTGGTAAATAATGTGGCATAAATTAGAGACAAACGCGGTATTAAAGTGTGTTTTGAGCTGTTCTAGCTTTTCATATTTATCCACCAATACATTATTTTTAAGGCGGTTGTGTATTAACGTAATTTGCTCATTCAGTTTTACAATACCAGCACAAAATTCACCACTATGGCGGTCATGCATTTGATTATTTAACACAATGCCATCATGCGCTTGGCAGTGCTGATTGTGCGTAACAAGGGATTGATACAATTCACGTTCGTATTTATCCAGCGCTGTGGTTAGAGTGTTGGCTTGCTCCTCAAAATTGAAGCCTTGCCCTGCACTGGCCGCTTGCTGCTCGGCCTGATGTAGCGCCTGCTCAATATCAAACTCCGGCGCCCACACGGTAATGTTGTTTACAGCTGCTTCTGTATCGTCTACTGCTTGAGTAAGTACATCGCCAGCATCGGCCAGCTCTTTAACTTTACGCGTTTGTTGGCGCTGCTGCTCTTTGAGCTTGCCAGCGTCTTCTACCAGGGTACGGTGCTCTGTTTCTAACGTTTTATAAGCGGTTGTTAATGCTTCAAGCTGCCCCTCTAAAGTGCTGTAATCACTCAAGTCTAACTGGCTCAACTGAGTCTCTGCGTTTTGAATATCCCGATGTAACCCTAGCATTTCTTGAATGGGCCTAACGCAATGTACCGGCGCTATTTTTTCTATGGCTTCAAACGCTGCTTTAAAGGTTTGGTGCATTTGGGTCAACTCCAAAATGGAGGCCTCTAACACCTGTGCTTCATTCTTTTTGGCCGCCAAGGCACGCACCCTGGCGCCTTGGCCAAAAACCAAGTCTGCATCGTTTAGATCACAACGCCACATACTGTAATTGCCGCTGCCTAAACCCTCTGGGGTAATGCCTCTGGCGGTGGTACGTAGAGTTTGTGCATCGTCTACACACATCACCGTGCCGTAAGAAGCTTTAACATAATATTCCGCAATTTTGTGATTAAATTGCATTACCTCAATGACAGAGCCTGTCGGCAAATTTAAGCGCTTCGCATCTTTTTGCGCCTTATGGCCTTGAATCACTCTTGCGCGGTTACGTTTATCCGGCATGCTCCGCACTATGGCAATGGCTTGGGCTTCAAACTCTGGCTCTATCAATATGGAAAACCGTGCCCCGCCTAAATAGCCTTCAATGGCCATTTGCCAGTGCTCATCGGTAATTTCTATAAAATCACACAACACTTGCGGGGCAGCCTGTGGGCAGGATTTTTTAATGGCATTCAGTGCAGCTTCCACGTAAGGAGGGTAAGCAACCTTTTTAGCTTCTAGTAATTGCACCTCTTTGTGTTTAACGCGTAATTTTTGACGTTGCTCATCCAGTTTTTTGCCACTCAATTGCAACTGGCTATTCACTTCATCCCGTACACTTGGGTTTTGCGAAGACCCTTCCTTTAAATGCGCTGCCCACTGCTGCTGCGCTGTATCTGTGGCTAATAGTGTATCTAGCTTTGCTTCTAATGATTGGTTGTCTATCCAATCGGCGCTGACCAACGCCTGCACATTTAGGTGCTCCACGCTCATTGCCTGCTTGGCCAAATTTTTACAAAGTTTTGCATCTACACGGGGCACTGCTACACCCAGAGAGTTTTGATTAATCAGGTGCGTAAAGTCTTTCGTAGCCTCTAGGTTTTTAATCAGTTGTTGATCTTGCTCTATTAGGGGTACCGCTTTTTGCCCCAGGGCGTACTGAGCATTTTTAATGCGTAACTCCAGTTCATCCTTAGTTTTTAACGCTGCTACCCCCTGGCGCTGAGCTTCTAGCGCTACCATATCCGTATGCGTTTGCTGACGCCTTTGCTCACAAACCGTAGTACGCTCTGCGTTTTCACTGATACTGGCTTGAGTTTGATTTTGCTGGGCCTTTGCCGCCAAATAATTTTTTTGATTACTCTGTTGTTTACGCAAAGCTTCGGTCAAATTTAGCACACAACGCTCCTGCCAACGCGTTATATAGCTGGTCGCCGTAGTTTGACTGGCTTGCAAAGTATCTAAGGACTGTAAAATGGCTTTGGTGTCTGCTTCCATATGATGAATGGTCTTCATCAGTTCAGACACACTCTTGATGGCATCCCCAAGGTCTTTGGGCTTTAAAATTTCATTGGCTACAAATTCGTTAATGCTTTTTACAGGTTTATACGCCATAAAATTTGAAAGTGTACGTGCTGCGTGCTTTGCTTCTCTGTCAAATAGCGAATCTTTCTTGCCGCGAACTATGCCGTAAAGCCTGCGCAAGTAGGCGCCTTTTTTGTCATACTGCTCTACACTTTTTCTGCCAAATTCTTTTATTAACAACTCGGCAATATGATTAATGGCTACCACGTGCTTGCCATCTTTATACTCCCTAATTAAATGGCCTAAGTTTAATGCCTCTCCAGGTAATATAATAAAATGTACCGTATCTAACCTGGCCTGCTTTTGCTTGCCGGCTTCATCCAAATGAGCACGCATACACATTAGTGCAGTAAAAGGCTCTGCCACCTCTCCTTGTGTTGGATAAAACACCCCAGCAATATAACCATCTGTTGGGTGCGGGCGAGAATAAGAGCCGTCATCACACCCCAAAACATAACTGGCTAAAGTACGCACCTGCTTGCCGCCCCGGCCTTTTTGCGTGGTCTCATCTTGGCCGGGGTTATAATTGAACAGATTCTCGTGGGCTGCAGTCATTAACGTTTGTATGGCATCTGCTGCCGTGGTTTTACCGGAACCGTTGCCGCCACTGAATAAATTAATTGGGCCAAATTCAAGTTCAATATTTGGTATATTCCCCCAATGCACTAATATCGCTTTTTTTAGGTACATGGTAATTTAACCTTCTTTCTCTGAAATTGTATCTGCTTCAGTATTAAATAAGCTGTCTTCCGCCAAGGCTACATCAAGGGCATCACCTGCTGGCGC
>CAYZQH010000196.1:0-6077 GCA_964480055.1 uncultured Cellvibrionaceae bacterium
GGGTCGATATCCAATGCCCAGCGCACTTTGCGTGCAAGGGGGTTGGCCTCAATGGCTGTAACCCACTTGGGCAACATGGATTGTAGGGTGTTACGTGACTGTGTGGTCACTTGTAGTTGAAATCTAAATCGGTCTTGGCGTTTTTCCATCAAGCAGGGGAGTGGGCCGAGTACTTTGTGCGTTGGGGCCGGTGGTAATAATTGATTGAGCACGTCAGCGGCATATTCTAGAAGCTTTGTGGCGCTATTGGCGTATTTGGATTCTGCTCGCAGTAATGCCATGGACCAGTAGGGCGGCATGCGTGACGCTTGGCGGCTTGCTAATAGTTGACGAGCGAGCGAGCGGTAACCTTGAGTGAGTAGCAAAGCCAATAGTGGGTGATCTGCCTGATAGGTTTGTATCAGTACTTGGCCTGGCAAATGGCTTCGCCCTGAACGCCCGGCCACTTGAGTGACTTGCTGGCCAAGTCGCTCAAGTGCGCGAAAATCCCCACTGAACAGTGCTTGGTCTATATCCAGTAATACCACCAAAGTGACTTTAGGGAAGTGGTGCCCCTTTGCCAGCATTTGGGTGCCCACAACAATGCAAGGCTCTCCCTTTTGTAGCCCAGCGGTAAATGTTTTCATGGCGCCCTTGCGCTGCATGGTGTCTTGATCCACTCGTATCACGGGAAATGTAGAAAAGTGACTCTGCAAGACCTCTTCTACCCGTGCAGTGCCCTGGCCGATGGCTTGAAGTGGGTGGTGTTGGCAACTAGGGCAGCGATTAGGTACAGGTTTACGGGCATTGCAGTGGTGGCATCGCAAGTGCTTAGGGTTGCTATGGAGTGTGAGGCGCGCATCACAAGCGCTGCATACTGCGCTCCATCCACAATGCTGGCATAGCAAAGATGGGGCGTAACCGCGCCGATTAATAAACACCAGGCACTGTTCGCCGCGCTTGAGGGTGGAGTTTATTTCATGTAATACGGTTGTTGAAAACGGCCCTTCTGGCTGGGTTTGCAGCATGTTGATGCAGCGAATTTTTGGTGGCTTCGCCGCCCCGGCACGAGCTGTGAGACGTAAATGTTCGAACCTGCCCTCTAGCGCGTTATTTAATGTTTCTAAAGAGGGAGTTGCACTGCCTAACAAGATGGGAATATTTTTTTGGTGCGCTCGCACAATTGCCATATCGCGCGCTGAGTACTTGAAACCATCTTGCTGTTTATAGGATGGATCGTGTTCTTCATCTACGATAATTACGCCCAGCTCCGGCATGGGGGTAAAGACGGAAAGGCGAGTACCAATCACGATGCGGGCTTGGCCGCGGGCTGCCTGGAGCCATGATATGGAGCGCTGTTGTGCGGCAATGTTTGAGTGCAGCTCTATCACTGGTACCGAAAACCGCGCTTGAAAACGTGCAAGTGTTTGAGGTGTTAAGCCTATCTCAGGCACCAGCACCAAAGCTTGTTTGCCTTCGTTCAGTGTGCGGGCAATAACTTGCAGGTATACCTCAGTTTTACCGCTCCCCGTGGCGCCATCTATCAAGTAGGCACCAAACTTATGGTAGCGTATGTGCGTTAAGGCTTGGGCTTGCTCTTGTGTGGCAGCTTGAGCCGGTTCTGCAAGTAGTTGAGCTGCCACTGGGTTGTGCGGTGTTTTATGAATTAACCCCTTCTCATGCAGCGATTTGATGGCGGGCTTAGAAAAGCGGAGTGATTTAACATTGGCTTCGGGCAGTTGACGGTGGGTGAGCAGGTACTGATGGATACTTTGCTGTTTTGGGCTTCTTTTGAGGGCATCAGCGGGCAAGCCTTTACCTTCGGTGGTGTGAGCCCAAGCGTGCGTGGTGGTATCCGGAAGCGGAGTATCTTTTCTTAAAGAAATGGGGAGGGCGGTTTGAAAGACCTCCCCAATAGGGTGTTGGTAATACTGAGAGGCAAACTCACACAAGGATAAAATGTCTTGGTCGAACACGGGGCTTGTATCGAGTGTTTTTTGTATGGGGAGGATCTTTTCTTCGGGGTACTTTGGGGATTGTGTGTGGCCCGTCACGATCCCCACGAGAGTACGATGATTGTAGGGCACCAGTATTCGAGAGCCAATTGAAGGCGCTGGGGTATCCGCTGGTGCGCGATATTCGAATACTTTACGCAGCACAGTTGGAACGGCTACGGTGAGAAAAAGAGCCATGAATTACATTTTAAAATACTTTGGGGTATTCAACCTTAGCGTATGAATAAGTGCAAGCTTTGGCTTCAATGCTCGTAAGAGGTTATCGGGTTACTAAGCCGCTTGTGTAAAAAGGCTCCATATTGTTGCGTTTTGGTTAAATTCTGGTAACATCCGCGCTCCGAATTTTGCCATACACCAATTGGTGTGCGGTGCCCGGCAACAGATCGGGTGGCGGCACGCATACGAGGCTATTAACCATGCAAGCAGATATTCAACCCAAATACGAAGACATTAAAGCAACCTGTAGTTGCGGTAATGTTATTGCGACTCGCTCTACACTGGCCAAAGACATTACTTTGGATGTGTGTTCCGAGTGTCATCCGTTCTACACCGGTAAACAGAAAGTATTGGATTCTGGTGGCCGTATTGATCGATTCAAGAAGCGTTTTGCAGGACGTCGTTCATCCTCGTAAGCGGTATTTGTGTATTAATACCAGTGTAAAATGTTTAAAAGGCCGCTGCTATAGCGGCCTTTTTTGTGGGCGCAAACCTAGCGTGGTCGCTTCTAGTGGAAGCATCGTTAGAATATGGCATCGGTTCCCATGGATTCAGATGTGTCCCAAGGCGTTTGAGAGTTGCTCGATTCTTCGGTGTTAAGTTCCGGTACGTGCCCTGAGCGAAAAATCTCAAAAATTGTGTTTTTGGCGCCTGGCAGGGCTCTTTTCCCTGTGGTTGCATCAATTCGGGTGGTGACGAGCCCAGGAGGCCTTGGTAAGTTTTGTTCTGGGCGCGCTTTTAATGCGTGGCTCATGTATTGAATCCAAATTGGCAGTGCTGCAGTGCCGCCAAACTCTACTGCGCCGAGCGGCGCTTCATTATCAAAGCCTACCCAGGTAGTGGTGACTATTCCGCCACCGTACCCCGAGAACCAAGCATTGGTTGCCTTATTGGTTGTGCCGGTTTTGCCGGCGATATCTGAACGCTTGATGACTTTGGCTTTGGTTGCTGTTCCTCGGGCTACTACATCTTTTAAGATCGAATCCATAATGTATGCCACGCGCTCATCCACAACGCGCTCGGCAGGCGTGATGATTTGCTCATCTTCTGCAGTGTCTTCGCTTGTGGCCAGGTTTGCGTCTGCAGCATTCGAGGTATCTGTGATGGCTTTATCTGTCGTTGGGTCTTCGTTCTCTTTTTCATTGTCGACTTCGCTGGTGAGGCATTCAGGGCAGACCGTAAAGCGCTCGGAGCGAAACACAATTTCGCCCTTAGAGTTTTCAATGCGATCAATAAAATACGGTACAACCTGAAAGCCACCGTTGGCAAAGACCGAGTATCCGGTGACTACATCCATGGGCGTCATGACGTGGCTGCCCAGAGCCAGAGATAGATCGCGTGGCATGGCGTCGGGGTTCAGCCCGAAGCGCCCGATGTTTTCAAGGGCTTTATTAATGCCCAGACTTTGCAGTACACGCACAGAAACAATATTTTGAGATTTATAGAGTGCCTTACGCAGGCGCGTGGGACCATAAAACTTTCCGCTAGAGTTCTCTGGCCGCCAATCCGTTTCCAGTTGTTTATCCTCAAATACGATGGGGGCATCATTGATCAAGGTGGCTGCTGTAAAACCGTTTTCTAGGGCTGCGGTGTACATGAAGGGTTTAAAGTTGGAGCCCGGTTGGCGATATGCTTGAGTGGCACGGTTAAACTTGCTTTGGTGAAAATCTAAGCCGCCAACGAGTGCGAGTACCGAGCCATTTGAGGCGTCTAATGAGACAAGCGCCCCCTGTACGCTTGGCGTTTGGGCAAGGTGCCAACGCTCGTCTTTCTTGTAGGCGCGAATGATATTGCCCAATGAAAGCACATCGCTGGCGGTTTTGGGTTTAGGGCCTCGCCGATTGGTGGAGATAAAGCGTCGTGCTTGTGCTAGGCCGTCTTCCCATAAAATGGAGGCTTCGGTGCCATCTTTCAGAAGGATATTGGCGCTGCGCTCAGATACCCCAATGACCGCAGCGGGTATCAGTGTGGCGTAGGTGGGTGTTTTCGAAAGAGTGGCGGCGAGTTGTTCGTGCCATTGAGCGCGCAGCTCTTGGAGGTCATTGTCTGTTTGCGTGTCGATTGCAGCATCACCAGAAGGCTCGTCTGATGATGTGGAAGTATCGGTGGTCGGCGTTAGTTGGTTTGCGAACTCTGGAGGCGGGGGTAAAGTGATTTCTGGCTGTTTGAATCCGTGGCGCTGATCATAAGTAAGCAAGCCATTAATCACGGCTTTTTGGGCTTGTGTTTGTAAATCCGCTCGCACAGTAGTATAGATATTGTAACCTTCGGTGTAGGCGTCTACGCCAAAGAACTCCACGGCTTGTTTGCGGGCCATCTCGGCTACGTACTGAGCGTTTACTTCAAGGTTGCTTCCGCGGTATTTTGCGCTAATGGGCTCGGCAATGGCCGCTTGATACTGGCTGTCAGATATCTTCTTTAGTGAATGCATTCGGCCGAGTATCCAGTTACGGCGGGTTAGGGCACGGTCAGCATTGGCCAAGGGGTTCATGGTAGAAGGTGCCTTGGGGAGCCCAGCTATCATGGCCTGCTGGGCTAAAGATAACTCGTTTAACGTCTTGCCGTAATAGACGTTGGCTGCCGCTTCAATGCCGTAGGCGCGGTTGCCTAAAAAGATAACATTGACATAAAGCTCTAAAATTTCTTGCTTGGAAAGTTCCCTTTCTATGCGTAATGCGAGTAATATCTCGTTGAACTTGCGCTTGAACTCTTGGCGCCGGGTCAGAAAAAAGTTTCTAGCAACTTGCATGGTGATGGTTGAACCGCCACCTTGTATGTCTCCAGAGATTAATAATTGTGATGACGCTCTCATAAGTCCTTTAATAGAAACGCCGTTATGTGAGTAGAATTGATCATCTTCCGCGGACAATAATGCATCAATATACCCCTGCGGAATGTTTTGGTAGGTTACTGGGGTTCTGCGCTTCTCTCCAATTTCGCCCATCAAATGGCCGTCATAAGAATAAATTCGAAGTGGCGTTTGTAGGCGAATATCGCGTAACGTATCCACAGAGGGCAAAGTTGGGCTAAGGTATAAGTGTACCCCAGCCAAAACGATCAAAGTTGATCCAACCCCGGCTGCAAATAGCCAGATGAGTGCGAGAGTGATTGATTTTGGCGTCATTTAAGTACACATGTTCCTATAGGTCAGCTTGGGATGGTACGGTGCGTATTATAGAGCTTTTTCACACGTTACACGTGAGAGCTAACGTTGCAGCCTTTTATTAAAGTGCTATAACATAAACATCAGCTAAGTAGTCGAATTAGATAGGAAAATGAGCGCAATGAGCTTATTCGCTAAAAAGACAAAGCCTATGCTTGGCCTGGATATTAGTTCCACCACTGTCAAGTTGCTGGAATTGAGTCGCCAGGGGGGTAGTTTTCGAGTTGAAAACTACGCAGTGAAGGCTCTGCCAGCAAATTCTGTGGTGGAAAAAAATATCAACGATGTTGACGCTGTGTCTCAGTCGATCAAATCCACGATTCAAAGTTCCCGCACCAAGGTCAAAGACGCGGCGGTGGCGGTGCCTGGTTCGGCGGTAATCACCAAGGTCATCGATATGCCCTCTGGGCTGAATTCTGATGCCATGGAGTTGCAAATTTCGCTCGAAGCCGACCAGTACATCCCATACCCCTTAGAAGAAGTTTCCTTAGATTTTGATGTGTTGGGGGAGTCAGAGAACTCTCCAGAGCAAGTCAAAGTCATGCTGGCTGCTTGCCGACGTGAAAATGTCGATAATAGAGCGAGCGTATTAGAGCTTGCGGATTTGCATCCGAAGGTGGTGGACGTTGAAGCCTATACCATGGAGCGGGCCTTCGCGTTGATTCGCGATCAAATTATGGATCAGCAAGAGCAGGTTGTGGCGA
>CAYZQH010000197.1:0-6002 GCA_964480055.1 uncultured Cellvibrionaceae bacterium
TAATTAATATAGCCAACACCGTTGGCCATCATCACCGCCAATAACGGAATAATACATAAAAGCAATAACTCAACGCGTACGCACATGATAATACTTTTAGGCACGTCTATTATATCGTTATCGAGTTTGCGATTTTTCAATATAAACAGTGTGGGAATAACCGAAACGCCAGCGGCCAATAAAAACAGCGTTACTTTGGTGTGAAATACCCAGTTGCTGGAGTAAAACCCAGCGGGCTTACCCACTAAAAACCAAAGGCCTAGGCCGCACACCAAAGCCACTACGGCGCTAATACCAAAAGCCATATCTATTACAGCCAGGCGTTTAAATACTGCATTGTGTACTTGGGCTTTCAGTAGAAAGTGTTCACACGTTAGCAGTGCAAACATCACGAAAATTGCTAAAAAATGAAAATACCGAATCAAAATATCTGTCATAGTTCAAGGCCTTATACTGCAAGCCGATATCTGTATGTGGGTTGATAGGCTGTTTTTTTGATAATACCCTCGTACTATGCCAGTAAAATGCAAAAACCCAAAGCTTCATTTGAGGCAACTAACTTAAAGTAACGGTGGCGTACCGGTGGAAATAGTAGCCAGTCAGTTGTACGGAGACAAAACCCATGTGGCGTTGCAAACCCCGTTAAATGCTCAGTGGCAAAAGCATCTGTTGCAAACGGCTAGGCAGTATTTTGAATCGCTGGATGTGGAAGGCGCGGAGTGCGAGCTGGCAAGAGTCTCTGGCCGGGGCGTGTTAAATATATTGCCAAATAGGGCTTTGGTGGTGAGTGCAGAGCTTGGCGACTACGGCTTTCAAGGCGTTGTCTCTGTGAGCCGTTATGGGCCTGGCAGTGTGCTTAGCCTGTATAAGTTGTTGTTGGCTGACGAGCCGTTTGCCGTAAACCATAACGTGGAAGTTCGCCGGCGTTCTATGATCAATATTTTGCAACGAGTAGACCTGGTGGACCATTTTTTTCTGCTAGATCGCGCAATGGATGCGGTACACGAGTTTGTGGTTAGTGCACTTAAAGAAGCCATCGAAGCGGTTGAATAGCCCTTCTGACTAAAGCGCAGAGGCTGAAGTCAGCTGCTGAGGGATTGACTAACGTCGATATCCAAAGCCAATGTGTCTGCTATGACCTTAATGTTCTCGAGTAAGCCTTCCCAATCAGTGCCTTCGGCCAACTGTAATTTACCTTCGGCTTCAAATAAGGGGTCGCCGCTGTAGGGCATACTGGTGCAGCGGGTGGTAATTTCTTCTACGTTGATTTGGTATTGGGTAAATGTATCTGTAAGTTCGCGCACAATACCTGGGCGGTCTGGCCCAGCTAAGGTAAACTCCGCGGTTTTTTGGCTGACCTGTCGGGTATTTTTGACCAAGGGTGTGGTGGATACTTGAATGCCATCTTCGGTAAGCCCAGTTAGGGCTTTGGTTAACGCGTCCAAACAGTCGCTAGAGACGCTAATGCGAATGACGCCAGCGAACTGACCAGAAAGCTGAGTTAAACGGCTTTCCAGCCAGTTTCCATTGTGATTGGCAACGACTTCGGCAATGCGCTTGACGATCCCTGGTTTGTCTTCGCTTAAAACCGATAATATGCAGTGTTGTGGCATGATGACCCTTAATGAGTGAATAATGTTTTCCCGCTGTTTTATTTTAGCAAGTGCAGGTTTTTATGGCTTTATGTGCCCTAGCGCTTACGGCCAACGCTCTGGAGTCAATTGGATTGCTTGTAGGTTAGTATTCCATAGGTGCCCAGTGGTGTGAGCATTGTATATCGTGAACGAGTCTTACTACGTGAATTTGACATCTTAGCCTGCTGATTTAATTGGAGTCTCGTATGATCATTCCCCACTCAGGGCTTTCGCCAGAGACGCTGCAAGGCATATTAGAAGAGTTTGTTACCCGCGAAGGCACCGACTATGGCGCCACAGAGCAAGCGTTGGAGCAAAAAGTCGCGGGCCTAAAGGGGCAGGTGCAGAATGGACAAGTGTTAATTTTATTTGATGAAACCTCTGAAACGGTCAACCTTGTCAGTAAAGATGAGTATTGTGAGTAGCTTTGACCAGAGTCCTCCTGCCTCTGAGAGTTCTGGGGCAACCGTTCAGTGGGTTGATGACCATTTGCCCTACATCATTCAAACGCCCGCGGCACCCTGGGCGCGTGTTTTGTTGGCTCATGGCGCCGGTGCAGGTATGGAGCATCCGGTCATGGCGCAAATTGCGCAAGCTTGGTGGCGTACTGGTGTAGAGGTTATCAGGTTTGAGTTCCCTTATATGGTTCGGCGTCGTAACGAGGGGGTCAAGGCGCCGCCGGGCCCAATATCAACGATTGTAGACGCTTGGGAGAGGGCGGTTGATCAGTGGATTGGCGGCAGCCTGCCAACTGTCGTCGCAGGTAAATCGATGGGCGGGCGGGCAGCTTCGATGATGTTAGCCCAATGCTCGCATGAGGTGGCCGGTTGCCTGTGTTTTGGTTACCCCTTTCACCCGCCACGAAAGCCGAGTGTGTTAAGAGTAGATCACTTGCCTCAGGTTCAGGTGCCTACACTGATTGTACAAGGGACGAGGGATGCTTTTGGTAAGCCTGCCGAGGTGGCAGAGTATTCTTTGGGGGACAAGGTAAGTGTTCAGTGGCTAGATCACTGCGATCATGATTTAAACCCCACTAAGCGCAGCGGCCTCACGCAGGCGCAAGCGGTAGAGCAAGCAGTAACCTATGGAGCAGAGTTTTTACAGTTGCACCTGTGCGCGCCAAATGCAACGCAGAGGTCTTGACAGAGTCTGCGGTAGCTCAGATGGGTGCAATATAGTTCTCCATTACGGTGACGCGCTCTGGCAGGCTCAATATAGGGGTGATTTTGCTGGTTAGCTCTAGCCTGTCTTCACTGCGGGCCCAGCTATACCAGTCTTGGGCGGAGCGCCATTTACACAGCAAGAAGCGGCGGTTGGCGTTAGCCGTATCTGTAAAGGCTTCGCCGGATATAAAGCCCGGCGCAACATAGGTGCGTTGCATGGCTTTACGGGTTAGATCTTCGTAGGTGGACAGCATGCCGTCGGCGATGGTGCGTTCAATTAATACGTGAATCATGGGTTAGTGGGTAATTAAATGCTTGGATAGTTAGTGGTGTTGGTGGCGTCTGTTTGTTTTCATCTATTGCTTTAATTTGCGGCAAACAAAGTGAAGTGATTTTTGTACAGAACGCCTTCACTATACAATATTTTTTTTAAGTTCGCCGAATATTGACGAAATAAAAATCTGAGAGCGTATGTTGGATATTTCAATTCAAAAAACCTTGGATACATCAGGCTTAAATTGTCCGGAGCCGGTTATGTTACTGCATAAGGCTGTGAGGGAGGTTGCCTCACAAGAGGTGATTTACGTTATTGCTACAGACCCTTCTACAGAGCGGGATATCCCAAAATTTTGCCGGTTTTTGGGGCATCAGTTGCTGAAAAGCCATGTGCAAGAGGGCAATTATTACTACTGGGTCCAGAAAAAATGAAAGCGACGCGCGAACGCCGCTTTTTATAGGGAGAATATCGCTTGAACCTGCATGGCAGAAGCTGTTTTTACAGTGCTAACTGCTTGTCGCGTCATCCACCAAAAGGCTGATGGCTGCGAGGGCTTCAGGGTCTTTAGATTTAATTTTATTGGCAATGTGATGCTGAAAAAAGTATCTAAAGTTATCGTGCCCTTGGGCCGGGTATAAGCAGCTGTCACCCGGCAGTACCGGGGTGCTCTCAATTTTTTGGTCGTCAATGAGCATGCCAGAAATGGTGCCGTCATTATGTAAGCGCCAACTGACAACCTCTTGCAGTAAAAGGCTGGACTGCTCCGTATCGTTTAATACCGCATGCGTACCAATTAAATCAGGCACCTCTTGAACCACATCTTGCGGGTTTTCGCATTCGTAGTCGTAGTATTCCGCGGCGGTTTCCAGCTCAACCACTTTGTGGATAGGCGGTTCCGTAAATATCTCATCAATGCCCGGGTCGAAATAGCCTTCCCATTGACCGTTGAGGGGGTCTTTTATGGCTTCACAGGGGATAATGTCATTGAGCCAAGGTACCAAACCAACCACTTCACCGTTAGCTCTAAGTCCCCACGCCAACACTTTTAAACTGAACAGCTTGTCTTCACTGGACTCGTTCGAGTACAGCATTTCTAGGCCGTCTAGCTCAGGTGAAAGGCGAATAAAGCGTTTATCCCACTGTGGAACGTAGGATTGCTTGGTAAAGAGGTCGATCACGTTGTCAAGCTTGTGACCGGGGTCTGAGGTCTTCATAATACACCTCCTATTTTGAAGGGCTTGTCTGCTCTACGAGCGCCGGAGCCAGAGTGGCAAGGGCATGTGCCGTAGCGACAAATGCGAGCAAGCAGCTACGTGCAATGCACTCAAAGGCATGTTGCGTAACAGCATGTCTTCTTACCAGTCATACTTATACAGTATATGCAGTGAGCCAATATCTCAACCCCCCAGTTGAAATTATATTTGAGGGCTTGAGAGGAACTTTTTAACCAATGGTGTTTAAGCCCCGTTTCATCATGCATTGCGCCCAAGACCTTATCACGCTATTTAACCGCTGTTTTGCAAAACCGTTCAATACCGTTTTAGTTGGTGGTGGCGCAGAGCCCATTTATCGCCCTTCAAGCGCCGTTTGTCGCACGCATACCATTGTGTACACGCAAGATTATTTTGCCAGTGCACTGCACGAGGTGGCCCATTGGTGCGTTGCGGGGGAGAAACGTCGACAATTGGAGGATTACGGCTACTGGTATGCGCCAGATGGCCGTAGCCACGTCCAGCAAACACAATTTGAGCAAGTAGAGGTGGTGCCTCAGGCTTTAGAGTGGCAGTTTTCTGTGGCGGCGGGCGTTCGTTTTGGTGTTAGCGCAGATAATTTGTGCAGCGCTTTGGGCCCCAGCGACACATTTAAACAAAGCATAGTGAAGGCCGCGCAGGGGTTTTGCCTAACGCCACTAAATGACCGTGCGCAAGTTTTTATCTCCGCGCTCAGTGAGTTTTATGGCATTGAAAACCCGTTGGCGCAATCGCATTACCAACTTAAATACCTGCAGCAATAAGCCGACTATGCAAAAAACTTCTTCAAGTACTCCATTGTATTTGCTCGATGCGAGTATAGTTTTTTTTAAATACTATTTTTCCATGCCGGATCATTGGCAAAGCGATAATGGCGTAGGGACCGGAGCAACCTATGGCTATAGCCACTGGTTAAAGCGGTTTTTATTGCACGTGAAGCCCCAGTGCGTGGCGGCGTGTTTTGACGAAAGTTTTGGTACGGGGTTTCGGCATCAGTTAGACCCAAATTATAAAATCAGCCGGCCACCACCAGACGATGCCGTTATTTACCAAATGGCAATGTGTAAAGCCATCACTGAGGCGATGGGGGTGACCACCTATGGGTCTGCGCTTTTTGAGGCGGATGATTTGGTGGGTACACTGGCAGCACGGCACCGTCGCAGCGGTGGGTGTAATGTGGTTATCTCTCGAGATAAAGACCTGATCCAGGTAATTCGCCCAGGCGATCAATTTTGGCATTATCCGGATGATGAGCCAATGGATTACAATGACTGCACCCATAAAATGGGCGTGCGTCCAGAGCAGGTAGCAGATTATTTGGCGTTGGTTGGCGACAGTGTGGATGATATTGCCGGTATCCCCGGAGTGGGCCCCAAAACGGCCATTGCGTTACTGGCGCATTTTGAATCGTTGAAGCATTTGTACAATCATTTGGACGAGGTTGCACTGCTGCCCATTCGAGGGGCCAAAACCCTAGTGAGTAAGTTAGAGCGGTATCACCAACAAGTAATCTTAGCGCGCCGCCTAACCGGGCTAGATACCAAGGCCGCTCTCAACAAACGGTACGCAGTAAAAAAACGTAAAGTCGATGCCGCATTACTGTCGGAATTTGGTCGCCAGCTGGGGTTTGGCCGCTCGAATATCAACCCTGATGCGTGAATGCAAAATAGTTAAGGTG
>CAYZQH010000198.1:0-5998 GCA_964480055.1 uncultured Cellvibrionaceae bacterium
ACGAAGGCGACAGTGACGTGGTGTTTTTTGAAGGCAATTACACAGAGTACCACGAGGACTTTTTGCAGCGTAAAGGCAATAATGCACAGCCTAAACGTATGAAGTACAAGCCCTTAAAAGCTTAGCAGCCGGGGGGGATGCGCTCGATGCCTAACTTTTGTATCAGGTATATCCGTAACGCGTCTGGTCTCAATCTGACTTGTGGTGCCGTAGCAGCTCATTTAATACCCGCTCAGAGGCTGCGGCATCAGGCAAATTCATCTCTACTAAGCGGCGCAGGTAGGTCATACTATCCATGTCAATGCTGGTGCAATGAAACCCCAAGGTTTTTGTGCTCGAATGTACCAGCGTTACCTGCATCACTATTTCTACGTTATCAGCAAGCGATACGGTGACAGTACAGGGCAAATCTGTGCGAATGGCGTACTCTTCCGGTGTGGTAATCAAAACACCGTTTAACGAGATATCCACCAATTGCGCTGAATAGGCGTTATCTTCTTGGGTAATAGCAACATCGGTCTCATAATCTATCCGACTATATTGCCGGCGCTCAGACGTGGGGGAATCCATTGGCTTGCCTCGCTCTTACTATCTTTGTTACACACAGCGCTCAATTTAACTAGTGCTCTTGTCGATCGAACTGCCTGTAGATAGCTTTAAGTGTAGACGGCAATTGGGATACTGCCGTGCGCCATCAAGACGCTAAATTACACCCCCCGCCTGTATGGCGTAGTCCGTAAACCCTCTAGAGGTTAGGGGTTTAGAGCAAAAAAAGCCTTGCACATAATCACAACCGGCCTCCTCCAGCTGCTTAAATTGCGCTTGTGTCTCCACCCCTTCGGCCAGGACTTTGACATTCAAGCAGTGCCCCAAGTCGATGACGCTGCGCACAATGGCTGCATCAGCGGGGTCGGTTTCTAAGCCTTGTACAAAAGATTGATCAATTTTAATTTTTGAAACCGGAAAGCGCTTTAAATAACTTAAAGAAGAGTACCCCGTACCAAAATCATCTAAGCTAATGCCAAACCCTTTTTGCGCCAAACGCTTCATAGTGGTGATAGACTTATCCAAATTACGCATCACCGCAGATTCTGTTATTTCCAGCTCTATATTTTCTGGGCGTACGCCATTCTCTTCAGCGGCAGACAAAACACTGTCTATCAAATCTGACTGATAAAATTGTATAGGCGACAAATTAATGGCCACAGGCACGCCGGGTTTGTTTTGCCAAGTAGCTGCTTGCCTTAACGCCTCTTTAACTACCCACTTACCAAGTACTGGCATCAACCCCATATTCTCTGCAATAGGAATAAATGCGCCGGGCGATAAGGGTGTCTCTTGCATATCTGCCCAACGCAATAGCGCCTCCACACCTACTATTTTTTTTGTTTCCATACACAGCTGAGGTTGGTAGTTGAGTTCAAATGACTCAGTCTCTAACGCCGCACGTAACCGCTCTGATACTTTATGCTGCCAACGCAATTTATTGTGCATTGCGCGCGAATAATAGTGGTAGCCATTGCGACCATTTTCTTTGGCTGCGTATAGGGCTAAATCTACATTTTTGATTAACTCATCTATACGTACATCATCATCAGGGAAGACTGTAATTCCAATACTGGTACTCACGCGAATTTCTTGCCCATATAAATAAAACGGACGCGAAGTAATTTCAGAAATAATCCGCTCTGCCACCATTGCAGCTTCTTCTGCGCGTTGAATTTTTTCCAACAAAACAACAAATTCATCACCACCAAAGCGCGCTAAGGTATCGGTAGATTTCAAGCAACCGCGCAACCGCTCGCCAATTTCATACAGTAGCCGATCCCCTACCGGGTGCCCATGAGTATCATTCACAATTTTGAAATGATCTAGATCCAGCATCAACAAAGCACCCGCTTGCTGGTTGCGTTGACAGTCACTAAGCGCGTGGGTCAACCGGTCACGTAAAAGGGCTCGGTTGGGTAAGCTTGTTAGCTCATCATGGGTAGCCTTATGCTCTAGGTCTCTCTGAGAGGCCAACAGCTCGGTAATATCTAGGCCTATCCCCCAATTTGACCAATCAGGTATTGGGAATTTTTTGGAAATGTTATACCACGCAATTTGCCGCTCGTACCTCTGCTTACACATAACCGGCCATACTCTATGGCTGTAGCTGGCGCCTTGATTATTACATTCCTGTAGAATTTGATCTTGAATTTGCTGGGCAGGGAAAAGACGCTTCAACGCATCAGGGGCGTGAACCACTTCCTCTTTGCTGTACCCAGTTGTTTGTTCTGCAAAATGGTTCCACGCCAACACCTGCCCGTCTTTATCATAAGCATGGAGAATAACAGGCATATTCTCGACAATACTGCGCATTTGTTGTTGGCTCTTAATTAACTCTCTGCGCTGTGCAGATTGCACAACCACATAAAAAAACACGCCCCATAAAGCAGGCTGCAAAATTTGTAAAAAATCACCCAAGTTTTCTTCTGGCACCTCTGACGCCGTACGACCAACCCAATACCAAAACCCCTGTGCATTAACTAGTACGGTCACTGAAGTCACCAAAATTGCAATGCACGCTTCTTCTTGCGCCAACCTCTGACGCCATGGCGTAAAGAGCAACAGCATAGCTCCTGCCGCAAATATGGCCCCCAATAAATTGAATGCGCTAATCACGAACCACTCCTTTGCCGTTTTTCATACCCAACCAGCACCATACAAAAAGCAACGCGCCGTTTAATAGGTATCCACAATGCTCTAAAACGTTAAAAAAAGTAGGTAGCGCAAGATGCTCTGCGACGGTAGAGACCCAGGCAACCCATGTAGCAAAGTACGAGGCAAATAGCCACTTTGCCGCAGGCAACGCATTTAAGCGTTTGCGATAAAGGCAAATAAACCCTAAAACCACAGAACCTAGTAAAAGAACCAGTATCTCGTTTTCATGCATTGTCAGCCTCCCAAATGACTCAAGAGCAAATAACTCCGCCCCACCAATATATCAATTAAATACGCATACGCACTCAACATACCCAACGCAACCCTCGAGGTTTACAACCCTTTTTGAAAGCGGGGCTTTATTTGCTGACAACCTAACTAGCGCTGTCTGCACCCTTGTACTGTACTTTTTGGGGTGCATGCATACTAAAAACGAAGAATATAAGCACCCAAACATCCTGGATGGTGCAACTTAGCCCTTCTAAAATAGTAAATAGTCACACACCAGTAAAGGCTTTGATTAAATGAAGTTAGAATAACGGCCTTAAAAGGCCTTATTTTTTAAAACGTTTGTTTGAACCATAAAACCCCAGCGGCATAAACACACCAAAAAGAAGATTTAAGTGCCCGCAGGGGAAGGTTTGCGCCTGAAGGCGAATACCTTATGGCAGCTCGAATGGTTTACACTGCCAAACCAACCTCCCACGACCAACGTCACGGTTATATACCCCGCTATGCAATTTACTTTACGTCAACTTCAAGTGTTTTTAGCCGTTGCGCAGTTCCAAAATGTCACGCGAGCTGCCGAATCCCTGGCCATGTCGCAATCGGCCTGTAGTGGCGCACTCAAAGACTTAGAAAGCCTATATGACGTGCAGCTATTTGATCGTATTGGCAAGCGTCTACAAACCAACGAGCTGGGTAACTTACTGCGCCCAAAAGCCCAGGCACTGGTAGAACAAGCCCATGAACTGAGTGCACACCTGCGTAAACAGCAAGAGGTTGGCCATATAAAGCTTGGCGCCACCCTCACCATTGGCAACTATTTGGCGGTAGGGTTGATTACCGAATTTATGAAAAGCACACCCGGCGCAACGGCGAGCTTAGAGGTAGCAAACACGCAAACCATTGCGCAAAAATTACTGAATTTTGACTTTGACCTGGGGCTGATAGAAGGTGAATATCAGCACGCCGATTTAAACGTCTTACCCTGGCAGGAAGACGAGCTGGTGTGTTTTTGTGCTCCGTCGCACCCACTTGCCAAAATAAAAGTCATTGCGGATGAGCACTTAATAGCCGCACAATGGATTGTACGCGAGCCGGGCTCTGGTACCCGCCAAGGGTTTGACCGGGCCATGCAAGGGGTTTTACCGCAATTAAATATTCTACTAGAGTTGCAACACACAGAAGCCATCAAGCGCGCTGTAGCAGCAGGGCTTGGTATATCTTGCTTATCAAAAATTTCTTTAAAAGAGTCCTTTAACCGCGGGGCCTTGGTGCCTATCCATATTCCCAGCCGCAATTTTAAACGCATGCTCTATACAGTTATCCATAAAGAAAAGTACATGAGCGCGGGCATAAGCCGTTTTTTAACACTGTGTGGATTAAGCTCTTAGCTTCTGCCCAATGCCATGAAAAACCCATACGGTAATGCACCTGCCGGTGCGCGCTTTTAATTATTACTTTATTGACAAGGCTCTTTCAAATTTTTCACATTAGATAAAGGGTTTTTATTATGACTAACGTACTCGTTCCTATCGCCGATGGCACGGAAGAAATGGAAGCGGTGATTATTATTGACATGCTAAGACGGGCAGACATTGCTGTTACAGTGGCTTCAACGGCTGCCAACACTACCATTTGCGCCTCTAGGAAGGTAAAAATAGAAGCGGATGAACACATTGAACAGTGCGTCAATAAACCTTGGGATGCCATTATACTGCCCGGTGGATTACCAGGAGCGCAAAATTTAAGTGACTGCGCCTTACTAATCACGCTTTTAAAAAACCAATTTGCCGCGCAAAAAATGGTAGCCGCCATTTGTGCATCCCCGTCAAAAATACTGGGGAAGCACAAATTAATAGCAAGCTACAAGGCAACAGGATACCCAGCGTTTAATGACGAGTTAGCCACACAAACAGCTGAAGTAGTAGATGCACCGGTGGTACACGATAAATTACTGATCACCAGCCAAGGGCCAGGTACGGCATTTTTGTTTGCTTTAACAATTATTGAAACACTAAGAGGGCGTGAAGTCGCCAAAGACGTAGCCGATACAGCACTGATACCCTAAGACTGTACTGGCAACCATTCATTCTGGGGATTACTAGACATTGCTAATAAGAACCCCAAAAATCAGTAGTACTGGCCCGTCTTAGCTCTAGTCAAGCTTAACACTTACGCCACGAGCGGGCCCTACCCACGTAAAACCCCTATAAACTCAGTCAAAATGGCCGAGGTTTTGGGGTGCTCCTCCCCTAACTGCTCTAGCAACAACTCCACGGTCTCTAGTGGCGTTGGGTCTATGGGGGCCGCAGCGTTAAACTCGTGAATGTGCGCCTCTAAAGACGCTAATAATTGCTTTTGGCTTTCGCTGGGCGAGTCATTTCCAAAGGCGTCATGAAGCTCTGTCATTAAATTTTCAAGCTTTTGCTTAGGCATAAAGACCCCGTAAAATAGGTATGGTTTACAGATACCTTCAGTGTATGCCTATTGGGAAGCTTGCAGGAATTTTTTTACCAAACGAGCCACTAAATCGGGCTTTTCGGCATGTAGCCAGTGGCCCGTATTGGGCACCACTTTAAGCTGAGTGTTAGGGAAGCGTGACAGTATCTCTTCGCGGTGAGACTCTTTGATATAGTCCGAATCCCCCCCCTTTATAAACATAGTGGGTACCATACTGGTGTTTGGGGTGTTGCCTTCAATTAACAAGGGATAATTGGCGTGCAAGTCTGACAAGTTCATTCGCCACTCAAAACCTTGCTCAGTTTTCACCAGGTTTTTAAGTAAAAAACTTCTAACGGCGCGCTCTTTTACATAGGCCCCCATGAGCTTATCGGCTTCATCGCGGGAGCGAATTAAAGTTGGGTCTACCGCAAAAAGCCCCGCAAACACGTCATTGTGCCTGGCACTATATTTAACGGGAGCAATGTCTATCACCACTAATTTAGCCACCCGCTCGGGCGCTTGTAACGCCAACTCCATAGCCACCTTACCACCCAACGAATGCCCCAAAAAACAGGCCTGCTTTAGGCCCACATGATCCATCCATTTGCGCACAGCAGTGGCCATACCT
>CAYZQH010000199.1:0-5968 GCA_964480055.1 uncultured Cellvibrionaceae bacterium
ATAAGCACACCTAGCAAAAGGCGAAAGATAATTTTTGATCATCTTTGCGCCTGTTCACAACACCCTTACATAGGCGCACCTCTAAAAATAGTAGTTTTAGCGGTACGCAAAAAGCAACCATCCAATATAAACCTATGTAATCAGCCAAAAATATGGCTTTTGGCCTAAAGCATACCCTTGCTGTAGTCATCACCATTTCAAAAAACAATTGCCGCGCGCCCAAAAGGTTTGAGCGTCCAAACTGCGAATAACAACATGTACTGACTTCATCGGGTGGGTGGACGGAGCCAGCCTTGTCAAAACTCTATTACTTACGCTTCTTACGGTTAGCAATGTGGATGGCGTGGCCGTTTACCGCCAGCGCCGCTTCATGAACTGCTTCAGACAGCGTTGGATGGCCAAATACCGTCATGCCGATGTCTTCTGCGCTAGAGCCAAACTCCATAGCGATAGCAACTTGCTGAACCAAATCTGCCGCGCTTGGGCCAACAATATGGCAACCCAAGATACGATCAGTTTTTTCATCCGCGATCATCTTAACCATGCCATCTTTTTCATTGGCAGCTAAGGCTCGGCCACTGGCCGCAAATGGGAATATGCCCACTTTATATTGCTCGCCATCGGCTTTTAATTGCTCTTCGGTTTTGCCCACAGCGGCTATTTCTGGGTGGGTGTATATAACATTCGGAATGATGTCATAGTTCATAACGGTCTTTTCACCGGCAATACGCTCAGCAACCATCACGCCCTCTTCTGAGCCTTTATGTGCAAGCATAGGTCCACGAACCACATCACCAATAGCCCACACGCCCGGAGCACTGGTAGAACACAAATCATTCACGTAGATAGACCCACGCTCATCCAGCTTTACACCGCTGTCTTGGGCAAGTAAACCGTCGGTGAATGGACGACGGCCAACACAAACAATTAGCTTATCGAAAGTTTCGGTCTTTTCACTACCGTCTGTATCGGTAAAAGTCACAACGACTTCTTTCTTTTTGCCTTTAGTTTTTACTTCGCTACCGGTTACACGACAACCTAAGCGAATATCTAAACCTTGCTTGGTCAAGATTTTTTTGGTGTCTTTGGCAATTTGCTGATCCAGCATAGCTAAAAAGTCTTCCATAGCTTCCAAACAAACCACTTTAGAACCTAAGCGATTCCACACAGAACCTAACTCCAAGCCAATAACGCCAGCGCCTATCACACCTAAACGCTCGGGTACCTCTTGAAACTCCAAAGCACCTGTAGAATCAACAATCACGTCTCCATCGGTAGAGGCAACCGGAATATTCACGGGGATAGAGCCTGACGCCAAAATCACATTTTCAGCTTCTAAAATTTCCTCTTTGCCATCAAAGTCCACGAATTGAACTTTTTTGCCAGCTAATAATTTGCCCGTTCCATACAAGGAGGTGACCTTATTTGCCATAAACAAACCCGCCACTCCACCCGTTAATTGCTTAACAATGGCGTCTTTGCGAGCAATCATGGAAGGCACGTCCATTTTTACTTCTTTGGTACTTATACCATGAACACTAAAGTCGTCTTTGGCTTCATGGTATTTAAAAGAGCTGTCTAATAATGCTTTCGACGGAATGCAACCTACATTCAGGCAAGTGCCGCCGTTGGCGCCCTTACCGTCCTTGTTTTTCCACTTTTCTATACATGCGGTTTTTAGACCAAGCTGCGCAGCGCGAATTGCTGCCACATAACCAGCAGGCCCAGAACCAATAACAATAACGTCATACTTAGTAGACATAAAAACCCCGAATTTTGCGTAAACTGATGAAGAAGCCGCTCTGGCCTCATAAAACCTTTTTAAGTTGCTATTATACTTCCAGCAAGATACGCGCTGGGTCTTCTAATAAGTCTTTAATGGCAACCAAGAATTGGACAGCTTCTTTGCCATCAATTAGGCGGTGATCATAAGATAGGGCCAAATACATCATTGGCAATACTTCGACTTTGCCATTGACCGCCATTGGCCGCTCTTGAATTTTATGCATACCCAAAATGGCGGCTTGAGGCGGGTTTAAAATCGGTGTGGATAGTAACGACCCAAAAACACCGCCATTGGTAATTGTGAAGGTACCCCCGGTCATTTCTTCTATGGTCAATTTCCCATCACGAGCCTTCAAGCCATAACCACGAACAGTGTTTTCAATGTCCGCTAAGCCCATATTCTCTGCGTTACGTATTACAGGAACGACCAAACCCTTCTCGGTTGATACCGCTACACCTACATCTTGGTATCCGTGATAAACAATATCTTTACCATCAATGGATGCATTGACTGCAGGAATACGCCGTAAAGCTTCAACGGCTGCCTTAACAAAAAACCCCATAAACCCTAAGCGTGTACCGTTGTGCGTTTTTTCAAATTGGTCTTTGTACTTTTTGCGAAGCTCCATAACTGGCGCCATGTTGACTTCGTTAAAAGTGGTGAGCATGGCGGTGCTTTGAGTGGCATCAAGTAAGCGCTCTGCAATGCGTGAACGCAAACGTGTCATAGGGACACGTTTTTCAACTCGTGCGCCTTCACCTTGCACTACAGGCTCTGGAGCAGCAGCTTTGGTGGCAGGCGCAGGTTTTGCAACGGCGGGAGCAGCAGTTGCTGCGGCGGCGGCCGGCTTGAAGTTAACAACGTCTTCTTTTGTGATTCTTCCGCCTTTACCGGTACCTTTTACTTGAGAAAGGTCTATACCCTTTTCGTCTGCTAATTTCTTAGCCGCTGGGTTAACTAAAGTCTCTACTGAGCTGTCGTTGGGAGCTGCTTGGGCAGCTGGCGCAGACGCTGCCGCTGGTGCATCCCCAGCGGCAAATTTTGCAATGACTTCATTGCTTAATATGACATCGCCTTCGTTTTTAATAATTTCTGCGATGCTGCCGTCAGCAGGAGCCACTACTTCTAAAACAACTTTGTCAGTTTCAATATCTACAATCAGCTCATCACGCGCAACGGCCTCACCCGGTTGTTTGTGCCAAGTGGCGATGGTGCCATCTTGAACAGATTCTGGAAATGTAGGGGCTTTAATTTCTATGGTCATTCCGAATAGTCCTTCAGTTAAGGCTCTTTAGTTAGTTAAGGCTCTGTTATTAAAGGTTAATTGTGTTTAAACCGTTACATCGAGTGCCGCATTGATGAACTTATTTTGTTCTTCAATGTGGGTAGACATATAACCTGCAGCTGGCGCTGAAGACGCAGCGCGCCCGGCATAGCGTAAAAATGAATCAGAGTTTACTCTATCTAGCACACGCTTCATACGGTGCTGACTAGAGAGCCATGCGCCCTGATTTTTGGGTTCTTCCTGACACCAAACCACATCTGTCACATGCTCAAAAGGCTTTAAGGCAATACGCAAATGTTCTTCTGGGAAGGGGTAAAGCTGCTCGATACGGACCAGGGCTACGTCAGATTGCTCGCGCTCCTGCCGTGCTTCTAGCAAGTGGTAGTAGACTTTACCACTGCAAAGTACCACACGCTTCACGCTTGTTGGCTCTACAATGGTATCGCCCAAAACTGTTTGGAAGCCCCCTGCCGACAATTCTTCCAACGACGAAGTGGCTAACTTGTGGCGCAAGATCCACTTAGGGCTCATGATAATCAACGGGCGACGCATAGGGCGTATGGCTTGGCGACGCAATAAATGGAATATCTGAGCTGGAGAAGTAGGAATACATACCTGCACATTATGCTCTGCACACAGCTGTAGGAATCGCTCTAAGCGTGCAGAAGAATGCTCAGGCCCTTGGCCTTCATATCCATGGGGCAACAACATAGTTAAGCCACATAAGCGGCCCCACTTGTGCTCACCACTGGTAATAAATTGGTCTATTACCACTTGGGCGCCGTTGGCAAAATCACCAAACTGAGCCTCCCAAATCACCAAACCGTTGGGTGAGGTAGTGGAGTAACCATACTCAAACGCTAAAACCGCCTCTTCAGAAAGCAAAGAATCGTATATATCAAACTCAGGCTGCCCTTGATATAAATCCTGTAGCGGCACATAACGCTCACCGTCTTTTTGCCCATGAACCACAGCATGACGATGAGAGAATGTACCACGGCCAACATCTTGCCCCGTTAACCGAACTTTATGCCCCTCTTTAAGTAAAGCGGCATAAGCCAATGTTTCGGCCATACCCCAGTTCATCGGTAAGGCGCCGCCAGCCATTTTACGGCGGTCATCGTAAATTTTTGAAACCTGGCGCTGAACGACTATGCCATCAGGTATATGAGAGATCTGTTCCGCCATAGCCTGCAGCTCTTTTAGGTCATACCCGGTATTTGCAGGCGTTTGCCAATCATGGCCTAGGTATGGCGCCCAATCTACAAACAAACTGCTGTCTGGCTCACTAACAAGGCCGCGCGCCACATGTTCGCCACGATCTAAGGCATCACGGTACTCGTTAGCCATAGTATTTACTTGTTCTTGAGATAACACACCCTCTTGCACCAATTGCTCGGCATATAACGTGCGCGTAGTTTTGTGTTTGCGGATAACGGAATACATTAACGGCTGTGTGGCAGAGGGCTCGTCCGTTTCGTTATGACCGCGACGGCGGTAACACACCAAATCCACAACCACATCTTTCTTAAATTCGTTGCGGTAATCCATAGCCAGCTTAGTCACAAATGCAACCGCTTCTGGGTCATCGCCATTTACGTGGAATATGGGCGCCTCAATCATCTTAGCTACGTCGGTACAGTAGTCTGTAGAGCGAGCGTCATCTTTGAAGCTGGTGGTAAACCCAACTTGGTTGTTGATCACGATATGAAGCGTACCGCCAGTTTTATAAGCACGCGTTTGAGACATCTGGAAGGTTTCTAATACTACACCCTGGCCAGCAAATGCTGCGTCTCCGTGGATAACCACAGGGACTACGGTATTACGCTCGGTATCTTCTCGACGGTCTTGGCGGGCACGAACAGAGCCTTCAACCACCGGAGAAACAATCTCTAAGTGCGAAGGGTTAAAGGCCATGGCCAAATGCATTTCCCCGCCTGGGGTCATTACGTTAGAAGAAAACCCCTGGTGATATTTCACATCACCGGAGGTATCTACCAGTTTTTTACCTTCAAACTCATTAAATAAGTCTTCTGGGTTTTTACCTAATATGTTCACCAATGTATTGAGGCGGCCACGGTGTGCCATACCAAGAACCATCTCTTTAGCACCAAAGGCGCCGGCAGAGCTAATCAGTACATCCAACATTGGGATTAAGCTTTCAGCGCCTTCAAGACCAAAGCGCTTGGTACCTGGGTACTTGCTATCCAAGTGACGCTCTAAACCTTCTGCAGCAGTCAAGCTACCTAACAGATGCTTTTTTTCATCAACACTTAAAGGTAAACGAGAACGTGCGCTTTCCAAACGGTTGAGTAACCATGCGCGCTCGTCGAAGTGCGTGATATGCATAACCTCTGCACCTACATGGTGGCAGTAGGTAGACTCTAAATCTGAGATAATGTCCTTTAACGGCGCTTCGGCTTTACCAAAAGATAAGTCCCCCAACTGGAAAACCACATCCAAATCAGCAGAGTTTAAACCGTGAAACCCCAAATCTAGCTCGGTCAACTTTTGTAGATTATGTAAACCCAGTGGATCCAACTGAGCTTTTCTATGACCGCTTAAGCGGTAGGCATTAACCAGCTGAACCACTTCCACTTGCTTGCGTTCGTGAGCAACGTGCGCACTACCAGAGCCAGGCGCCACTATAGGACGAGCGCGATTCTTTCCAAGTAATTCAAAATATTCAATAATTTCTGAATGAGGAGTATCCGCCCCGCCAACACCTTCAAGTCGGGGAAGCTTGTCAAAATAAGTGCGCCATTCTTCTGAGATTGAATTCGGGTCGCGTAGGTAGGCTTCGTATACTTCTTCTACATATGGAGCATTCCCACCAGATATATGAGAAGTGCTCCACAATAGCTCCATCAAGCTCTGTTGCATCAGGTTCCACCGTA
>CAYZQH010000200.1:0-5948 GCA_964480055.1 uncultured Cellvibrionaceae bacterium
ATAAAAACTACATAGATGTCATTAATCCAGACAGTTTACAAGAGCTAACTGAATGTATGGGTGAGCCAGGGCTTGAAAGTGCAGAGCCTTTGCAGGGGTATCAATTTGAGCGCGAGGGTTATTTCTGCCGTGACCCAAAGGCAGAAGGCTTGGTCTTTAATCGTACCATCGGCCTTAAGGACACCTGGCAAAACAAAGACGGCGTTAAGTAATTGAATAAAACTTAAGCGCCTGGTGTGGCCAGCACCTAATGTATTGCGGTTAACAGTGATTGTTTAGCTGCATACTGTATTGAACCTAAATTTTATTGAGTTGTTACCCATGTCATTGGTTTTATTTAATACTAAAACGCGGCAAAAAGAGGCCTTTAACCCGATAGATCCTGATCACGTAAAAATGTACGTATGTGGCCCCACGGTTTATAACTTGGTTCATATTGGCAACGCACGGCCGGTAGTGGTTTTTGATACGTTATTTCGTATTTTAAATGCCTTATTTGCTAATGTTACTTACGCACGGAATATTACGGATATTGACGACAAGATCATGAAGGCCGCGCGTGAAAATGATGAGCCTATTAGTGAGTTAGCTGCACGCTATGCTGCGTGCTACGTCGAAGATATGGCCGCGCTGAATAATCTAACGCCAACGATTACACCCTATGCTACGCACCATGTGACGGATATGATCGAAATGGTAGCGCAACTTGTGAACAAAGGGCATGCGTACGTTGCCGATGGACATGTACTTTTTGCGGTTAAATCTATGGACGATTACGGCGAGCTTTCTAACCGCTCGTTAGAGGATATGCTCGAGGGCGCGCGTGTAGAAGTTGCACCCTATAAAAAGTATGCCGGGGATTTTGTACTATGGAAGCCTTCATCAGATGATGAGCCCGGTTGGGATAGCCCCTGGGGGCGTGGGCGGCCTGGTTGGCACTTAGAGTGTTCGGCGATGATAGAGAAGCATTTGGGTACGACCATTGATATTCACGGCGGTGGTAGAGATTTGGTCTTCCCTCATCATGAAAACGAGCGTGCGCAAAGCCAGTGCGCCCATGGTGGAGAAGCCTTTGTTAACTATTGGATGCACAATGGGTATGTAAACATTAATGGCGAGAAAATGTCTAAATCTTTAGGCAATTTCAAGACAGTGCGTGGTTTACTAGAGCATCATAAAGGAGAAGTGATTCGTTTCGCTTTGTTAAGTGCGCAGTACCGAAGCGAGATGGATTTTTCTGCGCAATTATTGGATCAGGCAAAATCTGCATTAGATTCGGCTTATGGTGTTTTAAGAAAGCTTATTGATGTTAAGGCAGCAAATATTGATGTGAGCCAATCGCCGGCGTTTAAAGCCTTGTTGGATGATCTAAATACACCTATGGCAATCAGTCATATACATCATATTCTAGGGCAAATAAATAAAGGTGAAGGTGACAAAAGCGCTCTAAAAGGCGAGTTGCTGGCGCTTGGAGGTTTGTTGGGGCTGTTTGAGCAAGACCCAGAAGCATGGTTTAAGGGTGATGCTGAAGATAGCGGGATTGAATCTAAATGGGTAGAGCAGTTAATTCAAGAGCGCATTCAAGCCAAAAAAGATAAGCAATACGCAAGGGCCGACGAGATTCGTGAAGCACTCAAAGAAAAGGGTGTGGTATTAGAAGATTCTCGTGAGGGAACCAAGTGGCGAATTGAATAGTTGCTTTGTAGCATGGTTGCTTTGTACCTATGGGGCAGAATATTTGAAGGGGCCGGAAAGCGGCCCCTTTTGGTGTGTGACGTTTACGCAGAGTTTGTGTGGTTTATGACTAAATTCCAAAAAATTCAGAATACCTTTTACGAAGTTCGTTCAAATAAACTGTTTGAGTCGATTGTGGTGGGTATCATTATTTTTTCTGCTTTAGTAATCGGCGTGAAAACTTACGATATCCCGCCCGTGGTCAATGACATTGTGCGGGTTCTGGATTGGATGATTACATTCATCTTTCTATTGGAAATTACCATTCGATATATTGGTGAACCAAATAAGCGAGCATTTTTTAAAAGTGGGTGGAATATATTTGATACCGCTATCGTCGTTGTCAGCTTAATCCCCATTGATAATAGTGAGATGGCCATCGTAGGGCGTTTGATACGGATATTTCGTGTTTTGCGTATGGTTTCGATCATTCCGGAATTACGGATGTTGCTAAATTCGTTGCTCAAAGCATTGCCGCAGTTAAGTTATGTGATGATGCTCATGTTCATCATTTTTTACATTTATGCTGCCGTCGGCAGTACATTTTTTTCGCATATTAATGAGGTGTTATGGGGCGATATTGCCATCAGTATGCTCACGTTGTTTCGAGTAATGACCTTTGAGGACTGGACGGATGTTATGTACGAAACCCAAGCGCATTACCCTATAAGCTGGGTATACTACCTATCGTTCATATTTTTTACCGCGTTTGCATTTTTGAATATGGTAATAGGCATTGTGGTGAATGTGCTGGAAGAGGAGCGTCAAATTTTATCTGGGAAGCAAGAAGAGCAGCATCATGACGAGCATATGTTAGAGCTCAAGTTTTTGCGTGAAGAGGTGGCTGAGCTAAAAGCGCTAATCAAGAGTACGGCCCCCCGTGCTTGATATATGCTGCGAGGGGTTTAAGCAATCGGTTCAGGCTTTAAAGGCAGCTTGTGAACACGAGCTTGAAAACCAAAGCGCACCAATGTCTGAGCATGAGCTTATTGTGGCTTTACGTGCACAGGGGTGTTTTGACTTTTTAGGCCAGCCTTCCCAAATGCTACTGTTGTTCTACACGCATTATTTGGTAATGCATTGTTTGTTCGCAATTCAAAGCGAGTGCTTGCCTTCAGGACGCATGCTTGAGGTTGGCCCACTGGAGATTTATTTTGCTGACAAAGAGCGACAAGAATGCAGCGAGCAAACCACAGACGTTGGGCCCAAGAACAGCCACCTTTCAGACTATTACTCAGATTTGACCCCGTTGATTTATGCCAATGATTCTTCAGTTCAAACACTGATCGACCAGTTTTGGCGTGGGTACCAGGCGTATTGTGAAGCGCCGGAAGCACTCGAGATTCTAGGGGTTACAAAAGAGGCGTCTTGGCAAAATATTCAGAGCGCATACCGAGAAAAAGTAGCCAAAGTTCACCCGGATAAAGGCGGCAGCGCAGAAGACTTTATAATAATTAAGCAAGCTTATGATACATTGAAAGCCAATCAATAATTCGGCGCTCAATAGCTCTGAAGTTAAAAAAATATGGTTGCAAGGCATACAGAAATCGCTTTTATAACGAGCGTATTTTTCATCATTTTAAAGAGGTTACTGTGAACTGGATAGGTCGTATCGTAGGCGTTATGTTGGGCTGGCAAATGGCAGGTGCTGTCGGTGCTGTAGTTGGGTATTTTGTGGGCCATTTTTTTGATCACGCACGGGCACAGTTTGCTCGTGACTATAGCCCCAAAAATAGGGAGGCTGTACAGCGCGCGTTATTTAATAGTGTGTTTCCCTTGCTCGGGTATATGGCTAAGGCCGATGGCCGTGTATCCGAAGACGAGGTTCAAGCCACAGAGCAGATGATGACCAATATGGGCCTGAGCGGTGAAATGCGGGCAGAGGCAATTCGTCTGTTTCAAGCTGGAGCCTCTGCGGAGTTTGATTTAACAGCAACCATGCAAACGTTTATGCAAGGGTGTGGTGCGTATCCAGATATTAAGCAATTATTACTCGCCTATTTAACCACTTTGGCCATGTCTGATGGCCAATTACATCCGGCAGAAGAAGACATCTTACGTACGGTTGCTGGGCAACTTGGTTTTAGTGCAGCGGCATTTGAACAGCTACTGAAAATGGCTAAAGCGCAAGGCCACTTTCATGGTCAGGGGGGCGCGTATCATGCGTCATCTAATCCTCAGCAAGAATTAACGCTCGCGTATGAGGCACTTGGTGTGAGTCAAGACGTAAGCGATGCACAGTTGAAAAAGGCATACCGTCGGCTGATGAGCCAATATCACCCGGATAAACTCCAAGGGCAAGGGGTTCCAGACGATATGCTCAAGGTCGCCACTGAAAAGTCGCAAGAAATTCAAACTGCCTATGATTTAGTAAAAAAAAGCCGCTCTAGATAGCCTATTGGCACAACGCAGTTGTCGTAAAACTCAAGTGGAAAATGAATATAAGTGTAGCGGTTTTGATGTTTGCTATTTGTTAAGTGGTTCGCATGCCTTATTGGGTAGTATTTTACCCAGTGTGTGGTCTTTAAAAATTTATATAGTGTGTAATGAATAAATCAGTTTTAATAACAGGGTGCAGTACAGGCATTGGTCGCGATGCTGCCATGACACTACAAAACAGTGGTTATGAGGTCATTGCCAGTTGTCGGCAAATAGAAGATGTTAGCGCCTTGCGCCAGGCAGGTATTAAACACGTTGTACAGCTAGATCTAAATTGTAGCGAAAGCATCAGCAATGGGTTTGCGCAAGTGCTTAAAATTACGGGTGGGTCCTTATATGCGTTGTTTAATAACGCCGCTTATGGTTTGCCCGGTGCGGTAGAAGATTTAACACGAGATGCGCTGCGACGGCAGTTTGAAACCAACGTATTTGGCACCCACGAATTAACTCGCCTTGCGATTAAAACCATGGTCCACCAAGACGATGCAAGAATTATTCAAAATAGCTCGGTTTTGGGGTTGGTAACCATGCCTGCGCGCGGTGCTTATGCGGCCACAAAATTCGCGTTAGAGGGGTTAACCGATACCTTGCGCCTAGAATTGTCCGATACCAACATTAAGGTTTCGCTCATTGAGCCAGGGCCAATATTATCCAACTTTAGGAAAAACTCTTTAGCGGCGTTAGAGCGAGAAGTGGATTATAAAAACAGCCGTCACAAGGCGATGTATGACCGTTCTTTAGCCCGGCTTCATACAAAGGGCGCAGCAATGCCGTTTACGTTACCGGCCAGTGCAGTTACCAAAAAAGTGATTCACGCCTTAGGCAGCAAAAACCCTAAGCCGAGGTACTATGTGACGGTGCCGACGTATTTAATGGGAACGTTAAAGCGAGTATTTACAACACGCCTGTTAGATAAATTTATTCTCAAGTACGGAAGCCCATAAAGCCTCGCTACACCCCACCAAGTCTATTTGCACGGTATGGCCTATATGTCGCCCTTTTAGCGCGCGGCCGGCCAGGACAAACGCATACTTTGAGCTACACTTTAGTAAAATTCCTCATCGAAATAGTCGTATGCCCAACCCTAAACTTGATTCATGGATCAGAAAGCTCACAAAGCAAAATATGCCGGTTGTTGGTCAGGTTATTACTGAGCTTAATGCAATCACCGGCTGCGAAGATGCCGATGTAAATCAATTGGCTGAGGTTATTCTGCGGGACCCAAATTTAACGTCGCACGTGTTACGTATCGCCAATAGTGTGCAGTACAACTACTCCAAATTCCCCATCAATACAGTCAGTCGCGCGATAGTGCTGATTGGACTAAAGGGGATGCGTGCTGTTTGTATTTCGCTATTGCTGATAGATTCATTATTAGGGAAAGGTCCAAAAGAGCGATTACTTAGTATTATGGCCCAAGGCGTTCATGCAGCCACTCAAGCTAGATCCTTAATTCAGCAATATGATGATGAAGCGGCCGAAGAAGTGTTTATTGCTGCACTACTGTTCAATCTAGGGGAGATGGCATTTTTAGCACACGAAAAAATCACCGATGATAATTCGGCGTTATTGGATAGCAATGCCAAGGTTCGCAAAGACGCTATGGAGAAAGTACTGGGTACGTCATTTAAAGCCATCACCAGAGGGTTGGCGCGTCAGTGGAGCCTAGGTGAAACACTTGAAAAAGCTCTCTACCCGGGTAAATCCCCTGACCAGAAAGTGCAAGCGGTGATTATCGGAGAGCGTATGAGTAGGGCGGCGCTAAAGGGGTGGGA
>CAYZQH010000201.1:0-5923 GCA_964480055.1 uncultured Cellvibrionaceae bacterium
CTTCGTTACTCACCAAAGCCAGGGTGCATTGCAAATGCTCCAAGCATTGTAAAAATACCTCACGTTGGTGGGCCCAAACATTTTTTTGCGTGGCTGCGTCGTCACCGTGCTGCCCGTGCAGTGCATTACTTAGCCACAAGGTTAAACAATCGATCAACACTGCGTAGTCTTTGTGATTATAAAGCTCTAAAACCTTGGCTAACTGCAAGGGCTCTTCCACTACGTACCAATGGCTGGCACGTTGCTTTTTGTGATGAGCGATTCGCTGGGCCATTTCTTCATCCCCCGCCCAACCGGTGGCCACGTAAATACATGTTTTACCAGTAGCCTCCAACCACTTTTCAGCAAATGCACTCTTCCCGCTGCGCGTGCCGCCGATGACCAAATGTTTCATTTAAAACCCCAGGTGGGTACCACCTTGTGAATTTGCATACAGTTGTACCTCGGCGTTAAACACGGTTTTAATGAGTTGCGGCGTTAATATATCTGACGGCTTGCCGAAACTTACTAGCCTTCCGGCTTTTAGCACACCAACATGCGATGAAACACGTTTTGCAATATTCAAATCATGCTCTGCAATAACAATGGTAACGCCCGCTTGAGCCAAATTGACTAAGGCACCTATAAGCATTTGCTTATGACCAATATCCAAACTCTCTAGCGGCTCATCTAATAGTAAAAACCTGCCGGACGCATTGTTAGTGAGCCACACTTGAGAGAAAACACGAGCAAGCTGCGTACGCTGTTGTTCTCCGCCAGAGAGCGTTAGGTAATTTCTGGCCGCTAAATGGGCAATGTCTAACGTACGCATCACCTCATTGATGACGCCTTCATCAACGCTCGCCCCCGTACTGTGTGGGAACCTCCCAAGAGCAACAACTTCCTTCACCGTAAACGGAAAATTGAGAAAACTCTGTTGTGGTAAATAGGCTAAAAATAGCGCCTTATTAACCGCAGGCAAGCGCCATATATTTTGACTGTTTGAAGTAGATGAGGCGCGCTCTGAGGGCTCACTGTTTAATGCGGGTGCGGCCTGTAATGTAATGTCTCCGCTGCAAGGCGTAATACCGCCAATAGCATTGAGTAACGTTGATTTCCCCGCTCCATTGGGGCCCACAAAAGACAGTATCGCCCCTGCCTCAACATGAAAACTCACGGCATCAAGCACACGTTGCTGACCTAGGCTCACGCACAAGTCATGAACAGAAAGCACGCTACACTGCTCCTCTAAATGCATATTGTTTTTTGAGCAACAGAATAAATAGCGGTGCACCAATAAGCGAAGTAATTAAACCAACCGGCAGCTCTGTGGGCGCCATAACAATACGAGAAACGGTATCGGCACTTAATAATAACAGTGCGCCTATCAATGCACTGAAGGGTATTAACCGCGCGTGCCCGGGGCCAACAATCGCTCTGGCCATATGCGGCACCACAAGTCCCACAAACGTAATGGTCCCCGCTAAAGCCACCGATACACCCACACCAAAAGCAATGATTACAATCAGCTGAGTTTTTAGCCGGTGCACTGACACGCCTAAGTATCGTGCTTCGGACTCACCCAGCAGCAACGCATCCAACGGCTTTGCCCTTGTCCAACCAATAAAACACACCAACCCGCCTACCACTAATGCTAATAACGCTTTATTGTTACTCGCACCATCTAGCCCACCCATGCGCCACAAACTTAATTGCCGCAAGCGATGATCATCGGATATAAACTCCAAAAAATTGGCGACACTGCCAGCAAAAAATGTAAATGCTATCCCCGCCAACAATAACGTTGCCAAAGAGGTGCCACGGGCGCTAGCGGCTGCGCCCCCCGCTATTTGATACACACTAAACACCACCACTGTACTGCCAATAAATGCTGCCAATGACACCACTGAAAGAGACAACCAGGGTGCTACTACACCCTGTAGAAACACAATGGCCACCCCCGCACCAAGAGATGCGCCTGCACTCACACCAATTAAGGATGGGTCGGCTAATGGGTTACGGAAAAGCCCCTGCGCTAGACAACCGCATACCGCTAAAATCACCCCAATCTCCAGTGCGAGAATCGCGCGCGGTAACCTTAATGACTGGACAATGGTGAGTGCGTTTTGCTGACCCGTTAACAGATCATTAATAGAAATTGTCACAGCACCAAATAACAAGGCGCACACCAACGCCACAATCACCAAAAGCACTGAAACACTGATCAATGCCCAATACCCGTTAGAGGTGGTCACCAACCTCACAGCTCACCCACTCGAGTTTGCTGATATGCACGTAAACCTACGTTAAGCGCGTTAAAATCCATATGCGCCTCTAGAGTATCAGCCAAGCGATCAATTTCTTGCTCCTGTATATCTTCAAGGCTCACGGCAGTATTCAAAGTCAAACCCGCCCAACGCAGCAATGTATTACACGTATCAGCCTGGTCAAATATGCCGTGTAAATATGTACCCAAAACATTTTGGTCTTGATTAATACATCCAATCTCGCCTTCAAAATTGCCATCGTCATCATCGCAAACGGAAAAATATTTGGCCCCACATTCACTCTCTGCTTTAAGTGATATACCTTGGTGTATCTCATACCCCGACGCCAAAGAGCTTTTGCCGTCCACCTCCAATAGGATGCGTTGGTTTTGGGTAATTTTGTTAGGCTTTAAATGCGTGCGAATGGGTAAATAATCAAAGCCATGTTGGTAAGTTTGCTCGCCTTCTAATTGATCTGGGTCTAATATTTCACGCCCCAACATTTGAAAGCCGCCACAAATGCCCATTACTTTACCACCATATCGAAGGTGCTTTTGCAGGTAAGCTTGCCAATCGTTAGCCATTAAATAAGTACAATCGGCAATAACATTTTTAGTACCTGGGATAATCACCAACTCACACGAAGGCGGTGGCTGCGTGGCATCAACAAATTGTAAATCTACATTGGGATGTAAACGCAGCGCGTCAAAATCTGTATGATTGCTCATTCTGGTTAACACAGGTACAACAATATTTACCCTGTGCTGTGCTTTAACCGCTTCATCTGTTTTACCTGTCGGCTGGGCCGTCTCTACGGCATCTTCCGCCGCTAAGTAAAAGTTGTGAATATAGGGGATGACCCCAAGCACCGGTTTTTGAGTGCGGGCTTCTAGCCAATCTATGCCGGGCTCTAGCAACTTAATATCTCCGCGGAACCGATTAATCACAAACCCAACCACCCGAGCTTGCTCTGATGTTGATAACAGGTCTAGGGTACCCACCAAGTGCGCGAACACGCCGCCTTTATCGATATCCGCCACAATAATCACGGGGCAATCCACCGCCTCGGCAAACCCCATATTGGCAATATCGCCTTCGCGCAGGTTAATTTCAGCCGGGCTGCCCGCGCCTTCAACAATGATGGCTTGATACTGTTGAATCAACTGCTGGTAGGAATATATAACGGCTTGCTGCGCTAATGGTTTGTATTGATGGTATTGCTGGGCATCCATAGCTTCTGCTGGCTTGCCATGAATAATAATTTGCGCACCGGTATCACTGGCGGGTTTAATTAATACGGGGTTCATATGATGACTTGGCGGTATACCCGCCGCTTGCGCTTGCACCGCCTGCGCTCGGCCAATTTCTCCGCCTTCTACAGTAATTGCACTATTTAAGGCCATGTTTTGCGGTTTAAACGGCGCAACAGAAACATCGTTACGTAAAAGCACTCTGCACAACCCTGCCACCAGGGTGCTTTTACCCGCGTCAGAGGTGGTGCCTTGCACCATTAAAGTATGAAAAGCCAAAGACACCTTTTTACTTATCACACCTCAACCCCTTTAAATTTGCTCTCTATAGGGAAACTCTTTTTATCAAACCCTGATAGAGCCTATTACCAACTAACACCTAATAATCTACGCCCTTACGCGCCTTCACTCCGGCCCTAAATGCATGCTTTATGTCTTTCATTTCTGTTACGGTATCCATCGCCTCTCTTAAAGCTGTACCACCGCCACGCCCGGTTACCACTACACTTTGCTCCACGGGCCGATTTTGAATGGCTTGTACCACTGCGTCTTCTTCCAAATAGTGGTAGGCCAGCATGTAGGTAAGCTCATCAAGTACGACTAAGTCTACTGATGGGTTTGCCAAGTGCTGTTGCGCTACCTGCCATGTAGACACAGCCGCTTGAATATCTGACTCTCGGTCTTGAGTATTCCAAGTAAACCCCGTGCCCATTTGATGAAACAGAACACTGTGGCAGTGGTTTTTAACGTACACTTCCTCGCCAGATAATTGCTGCCCTTTAATGAACTGCACCACCGCCACTTTTTGCTCATACCCCAGTGCGCGTATGACCATACCAAACGCAGAGCTAGATTTACCCTTGCCGTTGCCGGTTAATAATATCGCAACACCGCGCTCTATATCTGCGCGCTCGATATTGGCATCCACCTTGGTTTTTTGTTTTTCCATGGCGGCTTTATGTTTTTCATTTTTATGATCTAAGGACATACGCTGCCTCTTGATTTAAGGGTGAGCATTTAAAAAGTGTATTTCACACCGCCATACACTGCGCGCCCTGCGGTGTTATACCCTTGGGCTTCTTGATACGCTTTATCACCCATGTTTTCTGCACGCATAAACACTTGCAAGTGCTCACTCGCATTAATTTGAGCGCTAAGATCTAACACTGCGTAATTGGGTAAATTATCGCTTCCGTTTAGCATTTTGGCACCATTAGCACCACGTACGTTGGCAATAATATTTAGGGTTTCATTCGCTGAAAAGTGTGCCGTAATGTTTGCCAAACGGCGTGGTCTTCGCACGCGTGGATTGTCACTTTCTGTGAGCGTTTTGTTGTACGTATAATTTCCTGACAGCGTCAATAGAGTATTAACGGGAACATCAAACGCAAACTCTACACCTTGCGAATGGGAAATACCCTCGGCAATGAAATACCCTTGGTACAGGTCTAAATCAAAATAGATTTCATCTTCAATTTTTTGATCAAATATACCCACAGAAACCCAGCTTTGCCCGCAGTACAGCTCCAAACCAAAATCGCCCCCCTCACTGGTTTCTTCGGTGAGCTCTAGGTTTTTTGCATCACCCTTAGCATTCTCAGAAAAATTATATGTGCGCTCAGAAATACTCGGTGCTCGAAACCCCGTACCAAAACTGGCACGAACCTTAAGCGTTGCGTCAGCCGCCACATCAACAACAAGCGCTGGAGATAAACGCATACTTACATGTTCACCATATTGTTTTGCATCATCATACCGTGCCCCGGCAGACCAATAAAAATGGTCATTGACCTCGCCTTGCAGCTCAGAAAATACTGCGGATTGACTCCTAGTGGTTTTATCAAGATAGGTAGATTCAACGCTTTCTGTAAGGTAGTCTCCGCCCCAAAGCATTGTGAGAGCCGAGCCCAGTTGAACACTGCCCAAATACTCGAGTTTTTCTAGGCTCGCATCTGGGTTATAGCCTGCAACCGAAGAAGTGAAATATCGCCGCTCGACAGACATATTCGACACACCAAATTCGTGCTTTGCACGCCCCGCCTCTATGCCCACGCTTAGTTTACCAATGCGCTGTATTACATCTTCTTTGCAGTCATGTACCGTGGGGAACCCACAGTTATCATATTCATTCAACGCGTCTACGGACCTTGCTATAAGTTGAAAGTAGCTACTCTTCCCCACATTCCACTTGCCTTTCAAATGTACTGTGGTGTTTTCATACCCATCTGCGTCGGCGGTAGTATCGCTCTGCAATGCACTAAACCCTTCGGTACGATTACTGGATACTGACAACCCAACGCTACCAAGCGCGGACGCATTGCCAACAAAGCCATTAAAATTTTTGGTGCTAAAACTACCGCCTTCGTAAGCAACGTTGGCTTCAAATTGTTCTGGCGTGCGCGTTGTAACACTAACAATACCACCAGC
>CAYZQH010000202.1:0-5903 GCA_964480055.1 uncultured Cellvibrionaceae bacterium
TTGCGCGCCGTAATGTTGCGTGGGTAACACGGCTGGGTCATTTTTGGGTAGACCCCAATGAGTGTAGTTATTACTGTACTCTGTAGCCGTCATAGGCGGCATGGTTGCGGCTAAATACCGGTTGGTGCTAATTACACCCTGTACGCCGTTGGCGGCTTTCTCTTGGTTGGCTTGGTTGTTGTAAGAATAATTTAATGCAAAAGAGTAGTGTGTACCGGTGCTTAATACAGATTCCGCTCGAAATTTACGGCCTTTGGTTAAATCAATGGGGTTGGCGGTTTGCTCTTTGCAGGATTGCTCTTGGGGAGGGGTGATGCAGGATTGTTTTGCTTCGCTCCATTGGTCGCCGGTGTTGCAGTAGGCTTCGCAGGTATTAGCCAGTATATTAATTGTATAGCCTGCAGGGCAGCGAACATTGTTCAACCCCCATACGTCACTCCCGACCCCCGGACTCGTCTCTACGGTTGTAATTTTCCCCGGCGGATCATTAATACCCGTTAGCTCGGTCACCACTTTTAGGAATATACTCTCTATAGTGCAGTCTCTTTGCTCTCGCTTAGTAGGATCCCAAAAACTAACTACGCTTGATACTCGTGATTCAAAGGTACAAGATAACTGTTTACAATAACTCCAGTCATCTGTTGAACATTCACCATGGGCGGCCGTATTGTTACATACGGCATTAATTGCCGCTTCAGGTGTAGAAAAAGATTCTCCAAAAGTCGTACTACCTGACCAACCAACAACGCAACCCTCTGGAGTGACTGAGGCATGTAGCGGTAGTGCCGCCAAAACTAATAGTAAAGTCAGGTTTTGAATCTTGAACGTCATAAATAATCCATTTAACTTCATTATTTAATTTCCTGCACACGTACTATCTTGACCGCTTCTAGTTTCAACTTTTTTACTCTTTAACTGCTCACTATCAAAATACTTGTAAATAATTGACTGACTTTGATATCAACAGCATCTTTCTGCTGCTAGCACATTCAAGCAATCGGCTAAAAATGACATACGCATAAAAGACGACGAACACATACAACAGGCAGAGAAACGCACAGAAACTGAGGCATTGCCGTAATTAGGGACTAAGAGTGGGGAAGGCAGAACAGGGGAACCACCGTCCGTGTGCGTTTAACTCTCCAATGAGATCAACTTTACTATAGGGAATATTTTCGTACAAGGCCGAACGTCGCTTAACACCGCTATGCTTGAAATAAATCAAGCTAGCGATTGAAACAGCATGATTTATAGGCTGCAGTTACGTTATTCGACCATAAAAAGAAAGCATACGCTATCTTTCAATAAAAAAACGGGGAATAATGACACTAAGAGCTCAATATCTGTCCTTGCAGAAATTGTATATAATTCATACAACATTGGGTTGGGAGGAGCCTATAACTTGCCCAGCAGCGTTAAGACCCCGCTATAGACTCACATCTGGCGCACTTGGCGGTTGCATTCCCTGCTCTTGATACAGCTGTTTAAATGCCGTTGGCGGGCAGCCGTACTCTTTTTTGAACAACTTATTAAAATAGGTCACGTTGTTGTAACCCAAGGAGTAGGCAATTTCAGTAACATTCGCTTCATCTAACAACAATAAGCGTGCGGCTTCTGACAGGCGTAATTTATTGAGGTAAGCGGTGAATGTTAAACCTAGCTCAGATTTTAACGCCTCGTTAATCTTGGCACGGGAGACGCCTAAGTCGGATACGGCCTGCTCTATATTTAACTCGGTATTGGCATATTTTGCTGCCATGTACTTTAAAATACGATCTTTTTCTTTGTCTTTATGGGTTGATAAAGACAGCTTTTGATAAGCGGCTATGGGGCGTGCCCTATCTACGCTGTCTTTTACCAGTTCAATTAATAGGGTTCGATAAGTATTTAGCCCCCAACGAGCAAACAAGCCCCACATAACGACCACAAGAAACAGTGATACATATAACAGCGTGAAGCTTTGACCGACTAAGTTGACAGATTGAATGTGCACATTCACCGGGGCGACTCTTTGATTTCTTGCGCTATTTGCAATTGCAAAACCATAGACTCTATCTAAAGAGTACCCTCTATTGGTTAGCGCCAAGTTGTGCCGATACAACCACCAATTGGGCGTTGTTAGCTTGTCAAAGGGAATAGTCACCTCTGTTAGGCTATCAGTACAGGAAAAAAAATAAGTGGATGTACGATAACTGAGTAAATCACCAGGAACTGTTACGTCATCGTCGTGGGTATATAGCAGAAGCTTAAGGATGTACTCTGGCGTACAACGAATACGAAAGATTACGCTCGAATACCGGGATAAATCTGGCAATATGTTTGGCGTTGAAGCGTCATAAAAATCAAATATGTAGCCTGCAAATGGGTATTTTTCTGTCGCACTCAACTCAAATACATACTCTACACCAGTAGCCGGTTGAAGGATGTTAATGGCCGTGCCGTTCGCGGCAGCTTTGGGCCTCAGCGACGGCTGCCACGCAATAGCAGAATTATTTTCAGGAATCAGTGGGGTATTGAAGTCGGTTAAATTATAACCAACAAAAACAATGCATAGCGTTGCCAGGGTAAGCACCAGCGTGCTGATAAAAAGTGATCTGTAGAAGTTAGGCATTGGCCACTTCTTTGCCTATTGGGTAAAAAGTGCGACTATTCTTGTAATTAATGACACTATTGTAGCAGTTTACGTAACTATATCTTGGGAAAAAGTGCCCGCTTTGTCACACGTATCAGATTTGAAAGGAGATATGTAGGTGACTACACGTACCTTACTATTCCAAGATGGGGATTTGACCAATAAATATAATAAATTCAGGTAGTTGAAAAGCCTTCTTAACCTTTAGCATTAGCTTTGACGGCGGCGCCTGAGATGTCGCTGTCAATGAGGCTTTTAAGCTGTTTAAACTTACCTGGCGAGCAGTTGTACTCGTCTTTAAAGACTTTATTGAAGTAGGTAACATTTTTGTAACCAACAGAATCGGCAATTTCTGTAATGCTGGCATCAGGCTCGGTACGAAGCAGGCGTGCGGCCTCTGTAAGGCGAAGTTTGTTTAGGTATGCCTTGAAGGTATACCCAATCTCTTGTTTAAGTACTTGATTAATTCTCACGTTAGTTATCCCCAGCGCAGCTACCATGATATCCATGCTAAGGCCTGGGTTTGCATATTCTTTGGTCATATATTGCACCACATCACTTTGTTCTTGGTTCGCCTGAGGTTGGTCCACCTCCATAGCCAGCCTTTGGTAAGCCTCTAGTGGTTTATCACTTTCAAGCTTTTGTATTACCGCTTGAGTAACACAACGGGAATACTGCTTAAACAACCAGATGGCAAAGCAAACCCAAGTACAGATGAATAAAACGCCAAACACAATAAGGTACGCCCAGTTGTAATGATGGAGTTTAAGATCTGTAACTTGTATGTTTACCGGAGTCCCGACTGGGCCACGGCGCGACGTATCAAAAGATAGGGCGTGAACGTTATTTAAGCTGTACTCTCGTTTATGAACGTCCAACCCATATTGCGCAAGCCACCAAGTGGGCACCTCTAGCTTGCGCAGGTCTGCCTCGATATAGCGTGAATCTGTGGCGCAATCAAACCAATTGGTGGCAACGCGGTACGAGCCTAGGTCTTGAACGTCGGTAACAGACGGGTCAAAAGTACGGAGGTTAACGGTCAAAATGCTGTGTTTTGAACACCTAACCCTAAAAGATACCTTATAAAAACTTGATAAATCTGTGAGTTCAGGTTGGTTCTTAGCCCCCTCAAACACCAGGAAGTACTTTGCGTATGGATACCGTTTTTCGTCAGACAACTGATAGGTAAACTCAATTTTTTGATCAGCGGCGATGAGCTTAATACTGGTTTCAACACCAGACTCGTTGGTTTCTGTGGCGTGCTCTTCTTCAATCCAGCCTTTTTCTGTAATGGTTTTTGAATGCCAGGGGATTGCGCTATCATTTGCAGGAAGCAAGGGTTCATTCCCCAAAAAAAGCGCCGTAAACGCTCCGCCAATCATCAATGACCCAACGATCAGCGATGTACACATTATTGCCGTTTTTTTGTAAAACTCTACCACCGCAGCGATCAACCTATTTTAACCGGTATTCATGCAGGCTTGATCTAATCTGCCATTGAGCCTGTCACGCCTATAGGTTCAGCCACTTTCTAGCCAAACACGAAAGAAGTATATATCAAGCCAAAGAGATTTTTTGACAAGTATCGGGTTATTTGAGTTTGGGCCGCCGCCCCTGATAAGAAGTGTTACACGCGCTCAGTGCCAGCACCTCCGTGCGCGTTTATGGGCACGCTTACGAACAGTACAAAACAGGAGATTTGACTGCGTTTAATGGCACATTAGCGTGTTATGCCAGTGCGGCCGCATCCTTAGATGGTAAGTGGCCTATTCGCCATGAGTGATTACGTTATTTTTATTGGCACGACGGTAGGCGTTGTTAATAATGGCGTCACGTAGTTTGGGGTGTGGCCAAGTGTTGTTGTGTCTATCATACAACCCCATGGCTTCCCCCTTACCGGGCGTAAAATGATTATTATCCCAAACAATCATCGGGATTTTATATTTGGTTGCCGCCTTCATAAAATATTCTGCGTGCTTAATACGCTCGGACAAGTTGTTTTTATTGGCCGATGCCCACTCCCCCAAAACAACCGCCCTGCCCTTGCTTAAAAAATATTTATCTAACCGTGGGAATAGTTCATCGATATCAACCGTATTGTCGAAGATGGTATAGCGTTTAGCCTTCATTGAAAAATGATAAGGGAAGTATGCATGAACAGACAGCACAACCATTGGGTCTTTGGGTAACCGAATGGCCCTTGCTTGGGCCTCATGACCACCGGCAACGTAACCGGGCATCATTACCATGCGGGATGCATTATTTCCGCCGCTACTTCTAATGATGGGTAGTACTTTGGCATTTAGAGCGTTCACCACTTCATAATATTCTGGCTTACCCGTCCAATCTTCTTTAACTCTGGGCTCGTTCATTACTTCAAATATCAAGCGGTAATCATAGGTTGAAAACTGATAGGCAATTTGGTGCCACAACTTATTAAGTACCAAAGAAGCGTTAGCGCTGTTTTTTGCCGTTGGCGCTTGCCAGCCTCGGTTATGGTGTACGTTTAATATTACGTACATGCCTCTGTTTAAACCGTAGTTCACCACCTGTTCTACACGAGCCATCCACAGGGGGTTAATATTGAATGCGTCGTCTACGTGATTATCCCAAGACACGGGCACACGTAAAGTTTTAAATCCGGCAGCTTGAATGGTATCGATTAATTCCTGCGTAGCTTTGGGGTTACCCCAAGCGGTCTCGCCACCAAAGGCATCTAGCGTGTTCCCTAAATTCCAGCCAGCCCCCATATTATTTGTTATTTCAAACGCATTTTGGGGCGGACGTAGCCCTTTTGTGGGTGGCGCCAAATCTTGTGGCGATCGTTCGGTAAGTACCACTTCTGGGGTTTTGGCCTCCTCGGAGATACAGGAAGCAAGCCCCCAGACACAGAAAAACCCTAAGACTATTTTACGAGCACTTTTAAAAATACACTTTTTGCCCATTTGCTTCTTCAGTTCTGCCGTAAAACCCTCATTTACTTCACTTACACTGCGCTTCCGTAGGCGGTATTTTCTTACGCCCAAATAGTAATGACATTTTTTAGAGCCGCCCTTAAGTACACAAAATAGACGATAGGCACATGCTAATGGTGACGCGTGGCGGCAAGGCACAGTAGGCTCGGTCATGCTTGGGTTCTTATGCTTTATTATATAAACAGTATAGATGTTTTACACGAATGAGGCGGGCACCAAAGAGGGCAATGATCAGGGCCAGCATGGCGCGAATTTACGCCGCGTCTTGAGCGCAGTCGTTGCATAAGCAGTCTAGT
>CAYZQH010000203.1:0-5862 GCA_964480055.1 uncultured Cellvibrionaceae bacterium
CTCCAATGACTTAACCGTCTCTGCAGTAGAAATAACAGATTCAGATGCTGATGTGACGTTTGCCGCGGGTGTTGCAACCATTAATGTCACCGGTGGTGCGGGAGATGCAGTGTGGTCCACCACTTTTGATCAGCTCGACCTTACCCGAGCAGGCACCGGCAGTGTGGCCGTTAATAACAGCCAAGATTTATTATTAAATAATTTAAATACCGGTGGGGATGCTGCTGTGACTGCCGCCGGTAACTTAACCGTTGCGCAAGCTACGCCTGCCGTGGCGGGTAACTTAACCCTGGGTGCCACAGGCAGTTTAATTGTGCCCGATGCAGGCCTTGCTGTTACCAACGGCTTAACGGTTTCTGCGGCCAACGTGGTAGATACCGATGGCGATATCACCCTAGATTCTGCCCAACTGCAACTGACCACAACCAATGCCGCTGATACCGCCGATCACACATGGGCGTTAAATACGGGCTCGTTGGATCTTAACTACGCCGGTACGGGTACGGTTTCGGTGACCAGTACTTCCCCGGTGGTACTCGCTGGCGCGCAAGCCGGTGGTGGTTTGAATATTACTTCTGTGGGTGACCTAACCGTCACAGGCACTACCGCTACCGTGGGCGGTACCCTCAGTTTGAATACCTCCGGTGCCAACAACTTAGTGCTGCAAGATGCAGGCTTCGGTGTGGCAGGCGACTTAACCATTGATGCGGCTAATGTGGTGGATTCAGACACCGCGGTCATCTTAGGCGCTGACACCGCCACCATTAATTTACGTGATGGCACCGCAGCCAGCATTTTTGATCTTACGGCCAATATCTTAGATATTGCCACTGTCGGCAACGGGTTGCTAACGGTAAACAACACCCAAAACCTTAATCTGGCCCGCTTACAAAGTGGCAATGATGCCGCAGTGAATGTCACAGGAGATCTAACATTAGCCGAAGCGACACCGGCGCTGGGAGGGGATTTAACCTTAAGTGCCACAGGCAATATTGTGGTACCGGATGCAGGGTTTACAGCCCCCAATAGCTTGACGTTGTCCGCCTCCGAAGTGGTTGACTCTGATACCAATGTCACCCTAGCGGCCAGCGATGCCACCATCAATATTACCGGCGGCGCAGCGCCTGCCACCTGGACCACCTTATTTGACCAAATGGATTTAACCCGTGCAGGTACAGGCCATATCACCGTGAATAACGGCCAAAATCTGGTTGTTAGCGGTTTGGTCACCGGCGGTGACGCCACCATTAATATTGTCGGCAACGGCACCTTTACCGAAAGTAACCCCACCGTGGGCGGTACTCTGGCAGCCAATGCCGCTGGCAATATGGTGGTGAGTGATGCCGGGTTAAATCTTGCTAATGACTTAATTTTAAATGCGGTTTCTTTGATGGATTCGGACAATACCGTAGCGCTCTCTGCAGATGCTGCTACGGTAACGCTCAGTGCGTTAGCCGCGCCTACCAGGTTCAACACTCAGGTGAATTCACTGGTGCTAGATGTGACCGGTAATACGCTAAACGTTGTGCAAAACGGTGCGCTTTCATTGGATGGGCTGACAGTTAGCGATGTTTTTGATTTGACGGTCAATGGCGGCAATTTAAGTCTCGGGACCAACACCTTAAACACCACAGCTGATGTGTCTCTTACCAGTGCGCAAGCTCTCACCTTGGCAAATGGTGGTTTATCCACGGGCGCTAATTTAGCGCTACAAGGTACGCAAATTATCGAGACAGGGTCAAGCACTGCCAGCGTTACAGCTGACGCTCTAAGCTGGATGGAGACTACCGCAGCCGCCATCAATATTACCGGCAGTGTCAACAGTTTGGATTTAAACGGCGCTATGGCTTCTTCGGTGGATCTATCCAACGACAAGGCGCTCAATATTACCGGGTGGAGCACACCGCAAATAAGCAGTGCAACACTTAATGTGTTAGGTGAATTGCAACTGCTAGAGAACGGTCTAAGTGCGTTAAACAGCCTAATTATTAATGCAGCAGACGTAGTCGACTCAGACCGCACCATTACATTAAATACCGCCGACTTAGTAATAAATGCCACGGCTCCAGCCGGAAATATCACCTGGGATGGCGTGGCTAACAATGCTGATATCACCATGGGCTCGTCCGGCGATTTTCTTCATAATCAAACGGGTGACTTAACCCTGATAGATCTGAACAATGACGGCCAAGCCCTAAGCGTGGCCGACGGGAATGCGACCATTCAAGTGCAAGATGGAGACTTGGCTATAGAAGGCGATGTCACCGTAACGGACGCTACTGCCGACGGTACAAGAACTGCCATCATAGATTTTGGTGTCACCAATGGCAATATGGGCATTGGCGAGACCACCGATGTGGTGGTGCACTCACAAAACACCCAAGACCCAGCACCCCCAGGCACCTTTGCGCCAGGTATTATCCTAGAAATATTAGGGACCGAAGCCGACGATCGCACGCTTACCTTAGGTAGCGATACAACCACCGCACAATTGATTGCAGAAGGCTCAGACCTGTTTATAAATGCGCGCGCAGACGGTACGCCCGATAGCGCTGGCCGCGAGGTGGTGCAAAACACTGACAGTACGATTAACGCCTATAATTCACCTAGTGACGCCGGTACTGGTACTTTTGAAGTAAACGGCGTGGTAGTGTCGGCGCCAGAGGGTGTATTTGTTGGTGAGGGCCATGAAATTGAGGTGGTGGCTGAATTTGCTTTACCCCCGCCCCTTGAGGAACCTTCAGATAATATTTTGGAAGAAGTAGAAGAGGTCGAACAAGTGCAAGAGCCTGTGACCGAAGATAACGAAACCGGCCCAGAAGTTTCTGCACAGTTTGTTAAAGTGTTTGGTCAGTGTGACAAAGCCAACGAAGAAGATAAAAAACGTTGTCGCATTGAGTCTGCCCTAAAAGCGTTTTTATCCCATTGGTTGGTGGGCGGTGAAATGCCACCACGTACGGAGATATAGTGAATGAATAACTCTGCAAAAGCCGCGAGTAATAAAACCTCGGGCTTAAAAATTGCGCGCTTTCATAAAGTGGTCACGCGCGCACATCTGGTCATAGTGTTAATGCTATGTACGAGTGTGGTGTGGGGCGCGGCTCATGCTCAATCCACCGAGCCTGAATTACAAGTACGTGCACAATTTGTTTATAACTTTGCCAATTTTGTAGAGTGGCCCTCTGACGCCTTTGATAAACCAGATGCTCCCATCAAAATTTGTCTATTTGGCACCATAGATTTTGCCCCGTATCTGTACACCTTCTCTGGCACCTTAATTGGCGATCGTGAGTTAATTGTGCAAAAAACCAAAAGCTTTAATCAAATTAAAGAAGGGTGCCATATTTTATATGTTGGCGAGGATGAGCGCGTACGTTTGCCCACCTTCTGGAAAAAAATTCAATATGTCTACGTGCTGAGTATTGGTGAACGCACAGGGTTTGCAGACAAAGGCGGTATCATTAATATTCACCGCACCCAAGACCATATACAATTTGATGTAAATATCGAAAACGCTGTAAACAATGGTTTGTTTTTAGATTCAGATTTATTGTCATTGGCGCGCACCATTCATAGAAATACCTCCGGCGCGTCTGGCCAAAACTCTCATTTGGGCCAATAAGCTGGAGCGGTCTGTGCAATCGAGCACCTCGCTAAATTGGATTGATAAGTTGCGACAGTGGCGGTTTCACGACCTTCCTATTAAGCGCAAAATTACGTTTATCATTATCATTGGTATGGCCAGCGCTATGCTTGTGACGGTGACTAACTTCATCATTTTCGATCGTGAAAATGTCAAAAAAGATTTAACCGAAGAAATGCGCGTGCTTGCGCGAATCACTGCAGTGCGCAGTGCCGCAGCACTGGCATTTGGCGATAAATCCAACGCGCTCGAAAATTTAACGGCGCTTACGCTTCGCTCCTCGGTTCAGCACGCCTGCATGTACGATAAAAACCAGCAACTATTTGCCAATTTTCACCGTAAAAACAGCCCTTTTAACAGCTGCCCAGCCAGTTTAAGTGCGGCCCAGTTATCGCAGACTCAAATTAACGACCAGTTGTTGGCAGTGGTAGAACCAATCACCCGCAAAAAAAAGACGTTAGGACATGTACTGGTGGCGTCAGATTTATCACCTATTCAAAAGCGGACTCAAAAATGGATATCCACCAGTGTGGTGGTGACTTTTTGTGCGCTTTTAGTGGCGTTTTTGATGACGCAACGCATGCAAAAATCCGTGGTAGACCCCATCATTCACCTCTCCTCGGTAATGAACCGAGTTAAGCAAAGCAACGATTTAAGTTTACGTGCGCGCAATCAAAACCAAGACGAGGTGGGGCGCCTAGTGGATTCGTTCAACAATATGCTGCATATCTTGCAGTTACGGAACCGCGATTTAGAGATGTTATACCAAGAGCTGGTGGTTAAAAGTACCGAGGCTGAGGCCACAGCAGCGTCTTTGGAAGTGAACAACCAAATGATCAAAGATATGTTTGGTAGCGCCGCTCATGATTTACGTCAGCCATTGCAAGCTATGTCCATATTTGCCGATACGCTGTTACGCAAAGTGCAAGATCAGGAGCAACTGGCTTTGCTGGGCAAACTCAAGCAGGCCATGCGCAATTTGAACGATCTGTTCACCGAAATATTAGACGTGAGCCGGTATGACTTTGACTTAACGATTGCCGGCACGCAACCGATCGCCATTAAAAACCTATTGAACCGTTTGTACTTAGAGTTTGAAGCCATGGCGGGGCAAAAGCAGCTGCGTTTAAAGTTTCACACATCCAATTACACCGTCTTAGCGCACGGCGTACTGCTCGAGAGAATTGTCCGCAACCTATTGAGTAATGCCATTCGCTACACCGATAGCGGCGGGGTGCTTTTAGGGTGTCGTCGCCGTGGTAAAAATTTGGTGATAGAGGTGTGGGATACAGGGCGTGGTATTGCTCTGGATAAGCAAAAAGATATTTTTACCAAGTTTGTACAGGTTGAGGAAAGCGATCACCAAAGCCGTGGAGGGTTTGGTTTGGGGCTGGCCATTGTTAAGCACTTTGTCGACAGCTTAGGCTACACACTGACGTTGGCCTCTACCCCAGAAAAGGGCTCGGTATTTAGGCTGTCGGTGCCCTTAGTAGATAAAGACCAAGCCCAGAGCAGTGCTGAAGAGAAAAACGCTAAAAAGCAATCTGTGCCAATTACCGATAGCCTTACCACCGACGAATTAGTGGATATATCCTCGCAAGAGGCCCAAGTAGTAACACGCATACTATTGATTGACGACAGTGACGTGGTGAGAGAGTCTTTACAGCTGACCTTAGAAAGCTGGGGCTTTACCGTAGATGCTTTTTCGGACATCGGCTCTATGGAAGAGTATTACCGGCAAGGCGGCGCCGCGCCGCGTTTAATCATTTCAGATTTCCAGCTGGGTGGGGATGTGACCGGTGATCAAGCTATTTTAGCGGCCCGCGCAGTCATTAGTACTGGCACGCCTGCCTTTATTGTGACCGGCGCCACCGCCCCGCAAGTGTGGGAAGCCATCGAGCAGTCTGGCTTAAAAGCGCTGCGTAAGCCCGTTAAGCCCGCGCGTTTGCGCGCCATGGTTAATCATTACCTCTCTTAAATACTGTTACGCCGTCAGTAAACACAAAAGGTGATTGAAGGCGTAATAGCATTTCCCCCAACGCGTCTATTTGTGTAAACACTGGCGCACCTCTAAAAATAGTCATTTTTGTTTGAGTGCAAGAAAGTACCTTCCAGAGAACTGCAGTTTACGTGCATTTTTAGAGGCGCCCACTGGTTAGTGCGTGTGATGCAACCGCCAGTGATAAACGTTAAACCCATTGTGCGCCAGTGAGGGTATA
>CAYZQH010000204.1:0-5838 GCA_964480055.1 uncultured Cellvibrionaceae bacterium
GGTGGCCGCGAGCTTTTACGCTCCGAAGAAGAAGTACTCAATGTTGAACGATATTTTTCGATGCTGGAGGATTTTGATCAGCGCGGGATAATACCCACTGAGGAGGCCTTAGAAATCGCCTTGTCTAAGTTGTACTCTGCCCCTAACCCTGAAGCCACAGAGCAAGTACAAATAATGACAATGCACAAATCTAAAGGGTTGGAGTTTGATGCAGTGTTTTTGCCAGAGCTATCTGCCGGTGCAAGTGCTGACTCGGCAGAACTACTGTTGTGGCATGAGCGCTTAAGTCATGGGGGAGAAGATACGTTATTAATAGCCCCAATCAGTGCAGTAGGGGCCGACAAAGATGCCATGTATAAATACTTGGAGTTTGAAAAGAGCAAGCGCCAGCGTTTAGAGGCATGTCGTTTACTTTATGTGGCCTGTACGCGCGCGCGCGAGAAGTTATTTTTGATGGCTCGTGTTAGTAGAAATGAAAAAACGCAAGCGTTAAAAGCACCACGTTCAGACAGCTTGCTGTATTACATCTGGCCGAGTGTAAAACTGACTGCACAAGTGGGCATGGTAGAAAAGGAACAGCTCACCCCCCCTCAACGCGCAGCGTGCGTCATTGATAGTGACGAAGGTACGGCCATTAAAAACTGGTTGTTCCGGGTGCCTGATCAATGGCAACCACAGGTGGGGGCTGAGGCTTCTATGCTTGAGCCTTATGTGGCCCATCATCAATACGAGAATGACAACTTGCAAGCGCTTACAGAATGGAACCCCCATGAGGATGTGGCGCGCCATGTGGGGACGGTGGTTCACGAGCAAGCACAGCGTTTAGCATATGCGCGCCACTTACCTAGGCATGGCGACTTAGAAGCTATGCTCCCGGTGTTTCGCGCTAGGTTGGTTTCATTGGGCGTGCCGCAGGTAAACCTTAGTGCAGCTTTGACTCAGACACGTCAATTGACAGAAAAACTCGTCAGGCATCCAAAATTTGAGTGGATCTGCGCTCAACCAGAGCGCCATTGTGAATACGCCGTTACCTACAAAAATGGACAAAATATTGCCAGGTATGTATTGGATGTGTTTGTTAAAACTACCAACGATGTGGGTTGGGTGGTGGATTACAAAACCAGCGAGCCTGGGGACGGGGAGACCCATGAAACCTTTATTGCCAAGGAGACCGAAATTTATCGTCCCATCTTGAGTCAATACCGGCGAGCCATGGTCGCCTTGGGGCACAGTAATGTTGCAACGGCGTTGTTTTTTGTTGCAATAGGCTGCTGGCACGTGGTCCACGAGCCAGCCAGGGGCCTACCCTGAATCGCCTTCAGCGCAGTTTTGCAAAACCGCACAAAAAAAGAGTGTTCTAAATCGCAGCATGACTTTATTATTGTGCCTGATTTTGGCCGACATGCGCTTATGTTGGTTTTATTGGGCGGCGCCCAGGGGCACCCCAATGTACATAGGCTTTAGTTTTCGTGGGCATAAGGCCATGCACACGGTACTGGGCTTGTATTTGGTGCCACTTATCTGGCGTTGTATCGCATCAATGTTATCAGTGTTAATATTTGTCCGCCCTTATATCGAAGGGCAACTCCGCTTACGCAAAGGGAAAGTACTATGTCTGCTTCTGATTCAGGCCATAAAGCCTTTTCATTCAAAAATTTTGTCTTTACACTTTTTGCTCTGTTGGCTTTTATTGGGTTGATAGCTGGTTTAAAAGCTAAGCAATTTTCTGATTTAATGGCAGCGGCTGAAACCATGGTGCCACCGCCACCGAGTGTTTCCACGGCGTCTGCAGAGTCACAAAACTGGGAGTCAACCTTAAGCTCGGTGGGTACCATCGAGTCTGTACAGGGTGTTTTACTGGCTGCAGATGTACCGGGGCGTGTGCAAAGCATCCATTTTGAATCCGGGCAAAAAATTACAAAAGGCGACGTATTAATTCGTCAGGATACCTCCTCTGAGCAGGCACAATTACGGGCCGCTGAAGCCAGTGTAGAGTTGGCCAAGGCAACGCTAACACGCACGCAAGAGCTAGTTCGTAAGAAGTCTGCCTCTAAAGCGGAGTTGGATACTGCTACGGCTAGGCATAAAGAAGCGGTTGCCAGCGCCCACGCCATCCAAACCACCATCACTAAAAAGACCATTGTTGCGCCGTTTGACGGGCACCTTGGGTTACGGAAGGTAAATGTAGGGGAGAACTTAGCCAGCGGTACGCCCATTGTTTCTTTACAGTCGGTAGCGCAGATGTATGTGAACTTTACGTTGCCGCAAAAGCATTTGAGCGCAGTACACCCAGGTTTAACCGTACGTATTACAACTGACGCTGTTGAAGATACTATCGACGGTGTGGTGGTTGCCTTGGACCCTCAAATTGATACAGCAACACGCAGTATTCAGCTGCAGGCGGAGTTTTCAAATACGCATCGATCAGTGTTACCCGGTATGTTTGCGTCCATCGAGGTAGTGATGCCAAAGCTCGATGAAGTTTTGGTTGTCCCAAAAACTGCCATTGCCCATGCAACTTATGGTGACTCTGTATTCGTGATTGAGGAGCTTGCCGACGAAGACGGAACACCGCATCTAAAAGCGGTGCAGCACTTTGTGCAGTTAGGGCGTAGCCGCGGCGATTATGTTTCCATCGTCAAGGGGCTTAAAGAGGGCGAGACCGTAGTGTCTGCGGGCGTTTTTAAGTTGTACAACGGCGCAATAGTCACTGTTGCAAATGAAGGGCAGCCGGAGTATCGCGTGGCTCCAGTTGTGAATGATGCTTAAGGTATGAGTATGAAATTTACCGATATTTTTGTACGCCGTCCAGTATTGGCCGTTGTAGTTAACTTGCTGGTTCTTATTGCCGGGCTACAAGCCATTAATAACTTAACCATTCGGCAATACCCAAGAAATGACAATGCTGTTGTGACAGTAACCACCGCATACATTGGCGCCAATGCCGAATTAGTACGTGGTTTTATCACAACACCTTTAGAGCGTGCCATAGCCGGTGCCGATGGCATTGACTATATTCAATCTTCTAGTGCGCAAGGTCTTTCAACTATATCTGTTCGGTTAGAGTTGAATTATGACCCCATTAAAGCGCTGTCTGAAATTACCTCTAAAGTAAACCAAGTCCGTGGAGATTTACCCCCGGAGGCCGAGGTGCCCACCATCAATGTGGAAAGTGCCGATAGCGTTTTTGCGGCCGCCTATTTGAGCTTTAGCTCTTCCATTTTAGAAGACAATCAAATTACTGACTATTTAACTCGCGTGGTGCAACCAAGGCTCGCGGCGCTAGAGGGCGTACAGCGGGCAGAAGTATTAGGCGCACGCACCTTTGCAATGCGTATTTGGTTAAAGCCAAAGGCAATGGCTGCGTTAAATATTTCCGCCTCCGAGGTGCGCCAAGCGCTAGCGTCCAATAATTATTTGGCGGCAGTAGGGCAAACCAAGGGTGCCTATGTTCAGGTGAACTTATCAGCCAATACCAATGTTTCTAGCGTCGATGATTTTAAACAACTGGTATTACGTGAAAATAACGGCGCTATCGTGCGGTTAGAAGATGTGGCAGAAGTCATATTGGGGTCAGAGTTTTACGACAGTGAAATTCGTTATTCAGGCTCCACAGCCATGTTTATGGGTATTTGGCCATTACCTAACGCCAATGCTTTGGATGTGATGGCATTGGTGAGCAAAGAAATGGAGAGCCTGCAAGCGAGTTTACCTAAAGGGCTTGAGGGCGTTATTGCCTATGATTCTACCGAATATATCAGCAGCTCTATTGATGAAGTTATTAAAACCTTAGCAGAGACTTTATTGATCGTTGTGTTGGTGATTTTCTTATTTTTGGGGTCTTTACGCTCAGTTATTATTCCTGTTATTGCCATCCCTGTCTCTTTAATTGGCGCAGTGTTTTTAATGTCGGTATTGGGCTTTAGTCTAAATTTGCTGACTTTATTGGCCATTGTGTTATCTGTAGGCTTGGTAGTGGACGACGCCATTGTGGTAGTCGAAAATGTAGAGCGTCATATCAGCGAAGGTGTAGCACCAATAAAGGCGGCTATTTTGGGGGCGCGTGAACTGGTGGGCCCGGTAATTGCCATGACCGCCACACTGGTTGCCGTGTATCTACCCATTGGTTTACAAGGTGGCTTGACCGGCTCGTTATTTAGAGAATTTGCCTTTACCTTGGCTGGCGCGGTAACTATTTCTGGTGTGGTGGCCTTAACGCTTTCGCCAATGATGTCTGCCAAGTTAATTAAAGCTGACGTGGAAGACACCGGGTTAGCGGCGTGGGCTGCACGTGTATTTCATAATTTACAGGCGCGCTATGCCAAAGTTTTGGATGCAACCTTAGCTAACCGTCCGGCGGTTTATTTGGTGTGGGGGCTAATTTCGGTGTTGTGCATCCCTATGTTTATGGTGTCAGTCAAAGAGCTTGCTCCTACTGAGGACCAAGGTGTTATTTTTGGTATTGTCGAAGGCGCAGGGAATTCTACCATTGAGCAAGCCAGCGTTTATTCTGCTCAGGCAAACACAATATTCTCAAGCTTCCCAGAGACGGAATTCACGTTTCAATTAACCTTTCCAAACTCAGGTTTTGGCGGCATGGTTTTAAAGCCTTGGGATGAACGCGAACGTACCGTGTTTGACATAATGCCAGAGGCAACGCAAAAGCTAGGTCAGATACCCGGTATTAATTTATTCCCCATTACACCACCGGCGCTCCCTGGCGGTGGCGACTTTCCGGTTGAGTTTGTGATTACCTCCACCGAAGAGCCTGCAAAAATTTTGGAGTATGCGCATAAAATTCAGATGGCTGCCATGCAAAGTGGAAAGTTTGCCTTTCCGCCCAATATTGATACTAAGGTAGATTTGCCCGAAGCCGAGATAGTATTCGACCGAGAAAAAGCAGCAGATTTAGGGCTGAACATGCAGCAAGTGGCAGCGGATTTAGGGGTTTATTTTGGTGGTGCATATGTAAACCGTTTTGATATCAGCGGTCGCAGCTACCGAGTTATTCCCCAAATAAAACGGTCAGAGCGCTTGAACCCAGAGCAATTGGAGGCTGTTTATATTACCGGGCCAAAGGGCGCGCTTGTTCCTCTAAGCTCAATAGCACATATAGAGCACAATACCGGGCCGCGTGCGTTAAATCGGTTTCAGCAAATGAATGCCGTCAAAATCAGTGGTGTTTCTATTGTGCCCCTGTCGGATGCATTAACCTTTTTAGAGCAAGAGGCCGCAAAAATATTACCTGCGGATTATGGTTTGGATTATACCGGTGAGTCTCGCCAGTTGCGCCGCGAAGGGAATAAGTTCTTACCCGCATTTACCATGGCAATTGTTTTAATTTTTTTGGTTTTGGCTGCCCAGTTTAATAGCTTTAGAGACCCGTTTGTTATTTTGGCAGGCTCTGTCCCACTGGCTATGTTTGGTGCACTTATATTTACTTTTTTTAAAAACCCGAACCCACAAATGCCTTACTGGACGGATGGCTGGACCACTACCTTGAATATTTACTCTCAGGTGGGGTTAGTTACCTTGATAGGCCTGGTGGCCAAAAACGGTATTTTGGTGGTGGAATTTGCCAATAAGCTACAACTGGCAGGCACTGAAAAATTAGCCGCAGTACGTGAGGCGTGTTTAACCCGCCTACGCCCAATATTAATGACAACAGTGGCAACGGTAGCTGGGCACTTCCCATTGGTATTGGTTACTGGTGCAGGCGCAGAGGCGCGTAATTCCATTGGCTTGGTTTTGGTAGGTGGCATGGCCATTGGCACTTTATTTACCTTATTTGTGGTGCCGTCTTTGTATATGCTAATGGCCAAAAGCCACAAAACAGAT
>CAYZQH010000205.1:0-5752 GCA_964480055.1 uncultured Cellvibrionaceae bacterium
GCCGAATATTGGGGATGGGCGATGTTCTGTCTTTAATTGAGGAGGCAGAGCAAAAACTAGACAAGGTCAAGGCAGAAAAGCTGGTTCAGAAGGTTAAAAAAGGTAAAACTTTTGACCTAGAAGATTTACGCGATCAGCTCACTCAAATGCAGAACTTAGGAGGCATGGGTCAGGTATTGGAGAAGTTACCGGGTATGGGCAATATGGCTCAAATGGCAGAGCAGGCGGATGTGGGCAAGCAGTTTAAGCGTATGGAGGCTTTAATTAACTCTATGACACCAAAAGAGCGCCGCAACCCTGATGTTTTAAACGGCTCGCGTAAGCGCAGGATTACAGCAGGTTCAGGCACCGATATTCAAGACCTCAATCGCTTATTAAAGCAGCACAAGCAAATGAGCAAAATGATGAAAAAGCTCAAAGGTGGTGGCATGAATAATATGATGCGGGGCCTGTCAGGCATGATGGGTGGCGGTGGGGGCGGCTTGCCGCCGGGTATGGGGCAGTAGTCGATCGCCTTTATGTATTTCACCCCTAGTCTGCATAGAGTTTGGGCTGCCTCTTCGGTCATGGCTATGCCTTGTGCCGATTCCCACGGGAGTGAATAGCGGCCGTTTTGCAATAGTTTGGTTAATTTGATCTATTCAGTCGGCTTAAGCCTATACATGATCAAGCCTTTCGATTAGAATACGCCGCCTTTCGCAGCCCCCAGGCCAAATGGACGCTAAATGCCGTCTGTTATAACGCTTGAAGGTGCTTAACATGGCTGGTGGATTGGCCTGGTTTGCCGCACATTGCGTGCAACCGGCAAGAAAACGAATTTAATTTACACATTTGTGGGATAAACAGACTCATGGTAACCATTAGATTGTCACGTGGTGGCTCTAAAAAGCGTCCTTTCTATCACTTTGTGGTAACTGACAGCCGTAATAAGCGCGACGGTGCTTTCATCGAGCGTATTGGTTTTTTTAACCCTGTTGCGCGCGGTCAAGAAGAGCGTATTCGCTTGGATTCTGAGCGTTTGGAGCACTGGGTTGGCCAGGGTGCACAACTTTCAGAGCGCGTTAAGCGCTTGGCTAAAGACGCAAGTAAGGCAGCAGCGGCTGCTGCTTAACTGGTGTCCGCACTAGAGCTAAGTAGTGGCCGAATTGTTGTTGGCTACGTTGCTGGCGCTTTTGGTGTGAAAGGTTGGGTAAAGGTAAAGTCGTTTACTCAGCCAAAAGAGAACATGCTGTCGTACTCTCCTTGGTACGCAGTGGCAAAAAGCCAGCCTTCAGGCAGCACTGCGATACAGCAGCTTGCCCGTAACGGACATGGTGGTTCGGGTAAAGAGACGACTTTAAGCGTAATTGAAGCGAGTGTTCGGCCACAAGGTATTGTGGTTAGGCTTGAAGGCGTCAACGACCGTGAAGCAGCAGAGGCTTTAAAGGGCTTACAGCTTGAAGTTGAAACTGCGGCCTTACCCTCGTTAGAGGGTGAAGAATTTTATTGGCATCAGCTGATTGGGCTAGATGTGGTCACCCTAAGTGGTGATCAAAAAGTAAAGTTAGGCCAAGTTAAGGGTCTAATGGAGACCGGTGCAAATGATGTGTTAGTGGTAAAGGCCAATGCATCGGACGTGGACAGCCTAGATCGCAGAGAGCGTTTGATCCCCTATGTGCCAGGCACTTTTGTGTCAAAAGTGGATATCGAGTCTAAGGTCATAGAAGTAGACTGGGACCCAGAGTTTTAAAGGGCCGAAAGAGCCCGTTGTAAACGTTGCGGAGGCTATGTGGATATTGCGGTCATCACATTGTTTCCAGAGATGTTTGAAGCAGTTACCCGGTATGGTGTTACAGGCAAGGCAATAAGCGGCGACGCGGCCTTGGTGAATGTGCGGAGCTTTAATCCGCGTGACTATACCCAAGATCGTCACCGCACGGTGGATGATCGCCCCTATGGCGGTGGCCCCGGAATGGTGATGAAAATAGCACCGTTAGAAGAGGCGTTGCTGGCAGCCAAGGCTTGGTTACTGCAGTTAGCCGTAGATGATGGAGCGCAGCCAAAGGTGGTTTATATGTCACCTCAGGGTCAGCCAATCAAGCAGGCAACAGTGCAAGCTTGGGCGGGGCTGGAGCGGCAGCTCATATTAATTGCAGGCCGGTATGAGGGCGTAGATGAGCGCTTTATTCACAAATATGTGGATACCGAATGCTCCGTTGGTGATTACGTGTTAAGTGGTGGTGAGCTACCGGCTATGGTGCTTATAGATGCAATGACTCGATTATTGCCTGGCGCGTTGGGCGCGCCACAGTCCGCCGAGCAGGATTCATTCAGCGATGGATTGTTGGATTGCCCGCACTACACTAGGCCAGAGATATACAATGGTGAGCCCGTACCCGAAGTGTTAATGTCGGGCGACCATAAAAAAATAGCAAATTGGCGGCGTCAGCAGGCGTTAGGTCGTACAGCGATGCGGCGACCAGACATATTTGCAGAGCTTTGTACTGATCAAAGCGATTTAGATTTGTTGGCTTTGTACAAAGCAGAGCACAATAAAGCGTGAGTGTAAGCACGCCTGGTAGTCAGGTGTGTTTAAAAATTTGTGATTAACAGTTTTAAAAAACGGGCTTAAGTCTAAGTTTTTGGGAGCAAGCTATGAGTTCTAAGAACAAAATCATTCAGCAGCTGGAAAGTGAACAGCTCAAGCAGGACGTTCCTGAGTTTGCCCCTGGTGATACAGTGGTTGTTCAGGTACGAGTAATTGAAGGTGATCGTGAGCGTTTGCAGGCGTACGAAGGCGTTGTTATTGGTGTGCGTAATCGCGGCCTAAACTCGGCCTTTACTGTTCGCAAAATGTCTCATGGTGTGGGTGTTGAGCGTACGTTCCAGACACACAGCCCTCAAGTGGCCAGCATTAAAGTGAAACGACGCGGTGATGTTCGCCAAGCCAAGCTATACTACTTGCGAGAGCTTACTGGTAGGGCTGCACGTATCAAAGAAAAGCTTAACTAAAAGCAAATTAGTACACCAAAAGCGGCTTCGGCCGCTTTTGGTGTTTTAGGGCAGCGTAAACCTCGTGGCGCCTTCTGTGTTTGTGCTTTGCCCGTTTGAGCCAATAAACCCGCAGAGCGTGGGTTTGTACGCAAAGCTTTTTAGGTGGGTATGGTATAACGTAATCCAGGTGGCCGGCTGTGCACGAGAGGGCTTTGCCCTTGAACTTATGGCTGGGTGGGCTGTCACACAAAATTAGCAACCACAAATGAATAACCAAAGGTTAATAACCCGCTTTTGGTAGCTTTGGCTAAGAATTAGGAAATGATTATGAAACTGTTTTATTCCGTGTTAACAAGTTGCGCAATCATGGCAGCTGCCCATGGTGTACACGCGCAATCGACCGAAAAATCTGAGCTAGAGAAAGCGAAGAAGGCCATTATTACCAGCTTACAGTCAGGCAAGCAGGGCGTGATTGTCTCTGATGTTCAGCCTGCTGCTATTCCGGGTATGTATAAAGCCAGCATCGAAGGCGGCCCGCATGTTTATGTCACCGCTGACGGGAAGTACTTTATCGCAGGGGATATCTATCAGGTATCACCCGGGAATATCGTGAATCTAACCGATCAAGAGCGTAATGGCGATCGCGCAAGAGCCATCGCATCAATTGACAAGAAAGACACCATTGCCTTTTCTCCTGAAGGGGACGTGAAGAAAGTGATGTATGTGTTTACGGACGTGGATTGTGGTTACTGTCAAAAGCTTCACGCGGATGTGCCGGAGTACAATAAAATGGGCATTGAAGTGCGCTATTTGGCGTACCCGCGCGCGGGGATTAACTCGCGTTCATACAAAAAAATTGCCTCTGCTTGGTGCGCTAAAGACCGCCAAGGCGCTTTGACCAAGCTTAAGAAGCGTCAAGACATCCCCGAGAATGTGTGTGCAGATAACCCAGTGGCCAATCAATTTCAAATTGGGCAAGAGATAGGGCTTTCTGGTACCCCAGCGCTCGTCTTTGAAGACGGAGAGCTTATTGGTGGGTATGTCGAGCCAAGCCGATTGAAGCAAATGCTTGATCTGTAAGACAGATTAGCTAAAAAGCCCAATCAGCGAAAGTTGGTTGGGCTTTTTTTATGGGCTAAAAAAACCAACGGTAACTTGGCCATTGGGTTTAAAGACCAGCGCCATTGACAGCCCATAGGGGGGTCAGTATGGTTGCGGTGATTTTTACTAGGCAAGCCAGAGGGTCTTTAGGGTGTACGTAAGTGCAGAGACGTCATCTGTGAGGCCTGCAGTTGTTTGAGCTTCATTGTTAAGCTTAAAAGGTCATCAGACCTGTTATTTTGTGGCATGTAATTTTTTTAAAAGGGGTTGGTTTTGAAACCTGTCAATATTGGCCTTTGTGGCTTGGGTACCGTCGGTAGCGGCACATTGAACGTTCTTACCAGAAACCAAGAGCAAATTAATGCTCGTGCTGGTTGTGAAGTCCGAATTAAGCAGGTGGGGGCGCGTCGCGATAACCCTGCGTGTGATTTAACGCATGTAGATGTTACACGTGATATTTTTGATGTAGCAAAAAACCCAGACGTAGATATTGTTGTTGAGCTAATTGGTGGCACTACTGTAGCAAAAGAGTTGGTTGAAACAGCCATAGATAACGGCAAGCATGTGGTTACTGCAAATAAAGCGTTGATTGCTGAGTTTGGCAACGAGCTTTTTAGCAAAGCAGAGCAAAAGGGTGTAAGCATTGCCTATGAGGCGGCAGTGGCAGGCGGTATTCCAATTATTAAAGCGTTGCGAGAGGGGCTATCTGCAAACCAAATTGAGTGGTTAGCGGGTATTATCAACGGTACAGGCAATTTCATTCTGACCGAAATGCGCGATAAAGGCCGAGCATTTGAGGATGTATTAAAAGAAGCGCAGGCGTTAGGCTACGCCGAAGCCGACCCAACGTTTGATGTGGAAGGCATAGATGCCGCTCATAAGTTGGTGATTTTAGCGTCTTTGGCGTTTGGTATGCCATTGCAGTTTGATAAAGTATTTTGCGAAGGTATTTCAGCTATTTCTGCGGCGGATGTCTCCTATGCCGGTGAGTTGGGGTACCGCATTAAGCATTTAGGCCTTGCTCGCAAGCATGAGCAAGGCATCGAATTACGTGTGCACCCCACATTAATCCCTGAGCGCCGTTTAATTGCCAACGTGGACGGCGTCCTTAATGCTGTGGTAGTTAAGGGCGATGCCGTTGGCCCCACTTTATATTATGGCCCAGGGGCCGGAGCAGAGCCGACAGCGTCTGCTGTGGTGGCGGATATTGTAGATTTATGCCGTGCGTTTGAATCAGAGCCATCTAGTCGTGTAGCGCATTTAGGGTCTCAAACCGAGCAATTATCCCTGTATAGAATACTACCCATGGATGAGGTAGAGACTGGTTACTACCTGCGAATGTCTGCCGAAGATAAGCCAGGAGTGCTTTCAAAAATCACGCAAATTCTGAGCGATGCAGGTATCAGTATCGAGGCGCTGATTCAAAAGCAACCATCCCAGGATGAAAGTGACGTCCCTGTAATATTACTCACCAACAAGGTGTTGGAAAAAAACATGAATATTGCCATTGTTCAAATTGAAGCTTTAAGCTCGATTCGTGGAAAGGTTGTAAAAATTCGTGTTGAAGCGCTTTAATTTATAGTGTGCACAATCAAATTGAACCTGCATGAAAGCGGTTTCAAGATGAAAACTCATTAACTCATAGGTTCAGTTGTGAAATATATCAGTACGCGTGGTG
>CAYZQH010000206.1:0-5747 GCA_964480055.1 uncultured Cellvibrionaceae bacterium
CGCAATACTTATTAAATAATAAGAATTCGCAACAACTAAGAATGACAGATACGCCAAGCCATCCCGCAAGTTTAGTTTTTATTATGTAGAAGACTCAATGTTTGATATGGGCTAAGTAACGATCGGGTTGGCGCACTTAATTATCAATTTAGTGAACACAGGTCACACAACTAAGGCCCACGGTTTTACCCTGATGGTCTTTGCGAATAGGTCTTGCGCGGCCGTCAATGCGCTGCATAGACAAATACAGAGCGTTTTCTTGGTCTAAGGTTTGGTACTCGTGTTGATACGGGTACATGCCACTAATGGCGCCACCGACCTCTGAAAACAGCACCGAATGCGCTTTCACATGCAACAGCTCATGCAAAAGCACATCGGCCGGGGAAGCAAAGCAATGTGCGCGCTTTTGCCCGCATCGCCTCTGAAATTTAACTTGCGCGCCCATGGTGGGGTCAAACCGAACCGTCACCGACTTCACCTGGCTGCGCGAGCGCACCATCACGGTCTCGTGCGTGTTAGCAGCGTATTCCAGCACCCACGGCTTACGACTCAGCACTTCAAATAGCGCTCGCACCTCTGCAAACTGAGCGTAATAAGCCGACAAATGTACGAATACCCCGTCCATTTGAGGCGCGCCACCGGCCGGTCGATACCGAGCCACCAATAGCTGCTTGATGCTCTGCGCCTCACTGGATAAAGCCAATGCCGACAAAGCCGAAAGCTCGGCAGGCTTCAAACGGTAGTTTGCATTCGCGCTGTGAGCCGCCGGTACAAATTGCAAAGAAGAGGCACGGTCCAGCGCTAAGCTTGGCAAGCTCAACCCCAGTAAAATTGCGAATAAAACTCCACTGCACACGCGTGCTGTACTTTTAAATACTACCGCCGCTTTCGTTAGCCAATGGGAGGATGAAGGTAAAGCAGTCACTTTTTGAGCAGTCATGCCTAAAAGCCTAGCCGCACCCAGCACCGTGCTTTAGACCTTTGCGCCATAACGCATTCTGGTAAGCTTCATCTTTGCTGCATATACGTACCCTGCGCTTAAAACGTACAACACCTTTTACCCGGTTTAGGTAGAATGCGTATCGGTTACATACTAATAACACGCGGTCACACCGCCGGAGGTATTCTGTGCCATTCAAAACATTTGCTAAAACCCACTGCGCCCTCGGCTCATTGACAGCCGCTTGCCTTTTGGGCGCCTTGGTAACGCTCAGTGCTTGCGGCCCTAAAAATGACACCGTTAAACCCAACGGCGTCAGCACCGTGGCGCCCACCTCGACCGTTGCCTGGCCAAAGGCGCAGTCCCCCTTTAGCAAAGAAAACCGCACTATGGTTGGCGCCAAAGCCAACGCCATATTGGCCAAAATGAGCTTACGCCAAAAAGTAGCGCAAATGACGCAGGCAAACATCGACTCAATTACGCCCGATGAAGTCCACAAATACCAAATTGGCTCTGTGCTTGTGGGTGGCGGCGCATTCTTAAATGGTGACAAAACCGCCACCGCAGACCAGTGGCTTGCACAGCTAGATAAATACCACGCAGCGGCAGACACCACAGCACTGGGCATCCCTTTAATGTGGGGCGTGGATGCCGTCCACGGCCACAACAAAATTTATGGCGCTACCCTCTTCCCACACAATATTGGGTTAGGCGCGACCAATAACCTGGCACTTGTGAAAACTGTAAGTGAAATAACGGCCAAACAAGTGATTGCCACAGGCTTTGATTGGACTTTTTCTCCCTCAGTGTCAGTGGTACGTGACGATCGTTGGGGCCGTACTTATGAGAGTTTTGCCGAGCAACCTGGCCTGGTCGCCCGCGTAGGCGCAGCCAGTATCTTGGGGTATCAAGGCGAAGTGAGCGACACAGGCCTATTACAGCGTGACCACATCGTAGCAACTGCCAAGCACTTTATTGGCGACGGCGGCACGGAAGGCGGTATTGACCGCGGCGACACCAAAGCCAGTGAAGCTGAATTGGCCGCACTGCACGCCCCAGGCTATCAAGCCGCCATTGAGGCGGGGGTGCTCACCATCATGGCGTCTCACAATAGCTGGCAGGGCCTGCGCTTACACGGTCACGACTACCTACTCAACACTGTACTGAAAGGACAAATGGGGTTTGAAGGCTTTGTGATTGGCGACTGGAATAGCCATGCATTGGTAGACGGATGCAGCAACGACCACTGCCCACAAGCGGTCAATGCCGGTGTAGACATGTTTATGGTGCCCAATGATTGGAAGGCGTTTATTGATAAAACAGTGGCCGACGTAGAAGCCGGACGCATTACGCAAGCACGCATTGATGACGCCACCAGCCGCATACTACAAGTTAAGATTCGCGCGGGGCTTTTTACCGCACCCAAGCCGTCCAAACGCTCACTGGCAGGCCAAACACAGTGGCTTAACGGCGATAAAACAAAAATGGTGGCGCGCCAAGCGGTGCGTGAATCGGCCGTGTTACTTAAAAATAATCAAAACACCTTGCCACTGCACCCAAAACAAAAAGTCTTGGTCACGGGCCCTGGCGCGCATAACATTCCCATGCAAAACGGCGGCTGGACCATCTCATGGCAGTCTACCGATACCACCAACAAAGACTTCCCTAATGCCACCTCAATCTTCCAGGGGGTAGAGCGTGCAGTGACTGCCGCCGGTGGTAGCGTAGAGCTTTCTGAAACGGGCACTTATAAAACCAAGCCTGATGTGGCCATTGTAGCGTTTGGCGAGCCGCCCTATGCCGAGTGGCAAGGCGATATGCCGCACCTGGCATTTCAAGCCAAATACCCGGAGGGCGCAGAAATTTTAGAGCGTTTGCAAAAGCAAGGCATTAAAACCGTAGGCATTTTTATGAGTGGCCGCGCCATGTGGGTGAACCGCGAGCTAAACGCGGCAGATGCCTTTGTGGCCGCTTGGCTGCCGGGCACCGAAGGCGACGGTTTGGCTCAACTGTTGTTTACCCACCCCTCGGGTAAGGCGGCTTATGACTTTACTGGGCGCTTACCATTCTCTTGGCCAAAAGACCCAGCTCAATCCCCCCTTAACCCAGAGCAAAGCGACTATGCGCCACTATTTAAAGTTGGCTACGGGTTGGATTATTCGGCCAGCTCTAACTTAGCTGCACTGCCTGCGGCGTTCTCTTTGAGTGAGCTAAACGCCAGTCAAACGGACCCTTTCTTTGTGGGCACTGCAGTTTCCCCCTGGGAGGTGCACTTGCAAGCGCCAGGCAAAACCCCGGTGCGGTATTTATCTGGCTTAGCCAAAAACACCGCTCTAACCGTTATTGAAGCAGATAAAGAAACCCAAGGTGACTCGTTAGGGGGGCGCTGGAGCGGGGATGGTGAAGCGACCTTAGCGCTCTTTAACCCCGGAGCCTACCGCGACTTTAACGATTGGAATGCACAAGGCGGCGCAATAGTGTTTGACGCACGCTTACTCAAACCTTCCAACAAACCCATTTATTTTGCGATGGCCAACAACCGTAAAACGGACGCTGTACGCACAGTGGATTTAACCACATTGGTTAATACCTCCCCGGTCAACGACTGGAACAGTTTATCGGTAGCCCTCAACTGCTTTAATGACCCGGCCTTTCTAGCCACCGCCCGCCAAGTATTTGGACTACAAACAGAAGGCGCCTTAGAGGTGGATATTGCTAATGTGCGTATAGAACCTAACATGGCCGATAAAGCGGGCGTTAACTGCCAGTAACCCCCGCTGCAAGGCACAAAATAGGCATCCGGCAGTTGGCGCTTTTCCTATAAAATATTCGCATAAGGTGTTTAACTTCTTGCGCATTGGCTTATTAAATGGAAGACGTAGTCCACAAAAATTCCCGCCTATCGCAGAGAAACGGCGTCATATTCCAAAGGGTTTGGAAATTGCAAAAACCTAGTATTTTATATTTAGCTGCAAGGACTTAACAAAAGCCAAACAGCAACTAAACTAATGAATAGCAGCGGCGGTGAGCAGTAACGGTGAGGATGTTGAGCTGTCTTCCTGAGTAGTCGCATTATTGCTCGCCGCACTGCTAACTTTGTGAGTGTTGTGCTAGATGGTCGCTGTAAGGTCTCGCAGTCCTTGACATGCTGTAAGCATACACTCAACTCACCTCTGGACAGGTGAGAGCCCAAGAATTTTCTACTTTGTAGATTAGTCATGTGTTTAGCGCGAAAGCGCTCTCAGTAAGTCTCCTATAATTGGCCCCATAATTTGGGGCTTTTTTTATGCCTGCATTTTTCGCTTAATAAAATATCAATACAGCACAATAGAATCCGCAAAGTCAATACGTACTCGCTGACGCAAGCGTTAATATCAAGTAGAATCGCCTCCTTTGAATTTCCGTGCTTTTCGAGTGATGCTCAAATAGCCAGAAATTAATCATTCTCCCCCTTGTAGCGACACCCATACCGTTACAAAGTGGATCAACAAAAGGCTGTAGCTATGTCTAAGACCACTATTTTGAGTTATCAAAACGCACACACTTGGGCAAAAGACCTTGTTGCTCAAATGACGTTAGAAGAGAAGTGCGATTATTTAGGTGGCACCCGTGGTTTTTACACCAAGGCAATCCCTCGTTTGAACTTACCGTCGGTTTTATTTTCTGATGCTACCGCAGGCGTGGTTGTACGCGACCGCTTTTTGGAACACACCTATAAAAACCCCTTACAAAAATCCACCGCATTCCCTGCCCCCATTCAGTTATCCGCCACCTGGAATACCGAGCTTACCCAGGCATTTGCCACCAGTATTGGCGAGCAATGTAACGCCAATGGCATTGGCGTATTGTTGGGGCCAGGTTTTAATTTATATCGCATTTCTCAATGCGGGCGAAATTTTGAATATTTTGGCGAAGACCCACATCTTATTTCAGAGCATGTACGCACCTATGTAGAAGCCGTTCAAAATACCGGTACGGCCGCAACACTGAAACACTTTGTGGCCAATAATACGGATTACTTTCGCAGAAAAAGTAATTCTGTTTTAAACGAGCGCACCCTGCACGAAATTTATATGCCCGCATTTAAAGCCGGCATAGAAGCCGGTGCTTTGGCAGTGATGACCGCTTACAACTTGGTCAACGGCGAATGGGCCGGCCAAAGCGACTACGTTATTAATCAATTACTGAGAAAAACCCTGGGCTTCCAATGGATGGTTATGAGCGATTGGTGGTCTATTTTTGATGGCCAAAAAACCGTAAATTCAGGGCAAGACATAGAAATGCCTGCCGTAGAAGCCACAGCCAATACATTGGCCTTAGTTAAAAATGGCACACTCACAGAGGCGGCCATTAACCGCATGGTTTGCAGTGTATTAAGCGCATTAAAAGCCATTGACGCCTTTGATAAAAAACCCACCCCCATGACGGATGCAGATTTTAAACGTCATGAACAAGTGGCCTTTCAAACAGCCTTAGAAGGCACGGTGCTTTTAAAAAACAACGGCACCTTACCGTTAAAGCCCAGCACCAAAATATTAGGCCTGGGCGAGCCCATTGCAGAGAAAATTATTGGTGGGGGCTCGTCTTATGTAAAAGGCTACGATCAAATCACGCAACTCAAAGCCTTCACCCAAACGTTTGAGCATTTTGAATACGAGCCGGCCCCCACGGATGAACAAATTGCCGCAGCCGAATGTATTATATTGAGTGTTGCCACCAAAGATTGCGAAAGCTACGACCGCCCCTTTGCGCTGATTAGTGGTGATGAAGCATTCGTACAACGGGTATTAAACCTAAACAGTAATGT
>CAYZQH010000207.1:0-5721 GCA_964480055.1 uncultured Cellvibrionaceae bacterium
TGCATGCGTTAACGGAACTGGCCGCGCCTACAGCTGGTTACGGCAAACTTTAAGCGCTGGCGGAGCAAACGCCGATTACAACACCTTAAACCAACTGGCCGAGTCCACGCCTATTGGCGCCGAAGGGCTATCGGTATTGCCCTTCGGTAATGGTGCAGAGCGCTTATTGCAAAACAAGAACTTAGGCGCACAAATTGCCGGGTTAGATTACAACCGCCATGGCTTAGGGCACTGGATAAGAGCCACACAAGAGGGCATAGTATTTGCGCTCAATACTGGGTTTGACGTGCTTAAAACACTGGGGGTAGAGTGCACCACCGTTAAAGCAGGTAAAAGCAATATGTTTTTAAGCCCACTGTTTGCACAAGCCTTTGCCAACACGACAGGCACAACGGTAGAGTTATACAACACCGATGGCGCAGAAGGTGCTGCCCGCGGTGCTGCCCTCGGGCACGGGTATTACAACACAGCGCATGAAGCTTTTACTCAATTGCAAGTGTTACAAACCATAGAGCCTAATTCAGACGCTGAGCAATACCAAGCCAGTTACCGCGTTTGGCGCCAACAATTACAGTTTCAGGCGCTGCAACAGCTAAGTTAAACTCCGCAACAACAATGCAGTATAAATTTAATAATATCGCTTAATCAAAACAAAGGACCACATCATGACTGTCACACTCGGTGATAAAGAATACTTTCCTGGCATTGATAAAATTCAATATGAGGGGCCCGAATCTGACAACCCCTTAGCCTTTCGTTTTTATGACGAAAACCGCCTTATTGCTGGCAAACCCATGAAGGACTTTTTTAGGTTCGCCACCTGCTACTGGCACACATTTTGTGGCACCGGCGGCGACCCTTTTGGCCCCGGCACTCAAAAGCGTGAATGGCTAGAAGGCCCTGACGCCATTAGCCGCGCACGCGCAAAAATGGATGCCGCATTTGAATTATTCACCAAACTGGGCACACCTTATTATTGTTTTCACGATATTGACTTAGTGGAAGAAGGCGCAAGCCGCGCCGAAACCAGTGACCGCATTGCAACCATCACCGAGTATGCCAAAGAAAAAATGGCACAATCTGGTATGAAATTATTGTGGGGGACAGCTAACTTATTTTCTAACCCGCGTTATATGAATGGTGCCTCCACCAACCCCGACTTTAACGTGGTTGCCCATGCTGGTGCGCAATTAAAAGACGCCTTGGATGCAACCATTGCACTAAACGGGGAAAACTACGTATTTTGGGGTGGCCGCGAGGGTTACATGAGCCTGCTAAATACGGATATGAAGCGCGAGCAAGATCACCTGGCGCAATTTTTAACCATGGCACGCGATTACGCCCGTGGCCAAGGTTTTAAGGGTACTTTTTTTATTGAGCCTAAACCCATGGAGCCGTCAAAACATCAATATGACTTTGACAGTTCAACCGTTATTGGGTTTTTACGTGCCCACGGTTTAGATAAAGATTTCAAATTAAATATCGAAACCAACCACGCCACTTTGGCTGGCCACACCATGGAGCACGAACTACAAACAGCGGCAGATGCCGGCATGCTAGGCAGCATTGATGCTAACCGTGGTGACTACCAAAACCAATGGGACACTGACCAGTTCCCCTACAATTTAAACGAAACCATAGAAATGATGCTGATCATTTTACGTGCGGGTGGTTTTTCCGGTGGCGGGGTCAATTTTGATGCAAAAGCTCGCCGTAACTCTACAGATGGTATTGATTTATTTTACGGTCACGTGGGTGGTATGGACATCTTTGCACGCGCAGCCATTATTGCTGAAAAACTCTTAGCCAACTCGCCTCTGGAACAAATGCGTAAAGAACGCTACGCCACATTTGATTCAGGCGTAGGCGCCGACTTTGAAACCGGGAAATTAACCCTAGAAGCCTTGGCAGATATTGGCAACAAAGGCGGCGAGCCAGCTCAAACCAGTGGCCGCCAAGAATTGTACGAAAACATTATTAACCGTTATATATAAAACGATTACTTGTCACCTCTAAATATAGGGCACTTCTAAATATAGGTATTTTTAGAGGTGCCCTACTGATGCTCTTGCATAATCACTTCTAGTTTATCAACCATTTCCTTAGACCCAACATACACCGGGCAACGCTGGTGCAACTGCGTGGGTTGAATTTCTAAAATGCGTTTACCCACGTCAGTTAATGCTTTGCCGCCTGCTTGCTCTGCCAAAAACGCTATTGGGTTGCACTCATACAGCAAACGTAATTTACCCGTAGGGTAGGCGCTGGTATTAGGGTACAAATAGATCCCCCCTTTAATTAAATTCCGGTGAAAGTCCGACACCAAAGACCCAATATAACGAGAGGTATAAGGCCTGCCAGAGGCAGCGTCTTCTTCCTGGCAGTATTTAATAAACTTTTTTACGCCAGGCGGAAAGCGAATGTAATTGCCTTCATTAATGGAATAAATAACACCCTCTTTAGGGAAGGTCATATTCGGGTGCGACAAACAAAATAAGCCCACAGAAGGGTCATAGGTAAAGCCGTTCACACCATTGCCGGTAGAAAACACCATCATGGTGGAAGAACCATACACCACATACCCCGCAGCCACTTGCTCTGTGCCCTTTTGCAAAAAATCTTCGGGTGTAACGGGGGTGCCCTTTGAGGAAACTCTACGATAAATGGAAAATATGGTCCCCACAGAAACGTTTACGTCAATATTGGAAGACCCGTCTAATGGGTCAATTAACACCACATATTTGCCATCTAAATTTTTATCCCCATCAAAGCGTACAAAGTCATCTTCTTCTTCAGAGGCCAAACCACATACAACACCGCGCGCGGCCAGTGCGGTTTTAAACCTCTCGTTAGCGTATACATCCAACTTTTGCTGGCTTTCCCCTTGAATATTCTCCGCGCCCGCAGCGCCTGTAATATCGGCAAGGCCCGCTTTATTAATTTCACGATGCACAATCTTTGAAGCCAAACGAATAGAAGCAAATAAGGAGGACAGCTCACCACTGGCGCCTGGGTATTCGGCTTGCTTATCGACGATAAATTCGCCAAGGGTTTTAATCATTTCCATAACGTTTCTCTATTAACCTCTAACTATTAATGCCTTACGACAGTGTAATGACACACTTAACCTGAGTAATGCCAATGCGCGCGCGGCGTTATTTTTGCAAACCTAATGCCAGTATTCTAGTGCTTGCAGGCCAATGAAACCGATTGCATTGCGTTTTTTATGCGCCTATTGAGTTTAGCCCATATAATCAGGCTAATTTCTTTGGCATGGTTAAACTTACCCACCCAGAGCATGGCCTTTGAAGATCGGTTACATTACCATTAGGCCTTTCCCAGCCAATATAAGCACCATCAATGACCAACCCACTCGCCCAAAAAGTTCATCAACGGTACCAACAATTATTCAGTACTACGCCCTACCTATTTCGCTCCCCTGGGCGTATCAATATTCTTGGTGAGCACACAGATTATAATGACGGGTTTGTTTTACCCGGTGCCATTGATAAAGAAGCGGTGTTTGCCATTGACTTGAATAAGCAAGACAAATACCAGCTGACCAGCTTGGATCTAGATGCTCAATATGTGGCCAACAATTGCGCACCTTGCGACCAAGCCTGGGCCAACTATCTATTGGGCGTTGTTGCTCAAATAGAAAAACTGGGGCAAAAGGTGCCCGGGTTTAACTTAGTGTTTGGCAGTAACATTCCCATTGGCGCAGGCGTATCCTCCTCTGCGGCCATTGAGTGCGGGCTGTTATTTGCGCTCAATCAGCTACTCGATTTAGGCTTGAGCCGCACCACCATGGCCCAAATGGCCCAATCCGCAGAGCACGAATACGCAGGCGTAAAATGCGGCATAATGGATCAATACGCCGTACTGCACGGTAAAGCTAATCAAGTATTGAGATTAGATTGCCGCGCACTCACTCACACGTTTCACACCCTTAACCTAAATGGCCACGCGCTGGTACTGTGTGACACGGGTGTAAAACATTCATTGGCAGAGTCCGCTTATAACCAACGGCGCGAAGAATGTGTGCAGGGCGTAAGAGCATTGCAACACAAATGTGGCAACACCATTCATGCACTACGCGACGCTAATTTGGCGCAGCTGCACAGCATTAAGGCAAATTTGAGTTGTGAGGAATACAACCGCTGCACTTACGTAATAGAAGAAAACGCCCGAGTAAACCAAGCCTGCCAAGCACTTAAAAAAAACCAACTAACTACCCTGGGGCAACTGATGTATGCCACCCATGAAGGGTTAAGCGCCTTATACAAAGTCAGTTGCCAAGAGCTAGACCAACTGGTTGACATTGCACACACCGTTGAGGGGGTACTGGGCGCACGTATGATGGGTGGAGGGTTTGGTGGGTGTACGCTAAATATTGTGCAAAAAGACGCAATACCGAGTTTTACGGAAGCGGTCACACAGCAATACTACGCCCCTAACAATCTGGCCCCTAATATTATTGTTACACAACTAAGTAATGGCACCAGTGGTCTTTAAGCGCTGCTCTGTCACACGCCAAAAACCAATAAACGATCCACCCATTAAATTATGAGCACATTTAAATTAGAAGATCACAGCCACCGCCGTTTTAACCCGCTCACCGGCGAATGGATATTGGTATCTCCGCATCGCGCAAAACGCCCTTGGCAAGGCCAAGAAGAAGCACCATCCCAAGTCCAAAGTGTTGAATATGACCCAGACTGTTACTTGTGCCCAGGTAACCAACGCATGGGGGGTGAAACAAACCCAAGCTACACAACGCCCTATGTGTTCACTAACGACTTTAGCGCGCTCACGCGCGATGTTCCGCAAGGCGCCGAAAGCGACCCGCTATTTCAAGCAAAAAGTGAATGTGGCATCTGCCGCGTCATTTGCTTCTCTCCAAACCACAGCTTAACGCTGCCACAATTAACCGTGGCCGAACTTGAGCAAGTGATTAAAACTTGGCAAACCGAGACTCGCACCTTAAGCGAAGAACCTTTTATTCAAAACATACAAATTTTTGAAAACAAAGGCAGCGTAATGGGTTGCAGCAACCCTCACCCACACGGACAAATTTGGGCGCAACAATCTATCCCCCAAGAAGTTCAAAAAGAACATCTGCATCAACAAAACTATTTGAACCAATATAAAACTCGGCTACTGGAAGACTACGTCACCAAAGAGTTAAACAACCAAACCCGCATAGTGGTTGAGAGCAAACACTTTGTTACGCTGGTGCCCTTTTGGGCCACCTGGCCATTTGAAACTTTGCTACTGCCCAAAGTAAGCGCGCCTAATATTTTAAACTTAACCAGCGCGCAAACTGCAGATTTTGCGCAAATACTGAAAGACACCACCACCAAATACGATAACCTTTTTAATACGTCCTTCCCCTATTCTGCCGGTATTCACCAAGCCCCCTTTAACGAGGAAGACCAAAGCCACTGGCACTGGCATATGCACTTTTACCCCCCACTGCTACGCTCTGCCGCGGTCAAAAAGTTTATGGTGGGCTACGAGATGATGGCCGAACCACAAAGAGACATTACCCCAGAACAGAGTGCAGCAAATGTTGCGCGATCAGTCCACTATCCATTACCTAAAACGCTAATCCCCACACTGCGCATACCTTCGGTCAGCGCGATGGCGTCAACTCATAACTGACACTTTGTTCCACCGTTCATGGAAAACCCACCCCAGCTAGAGTACTATCGCCGCTCT
>CAYZQH010000208.1:0-5719 GCA_964480055.1 uncultured Cellvibrionaceae bacterium
ATTGCCCAGCTGGGAGTCCCTCTGCTTTATTGGCTTCGATACTTGTGGTTGTCTCCGGACCTTTTTAGCAATCGCTTAACGCCAAACCTTCGTTTTGCTTTTATTACCGGCTTAGTGGTTACTGCTTTGTTCTTTGTTCCCATTCCACACTCCACCACCACCGAAGGTGTGGTATGGATACCCGACGATGCACGCGTTCGAACGGAAGGTGGCGGCATTGTGATTCAAACACACGTTAAAAATGGGGCAACGGTTAAAAAAGGGCAACTATTGATCTCTATTAGCAACCCGGATTTAAAAGCCGATTTAAGCACTCAAAAGTTAATGCTTAAAATACATGAAACGCAATATCAAAGTGCATGGTTAGAAAGCCGGACGGAAGTTCAAAAATACGCTAAGGAAATAGAAGTAACAAAAGCTCATATTCAATACCTGACGACACAAATAGCTTCTCTGCAAGTATTGGCACCAAGTAGTGGAACTTATCGATCCCTCAAGAAATACCGCCTGTTAGGCAGCTATTTAACACAAGGGGAAGTCTTTGGAATAATTACCTACGACTCATCCCCGCAAGTGCGGGCAGTGCTTTCTCAAGATCAAATCAATTTGGTTCAAGCGCACACTAACAAAATTGAGGTGATGCTTGCCAGCCTACAGCCCTACAAATGGCTAGGCACGGTGCTTCAAGACGTTCCCAATGCAACCTTCACCCTACCGAGCGCGGCACTGGGTACTGCAGGTGGTGGCAACACTGTGATATCACGGGAGGACTCAAAACACATGCAGGCGATTGATCAAATATTTGTTACGGATATATCCATACAGCCACCTACAGCTTTAGCATCATTAAACACTCTTAAACAACATACCCTTTTTGGTGAAAGAGCTTATGTGCGTTTTGAGCACAAAGCCGCCCCTGCGGCTTGGCAGGTATATAGAGCCGCTCGTCAGTTGATTAAAAAGATACAGAGTCAACAAATTGACCTACAGGAGCTCACTCATAGATGACACGCACTTTTTAATACATGGTCATTTTTAGCAATTGGTTTATACAACCCCCTCTAAACCACGCTTTTTGCGTTTTTTAGCTATAGTGAGTAGAGACATAAAAAATGTGCCTTTAGCTGTCTATGAAGAATTTAATCCGCCTCACGGCCTTACTTACATTACTCAACGCCTCATCGTGGGCCACAGGTGCGCCTATTGAGCTTAATTGTCGTATTGAGCCACACGTGCGTGTAGAAGTGAGCAGTTCCTCTGAAGGTGTAGTGGCTGAAGTTTTGGTGGATAAAAATGACCTTGTAGAAAAAGGTGATGTACTGGCGCGCCTTGAAGCGAGCCTAGAAACCGCTACTGCCGATTTGCGGCAACTGCAAGCAACACTAGAAAGCGACGAACAAACTCAAACTCTGGCGCTTAAATTTGCCCAGCGCAACCTTAAACGCGTTAAGGGCCTGCACAATAAAAAAGCGGCGTCTTATGCTGAGCTTGATAAAGCCACAACCGAATTTGAACTGGCAGAGAAAAAACTACAACAAGCCAAAGACAGGCGCCGCCAAGCGAGCTTAGAGCACAAGCGCGCCATCGCAGATTTAGAACAAAAGACCATTAAAAGCCCAATATCTGGCATGGTCATTGAGCGCTACAAAGAGCCTGGCGAGCATATTTACTTCGAACCTGTACTGCAGATAGTTCAGTTGGACCCATTACGCATAGAGGCCTTTGCACCGGCAAACCTATTTGGAAGAATCAAAGAGGGCGCCATTGCCGTGGTATTGCCAGAGCTTGCCATCGCCAAAAAAACCTACTCTGCAAGAGTGGAAAAGGTAGACCGAGTGATTGATGCCCCAAGCAACACATTTGGTGTTGTGCTTTCTATTCCCAATAAGGATTTAGCCCTGCCAAGCGGTCTAAAGTGCCGAGTAAAGTTTACAGATATTGAAGCCAACGCCTCCCTTCTAGATCAATAGCCCGCCACACTCGACCAATAGCCTCTCAATACCGATAAAGCGCACAGATGCATCATATCAAGTCATAAAACTTCGCGTATTAGACCAAAATTGTCTATCCCTTTTATATGCAAATTTCTGCGCCATACTTAAATGAGCAGTGACTCTGCTTGGCTTTTGCGCGATATAACGTTGCTCCAGCCCAAAACGATTGCCCGCCGCTGGCCACCCTCAAGACACAAGGGTATGGCAGAGGTGGGCTGGCGTTTTTGACATGCGCCAAGCCCATTACCGGACGTAGACAAAATAATGAGAGTGCATGCCTAAATCCAAACAGCCAAAACGCCCCATGGTGATTGAACCTTTGGAGCCGAGACTGTTGTTTTCTGCAACGGCCGACTTGGCGCTGATGGATGACGGATATTCTGATGTAGATGGGCTGGTAAAACTGGCCGAAACAACAGACTTAGCCCAAGCGCTAGACTTTAGCGTACCGAATGAAGCCCACACATTAAATACAAGTGAATACATCGACCCGGCTTACTTAGCCGACGCCACCACAGCAACGCCTCAAGCAACTGAATTGGTGTTTGTTGATACATCCGTGGAAGGTTATTCACTGCTTGTGAATGACATTTTGCACAGCCAAAGCGCCGATAACATTCAAGTTGTGTTGATAGGTGGCTCCGAAGACGGACTGGAGCAAATTACTGAAACACTCGCCCAATACGACCAACTTGCGGCCGTTCATGTTGTCTCCCACGGCGCGGCAGGCGAAATCAGCTTAGGCACCACCACATTAACCGACGCCTCACTTGCACTGTACGCCAATGAAATTCAGATGTGGGGAGAATCCCTCTCAAGCTCTGCCGATATTCTAATTTACGGCTGCAATTTGGTCAGCAATGAAGACGGCGTAGCTTTGGTCAGCGCTCTGGCTGATTTAACCAACGCAGATATTGCGGCCAGTGATGATTTAACTGGAAGTAGCCCACTGCATGGCAACTGGAATTTGGAGTTTTCTGTTGGCGATGTGGGCACCAAAGCCCTATTAGAAACAACAGAAGTCATTACTTGGTTTGGATTACTGGCCACCCCCTCTGCCAACGCAGATACCTCAACGGTTTGGTTTGGGGAAACCATCACCGGAAACTTAATAACCGGCGATGGCGGCACAGGCATTGTGGCAGATACATTGGGTGACGGCACCACCGATATTAAATCTGTGACCTATGACAGTGTGGTCTATGACACTTGGGTTGATGGACAACTCACCATCAACGCAGACACCGGCACCTTTGTGATTCAACAAGATGGCACCTATACCTTTACATCCACCGAGAGCCACGCCGGTGCCAACCCCATGTCAGACCCCACCTGGGATGAGACCTATACCATCTATGGGTACCACGCTGGAGAGTCATATTTAAGCGGTGGCGATTTAGACTTGTCATTTACAAACGCAGCGCCTTATTCCGACGTTGTACAAAGTACGTTTGGGCTGGGCATTATCGGTGGCTCGAGCTCTGTCACCAACCTTGAGAACCATGCCCTCTTTGGCCGTGAGACCTTGGTTATTGACCTGCAAGCCTCATACAATGGCATTAGCCTTACTACCACAGACCAGTACTCTTTAGAAACTTTGCGGTGGGAGGGGTTTGACGCTTCAGGCACTGCTGTTGATTCGGGTACCTACGTGGGCATAGGCGATGGTGAATTCGTCTACACCGTTGCAACGCTGGCGCCAAGCAGTGCCATTCAATATTTAGTCATTACTGCTGATAACCTTGCCGCCCATTTCCGGCCTTATGAAATTATCGCATTCGACACCGTACCACCAAATGAAGTGTTTTCTTACACCATCCAAGATGACGATTCGCCAACGCCAGAAGAGTCCTCTAGCACGCTAACCATTAGCTACACCAATGATAATGAAGATGGCCGAATTGCCTACACGCCCGATGAACTTGGCGGTGCAGCCGAAGGGTACACATTAACAGCAAGCTCAATCACTGACGCTGAAGGCGTCAATAGCATTACTTACCAATGGCTACGCAGTGAAGATCTAAATGATTGGCAAGTCATCAGTGGTGCAACATCCTCCACTTACACCTTAACGGAGTACGATGTAGAGACCAATGTCAGTGTACAAGCACAATACACAGATAACGAAGGGACAATTGAAACTGTTAGAGCATACGCCGTAGAGCCCATTACCAATGCTTCATCACTGGGTACCATTAGCTTCTCTGGCACACAAACGGAAGGACAAACTCTAACAGCTGGCGCAGTGAGTGACGCCGATGGCACAACCGGCGCCACCTTCAATTACCAGTGGCAACGCAGTGCCAATGGTACTGGGGGCTGGGAGGATATTTCCGGTGCAACAGGCACCACCTACAATTTAACAGACACTGACTCCAGTCAATATATTCGAGTTACGGTGACCTACCAAGATGATTCAGTAGATGATGAATGGGTTGCATCAGTCGCCTCAGGTCAAATCACCGATATTAACAACGCGCCAGTAATGGGCGCAGATGATTCTGTAAATGTCTCTGAAAACACCACAGTCGTAGGAGCTTATGCAGCCACAGACAATGACTCAGCCGATACGGTTTCTTACAGTGTGAGCGGCGCAGATGCCGCGCTATTTAACGTGGACGCCAGCGGGAATTTAACCTTTATTTCCGGCCGAGATAGAGAAACGCCCACAGACTCTGGCACCGACAATGTCTACAACGTTACCGTTACCGCAACTGACGATGGCGCAGGAACTTTATCCGACAGCCAAAATGTGACCGTGACTGTCACCGATGATAATTCAGAGTTTACCGCAGGCGCTGTTACTGACTCGAATGGAACTGGCAACTCCCTGTCTGAAAATGCCTCCAACGGCACAGCCGCAGGCGTTACCGCCTCCGCCTCGGACGATGATGATACCGATAATATTACCTACTCATTAACAGACAATGCCGGTGGTCGTTTTACTATTAATGCCAGCTCTGGCGTTGTTACCCTTTTAAATACTTCACTACTTAATTACGAAAGCGATACCAGCCACGATATTACCGTCCTTGCTACTTCGGATGATGGCTCCACGTCCAATCAAACCTTTACCATTAGCATCACAGATTTTGATGAGTTTGACGTAGGCGCTGTAAGCGATACTAATGGCAGCGCTAATACCTTAGCGGAAAATGCCAGCAATGGCACTGCTGTAGGTATTACGGCAGCGGCCAGTGATGATGATGGTACCAATAATACCGTCACCTACTCTTTAACCGATGATGCCAGCGGCCGCTTTACCATTGATAGCAACAGTGGTGCAATCACACTACTGGATAACACGTTAATTAACTACGAAAGTGCCACTAGCCACGACGTTACCGTGCGCGCCACCTCCAGCGATGGCTCCACTACCGACCAAACTTTTACTGTTAGCATCAGTGATGTGGATGAATTTGATGTAGGCGCTGTAAGCGATACTAATGGCAGCGCTAATACCTTAGCGGAAAATGCCAGCAATGGCACTGCTGTAGGTATTACGGCAGCGGCCAGTGATGATGATGGTACCAATAATACCGTCACCTACTCTTTAACCGATGATGCCAGCGGCCGCTTTACCATTGATAGCAACAGTGGTGCAATCACACTACTGGATAACACGTTAATTAACTACGAAAGTGCCACTAGCCACGACGTTACCGTGCGCGCCACCTCCAGCGATGGCTCCACTACCGACCAAACTTTTACTGTTAGCATCAGTG
>CAYZQH010000209.1:0-2241 GCA_964480055.1 uncultured Cellvibrionaceae bacterium
TAACGGCTAAAATCAAACCCCAACTCGCCCAAACCTTCTTTTACTGCGCGCATAAAAGGTTCTGGACCACAACAAAAAACATCTCGCTGTAGCAAATCGGGTGTAATCAGCTCTAACATTTTTCGATTAAAAAACCCTTGGTACCCCGTCCACGCACTAAATGGATCAGGCTCTTGAACCACAAACTTTAAATTGAATCGCGCTGATCGAGAGGCCAAATACTCTAGCCGGTGGCGAAAAATAATTTCCGAAGGGTATTTTGCAAAATTAATAAAAACAATATCGGGATCGCGGCCCTCATCGGTAAGGCAAGTGGTCATAGACATCATCGGTGTGATACCAGAGCCCGCAGAAATAAACAAAAACTTGCGATCTGCATTCTGAGCGTAAGTAAAATCGCCAGCGGGGCCAATCGCTTTGATGCGCATTCCCGGTTTGAGATGATCAATCATCCACCGCGTGCCAATGCTGTCGGGTTGAGCTTTTGCGGTTATCGTAATAATGTTCGGACGCGAAGGCGACGACGAAATAGTATACGTTCGATATACTGGTTGGTTGCCTACCGGAATTTGCAAGCTAAGAAACTGCCCAGGCAGATAATCAAATAGTGCACCAGAGGGCGAACGAAACAAAAAGCTTACAGTATTGGCCACTTCGGGGATCACAGAAACACACTCTAAATATTCTGAGTCCTGCCAGGTATTTTTTGTAAGCATATTCACTGCTACAGCTCCCGAATTAATTCGCGAGGTACTAAGTGCTCCAAAAGAAATGAGCGATACCAATCAACAAACTGCTGAGCACCGGACTCATGCACAGCCGAATATGGCCCGGGTTGGTATGCAGGCGAATTAACGCCTAGCTGGTTATGCTCCACTACCCGACGATCTTCATCGTTCGTTTGCATCCAAACATCGGTCAGGTTATTTAGGTCGTAGTGAACGCCCTCTTGTGCGTCTTTGTGCACCAACCATTTAGTATTGACTTCCGTTTCCGTGGGACTAATTGGTGTCACCCTAAATACAATGCAGTGGTCGGGCAAACAGTGATTCCAGGTAGAGGGGTAATTAAAAATTAATAGTGGGCCTGCCCGATCGTAGGTGACATTTCCCAAGGGCTTGGTAACGGCAACTTGCCCATCCATAGTGTAGCTCTTAGAGTCTCGAAGCAACGGCATGCGTGCAAAACGGAATTGGCCATTTTTATCAATAAAGAAATTAGATTTAATACCCAAGCTTTCACATTTGGCAAAATGATCCTGAACCGTCTGCTGGAGGTTATCAATGTCAACGCCAGTAATGGAGGGGTCTTCAGGGTAGGTTCTGCAAAGTGCTGGGTGATTGCCACTGCAGTGATAGCACTCGCGATTATTTTCCCAAACGAGTTTCCAGTTGCCTTTTTCAATTATGCGGCTTTCAAAGGCAACTTTTGCATTGTGTAAGTCGTGCAGTTGCAAATACGAACTAGCAATTGAGGAGAACTCATCAATATTCGGAGGGGTTTTGGCCAAGCAGATATATATTAGCCCAGATACTTCGCGGCAGTGCACGGGTTTCAAGCCGTGTTGTGATGCATCAAAGTCTGACCCCATGTCTTTGGCCCAGAGGAGCATGCCACTGGTGTCGTAGGTCCACTGGTGGTAGGGACAAACTAAATTTCTAACTTGCCCTTTTGCCTCCGTACAAATCATCGAACCCCGATGACGACATACATTGTGGAAGGCTCGTATTTTATTGTCTGCTCCACGAATGAGTATGACGCGGTAATCCCCCACTTTGTGAGTCACATAACTTCCTGATTGCTCCAATTCACAGGCCGGAATCGCAAACAACCACTGACGATAAAAAATACCGTCGAGATCTGTCTGATAAACGTCTTGATCGGTATAAAGCTCGCGAGCAAGGGTGTGACCGGGTTGACATCCCTTCAAGAGTTCTATCATTTTGTTTTGCATCTTTACTTGAGCCTCCAAAAAGAAAATGCAATATGAACCCAAGGATAATGCGCTTAATCACCAACAACTGTTCTGCCTGCGTCATCCTCATATTCTTAAAGGACGGCGATTCTTATCAAACCATTGAAGGGTTAGGACTGGGTAAAAATCTAGCAAGCGGTTGTAAGCCGAAATTTATGTAAGGCTAGGGGTTGGTCTAAATATTTAACGTCTTTGCCCTTATACCCGTAGTGATTGAGTTTATTACAGCCCTAATACCTGTTGGCGCGTTGCTCGTTATCGTAGGG
>CAYZQH010000209.1:2341-5673 GCA_964480055.1 uncultured Cellvibrionaceae bacterium
GTTAATTGACTGATCAATTAAAATTATTTCTATTTTGAGATTTTTTCGATACAATCGAGCCATTACGGTAAAAAAACGGAATTAATTCACTGGATACTAGGAAAACCAACGCCATTTGAGACACAAAATTTTATGCAAAAACAAAGCTTTGACTACGTTATTGTAGGCGCTGGTTCTGCCGGCTGTGTGCTGGCAAACCGCTTAAGTGAAGACCCAGATATCAGCGTTTTACTCATTGAGGCTGGTGGCAGTGATCGCAGTATTTTTATTCAAATGCCCACAGCCCTTTCCATTCCTATGAATACTAAAAAATATAACTGGCACTATGAATCTCTCCCGGAGCCTGGCTTGAACGGGCGCAGAATGCACTGCCCTCGGGGGAAGGTGTTAGGAGGCTCCTCTTCTATTAACGGCATGGTATATGTGCGTGGCCACGCCGAAGACTTTGATGAGTGGGAGGCTCTGGGCGCAAAAAATTGGGCCTACCGTCATTGCTTGCCGTATTTTAAGAAGTTAGAAGACTGGGCCTTTGATGCAGATACCTACCGGGGGAAAGGCGGCCCAATCGCAGTTAATAATGGGAATAATCGTCAAAATCCACTCTACAATGTCTTTATTAAGGCCGGAGAACAAGCCGGTTATGGGGCCACCGAAGACTACAACGGCCAACACCAAGAAGGCTTTGGTCCCATGCATATGAACATCAAAAACGGTGTGCGTTGGTCCACTGCAAATGCCTATCTCAAGCCCGCTAAAAGACGCGCCAACCTCTCCATCGTCAGTGTCGCAGCGAGCAGACGCATTTTGTTTTCAGGTAAGCGCGCCATCGGTGTTGAATACCAGCAGGGTAACAGCGTCAAGCAAGTCTTCGCCGAGCGTGAGGTGATTTTAAGCGCCGGCTCGATCGGCTCCCCACACTTGCTTCAAGTGTCGGGTATTGGCCCCGCTAAAACCTTAAAGAAGGCGGGCATTAAGCTGCATCATGAACTGCCTGGGGTGGGAGAAAACTTGCAAGACCATCTTGAGTTCTACTTCCAATATAAGTGTAAAAAACCCATTACCCTCAACGGTAAATTGGATTTGTTCAGCAAATTTTTGATCGGCTCGCGCTGGATATTGTTTAAAGATGGCCTGGGAGCAACCAACCACTTTGAATCTTGCGCGTTTATTCGATCAAAACCCGGCGTCAAATGGCCGGATATTCAATACCACTTTCTTCCAGCCGCCATGCGATACGACGGGCAAAGTGCTTTTAAGGGACAAGGCTTTCAAGTTCACGTGGGCCATAACAAAGGTACCAGTCGCGGGTGGATTAGAGCAGCTAGTCAAGATATTCATCACAAGCCCAATATTCAGTTTAATTATTTGCAAACTCGAGAAGATATCGAAGCATTTCGCGCCTGCGTAAGACTCACCCGTGAGATTATTCAACAGCCTGCCTTCGACGCCTATCGCGGGGATGAAATTCAACCCGGTAACATGGTGCAAAGTGACGCAGAGATTGACGCTTTTATCCGTGAAGCCGCAGAAAGCGCCTATCACCCCTCATGCTCCTGTAAAATGGGCACCGACGACATGGCAGTGGTTGACCCCGACACCCGTGTTCACGGCATTGAAGGCCTGCGAGTAGTGGATTCGTCGATTTTCCCAAGCATTCCCAATGGCAACCTTAATGCTCCCACCATGATGCTTGCCGAGCGTGCCGCAGACATCATCAAAGGAAGAGGCGTTCTACCTCCAGAAAACAACATACAAGCCGGCCTCGTTGCCGATTGGGAATCTAAACAACGTCGTGAAAAACGCCCTGAGCTTAAAAAAGTTAAAACGCTATTAACCTAATAAACGTAGCGAGGACACCACCCCCCTACTCCTTACACTAAAGCGCGGCATCTAGTAACACGGAATCACTTATGCCGTTTGCATCTCAACTTTGCCAACCGCTAGCCTCTGAACACGTTTTTATATCCAGCTTAATTGACTCAACATCAACGTAAAGGGCGTGTTTTCAAGCCTTTGCATGGGCTGCAGTACCTTACAAAATGGTGAAAACTATGTCACCCTCCCCCCCTGGATTAGTACCATGACCATACACACCGAGTAAATTTATGACGTTGCTTTTTTTATATTTAATTCTCGCCATCGGGGTTTCATTTTTTTGCTCAATTGCAGAGGCCGTGATTTTGTCCATTCGCCCTTCCTATATAGCAGTATTAGAACGGGGCAACAACAAGCGCAGTGCGACACGGCTCAAGGCCTTAATCGACAATTTGGACCGCCCTTTGGCCGCTATTTTAACCGCCAACACCATTGCCCATACGGTGGGTGCAGCTGGTGTTGGTGCGCAAGCGTCACAGGTTTTTGGCAGCCAGTACTTAGGAGTCACATCCGGCGTTTTAACCCTTCTGATTTTGATCTTCTCCGAGATCATCCCCAAAACACTCGGCGCCACCTACTGGCAGCAACTGGCGCCGTTGTTTGGCCTGCTTATCCACTGGCTGACAGTTGTATTGAAGCCATTGGTTTGGTGCTCAGAGAAACTCACTCGCTTGCTATCGCCAAGCGGCGCCAGCGCATTCACCTTCAGCCGTGATGAGATGCAGGCAATGGCTGAGATTGGTAAAAAAGAAGGCGTACTTGACCACAAAGAACACAAAATTGTCTCTAACCTTATGAAGCTTGACCAGCTTTCTGTTCGCCACATTATGACGCCACGCCCGGTTATGTTTTCAGTGGCCGAAAACACTACAGCGGAGGCATTTTTTACAGCACATGCTGAAAAGCCTTTTTCTCGTATACCTATTTATGATGGTGACTCAGATAACGTAATTGGCTATGTACTAAAAACCGATTTGCTCATTGCCCAGGCAAAGGATCAATTTGATAAAAAGCTTTCTGAATTTAAGCGGGATTTTGTGGTGTTTTCTGATCGACTCACGGCATCCGATGTGTATGATCAACTCATGCGTACAAAAAGCCATATCGGTTTAGTGGTTGATGAATATGGCACGGTTCAAGGTTTGGTAACGCAAGAGGATATTATAGAAACTTTGATTGGTTTAGAAATTACCGACGAATTGGACAATGTGGAAGATATGCAAGCATTGGCCTATAAGCGTTGGCGAGAACGAATGGAAGCCATCGGTATCGACCCAGACAGTATTGGAATATAGAAGACGCCTACCTTAAAAAGGTCGTAAAAAGATACGAATCTAAACACAGAAGACACCCACCCTAACTTGTCGCGTCGATCCAACTTCAAGCGTCTAAATTAGAGGTCGGTTTCTCTATCTTCTAAAAATTTGGAAATATAGCCGTGTTAACGTGGGTGTCCG
>CAYZQH010000210.1:0-5641 GCA_964480055.1 uncultured Cellvibrionaceae bacterium
CGTATAAATGATTGCTGCGCGGCTTGGAGAACTAACGTTTGAGCGGAAAGTCGCGTTGCAGCCTCTGCGTAATCTACGTCCCTAAGGGAGGCCAAAACTTCATTGGTAACAAGCTCTGTATCCAGGTGCAAGTCACGAGTGCTCTCTAAGGTATTCACACGTGCACCAATTCTTGAGACCACATCCAGCACGCTAGTCTGTGCGCTGGACAAATTATCTAACGTGGAGGCCACCACTTCACCAATAATGGCTTTACCATCCGCACCATCACTGTCATCATATGCCTCCATAGCTCCTTTAAAGCGGGCCAAGGTCGTTAATATGTCCTGTTTTTCGGTGGATTCAATAAAAAAACGATCGCCAGGCTCGGCTCGCATGCCATCACTGGACTCTATACCGCTATTGGTATCAAACCCCATCATGCTGGTAATGGTGGTATTGCCGCCAGCCACGGTAAAATTAATACCTTGTGGCATTTCAAACCCTTGGCTTGACGCCGTTACTCCCAGACGGGTAAGTTTATTGGCATTGCCATTAGCCCCGTCATTTAAGGCAATGGCTAAATCATTTACGTTAGTGATATTGGCATCCAATATCATGGTTTCGGTATGTCTACCCACTGTAATGGTAAAAGTCGCATTATTGGGTGCCGTGAAATCTGCTGGAAACACCGGCAAAGCATCCACCCCAAAGCTGCGCGTCGCTGGTATCGCTGCAGCACCCGATAAAGGGCTGCCGTCAATACGAACTCGCACACCATTAACCTCTATGGATTCACCACCAGTAAATGCCGCATCAGCAACAATGACTCGTCCGCTGGCGCGGTCTGTAACCGTATAATTTTTTGCTGCAGGCGTGACATTTGAATCTGAATTAAATGTGATGACCATATCGTTAGGATAAAACTCATCATAGGCTTCTTGGTCTATCACTTCGCCAATATTAATGGCTGCCGGTGGATTAGATTGATTGCCTGGGCTCGCATAGGTTTGAATGGTTTTATTGCTGCTGTCTACATCCAAAAATAATTCTTTACCGGAGTCTGTCGCTGCGACGGTTGTATTATTGGACACTCGAATACGTTGCTGGCCATCATCTCCCAGATAGCGAAAGCCGTTGGTGGCATTCCCCTCAAATGGTGGCTGTCGGCTTTTATAACCCCCAAATATGTAGTCACCACCAGGGCTTCGGGTATTTAATAAGTTAACCAACTCGTCTAAACGCTCTCCTACTTCGCTGGCCATGGCTCGGTATTCACTTTGCGTCAACGATGCCGTGTTACCCGCGGCAATAGCAAGCTCCTGCATGCGCTGAACCACGTTAGTCACACCACCAAGCACGGATTCCTCTAACGCTAAGTTGTTTTGAGCAATATCAATATTTTTCCGGTATTGCTCAACCGCCGCCAATTCATCGCTTAAAGCAAGAATTTTTGTTGCCGCAACAGGGTCGTCTGCCGGAGATAAAACTCTTTTCCCCGTGGACATTTGCTCTTGCGTTTTCACCACAGCCTGATTCACATCGGCCATGCTTTTATTAGCAATATTAAATATTTGTAATGAGGAGATTCTCATAGTTTACCTTATTGGCCCTTTTATCTATAAAACTAAAAGGAACCTATCAAGCGGTCAAATACATCTCGCGCTACCGAAATTACTTGTGCATTTGCGGAAAATAATTGCTCAAACCGAATTAAATCTGCGGCTTCTTCATCTAAGTTAACACCAGATACAGAGTTGCGTAGCTCTTCTGTTTGACGTAACACCTGCTCGGCTGCGTCGCGGTTAATCATTGCAGCGTTGGTTTCTATACCAGCTATCTCTACTAGGGTGCCATAGCTTTGGCCAAAGCTGGCAACGCCCCCTAAGGATTTAGCCGTTTGTAAATCAACCATTCGTAACGCATTTCGATTGTCTAACCCCGCATCGTCATTGAAATTTAACGTGAACGTATCACCAACAACAGGCGAGCCAGAAATTTCAGCTTGAATACCCCAGTAGGTTGTCAATGCAAAATCTGCTGCTTGGGTGTCACCAAACAACATGCTGTTAGGCGGGAACGTAGAAAGGGATATATCTTCTCCCATATTTACGTCCAGTCGACCACCCACTGTCACCTGTGCATCTACGCTGTTCCCTGCACCGGTTAGGGTTACGGAGCCGTGCTCGCCGTCACCTACTGCTATGGTATCGCCATCTACAGCAGTTAAGGCCACGGTAAAGTCATCCCCTTCGGACGAATAAATGCGTAATTCCTGCCCACCATTTAAAACGTCTTCACCGGCCATAGCGTATACACCGGCGCCTTGTAACACATCATTCGTATTAATTTGATTAGCCAAGTATTCATAAAATTCTTGCGATTGATTGACCGGATCCGGTACTTGCGCACCAAGCTCGGTATAAGTACCGCCGGGAATCAAAGAATACTCTAATAGGTTTTCCCCGTTTAATTGAATTTGTAAGGGCGTAGAGTTACTGACTTGTAAATCCGTAATTTCTAAATAGTTGAATGCATTGGCTTCAACCCCGGGAAAATTACTTAAATTACTGGCAATTTCTCGTGCTGTAGCGTTAATTCCTGTAAACACGGTAGAACTTACCGGTGCGAGCCCAGGAGTAGGTGAAGGCCTAGTGATAACCACACCCTCAGAAGGGTACCCATTACCCAATAAGCCAGAACCCTCCACTCCATCAGCGTTGTTATCTGTTGAGTAGGTAAAATTAAAATCTACGCCCGTTAAATTTGACGCCGCAGCTACGTTGCCAGCTGCGCCGGTATAGGCCAAATCAATATTGCCGTAACCCGATGTATTTAATCTAAATGCCAGTTGCTGCCCACCACCGGTGCCCGTAATATAGGCACGCACGTCTGTGGCACCTAACTGTGAATTAATGGCTGTAACTAATGCGGTATTATCGGTAATAGCCGCACCATCAATAACCACGTTAAATGTTCCATTATTTACTGCGCTAACGGTATTTTGCACCGTTAAGTCAAAACTGAACTGATTGGCCCCACTAAAATCTGTCACGGTGAAATCTGGGTCTGCGTTAGCGGCAAATAATGCCGCTTGCGTCACTGCACTGCGCCCATCAGGTAAGCCCGTCATGTCTCCGTTGGTACTGGCCTGTGTCACCATTGGGTCACTATTAAATAAGATATTTGAAACACCTGGCACAAAACTTTGGTCTCGAATGGGTGGAACCAACTGCGTGGGGCTACCAGGATCAGAGTTGTCTAAAATATCGTAAGAATACGGACTGTTAAACACCACCACCATCGGCGGAGACATTTCTCCTTCATTAGCAAATAATGGTAGCGGATTCCCATCTGGGTCTTCCAACGCAATTACTTCGCCAGCAGATATTGCACCGGTACCTAAGTTACCGAGAGAGCCATCTGTAAGTAAAGGGCTTGCAAATGCAATATCCTCTGCGTTTTTTACATTAGTCGAAAAATCCTGTGCGCCAAATTTTACCGGCTGTAATAGAAATTTATCACCCGGTAGAAAGCTGCCCTGTGTAAACTCGAGTTCCATTCCGTCAAAGCTCACAGAAAAAGGGTATTGTCCCGGTAATAGCCCATTGGCAACATCCACATTATCGCTACTGCGTGTAATACGATAGGCTCCGCCACCCTCGATACTGACCGTGTAATCACTGGTAGAAAGGTGTTGACTATCACGCACATATAACGCCATTATTTGATTTTGTGCTGTACTGTTGCCAGAGTTGGAAATTACACGGTGTTGGGCCACGGCTTCATTATTAATATCAAAGAAAAAGTTGTCACCAAACTCATTATTGAGGTTTACGCCTTGGGTATGAAACTGATTAAAAGTATCTGACATAACCACCCCTAAACGCCCAAGAGAGTTATACACGTCATCCAATATGGTTTCTCTAAAACGAACAAGCCCCCCTAACTCGCCGCCAGAAATAGCAGGCGTAATCACTTGCGTTTGATCACCAGAGGTAAATAATATATCCAATTCAGAGGGGTCAGATTCACTTGGTTGTAAACCTAAATGCCGTGCCTCAGGACCAATCACCAAGGTTTGCCCAGAGCCGATCACCACATTCATTTGCCCTTGCCCCTGATCAAATACTTTAACGGGCACAAACGCAGAGAGCTCCTTTAAGGCTTGGTCGCGCTGATCCAATAGATCATTGGGAGAAGCGTTATTCCCAAGCCCAAATGCATCAGATATTTTTAGGTTTAAGTCGCCAATATTAGAAGCCAAAGCATTGATAGAGGATACCGCCACGGCCATACCGTCGCGCACACTGTCTTCAATGGACTCTAAGCGGCCATAAATGGTATTAAATCTATCGGCCAAATTATCCGCTTCGCTAATAATTAATTGCCTAGCCGGGATAGATGTAGGGTCGTCAGAACCATTTTGCATGGCTGAGAAAAATGTATTCAAACTACCGGACAATCCCGTAGACTCATTGGACAATAAATTATCTAATTGTTCGACCTGACTATAATACTGTTCTAAGTCGGCAAACAAGGTAGTATCTGTGCGCATTTGCTCAATAACAAAGTTATTAACAACACGCTCAACAGCATCAACCTTAACGCCATTACCAACATACCCACCATTGTACAAAATTGCTGGGTTTGTTACGGGTAACACTCGTTGACGGCTATAGCCTTCCGTATTTGCGTTGGCAATATTGTGGCCAACAGTACTGAGCGATGCTTGACTCAAGCGCAAGCCCGATACCGCAACACCTAATAAATCATTGGCCATGCAGCCCTCCAGTATTACCCAACAGTACATCCAGTTGAGCCAAATCTGCGCTGATGTGACGCTCACCTTGAGGGTAGGATTCTTCTAAATGGTTATAAACTGAGGTGACTTTTGCGGCGTAATTTGGGTCTGTTGCGTAGCCTGCAACTTGCAATTGTTTAATAAATTGAGTGGCATCTTTAGCTACCGATAACGCATTTTGGTAACGCGGGTTGGATTTAATAAAATCTACAAAGTCATTAAAACTTTGTTCAAAACTTTCGTACTTTCTAAAAGCGGCATGCTCTTGTACTGCTACACCGTCTTTGTACTCCAAGGTTTTTTTGGTGAGCTGTTCGCCTTGCCAGGCAGTGTTGGCCTTAATATTAAATAAGTTTTTAGAACTTCCATTATCATTTTGAATCACATGTTTACCCCAGCCCGTTTCCAAAGCCGCTTGCGCTACGAGCATTAAGGGGTTGGCACCTAACAAGGCAGCGGCTTTTTTTGCCATAGGTAATAAATGACTCACAAAATCGTCTTTTCCTTCAAAGTGGGCCTTCTCTGATGTTACCGCAGTCTCAGGCAATACATGAGCGGCTTCTTTTTCTAGCCCCCCAACTGAATGCGTAGCCTCATTGTTAACCGGCCTACCGCCTCGGCGAGCACGTAATTTTAGTGGAGAGGTTTGATCAACAATACGCGGGGCATCGAGTACATTCGTTTTTTCATCCTGTGCAACATCCGAGCTTAACGCCTCGCCCACGGATCCTTTTAACTGTTTATATAACGCCTGGGCAATTCCAATACCTTTACCGGTCGATAAAGACAGAGACAACTGTTGATCGTACATATCTCTATAGAACTTGGACTCATTGTTTTGAAACAAGCTGTCCTTTT
>CAYZQH010000211.1:0-5630 GCA_964480055.1 uncultured Cellvibrionaceae bacterium
TTCGCGTATTTATTCCAGGGGCAAATAGCTTGGCAATCATCACACCCAAAAACGCGGTTGCCTATAGGTTCTCTAAACTCTTCGGCAATTGGCCCTTTATTTTCGATGGTTAAATATGAAATACAGCGACGTGCATCCAGTACGTAGGGTTTGGGAAAGGCGTCGGTGGGGCAAACTTTTAAGCAGGCGCTGCAATCACCACAGCGGTTTTGGCGCACTTTGGCATTGATGGGCAATGCTAAGTTGGTAAAAATCTCGCCTAAAAAAAACCAGCTGCCCACGTCTTTATTCAAAACCAGTGTGTGCTTGCCTATCCATCCAAGGCCCGCCTTTTCGGCCAGGGGTCTTTCCAGTACCGGGGCGCTGTCTACAAACGGCCTTTGGTGTGCCTGCGCAAACGGTGCGGCAGCATCTTTCAGCTTTTCCGCCAGCGTGGCCAAGCGTTTGCGAATCAGCTTATGATAGTCGCGCCCTAATGCATAGCGAGATATATAGGCTTTATTCGGGTCTTTTAATATCCGTATTGGCTCTGTGCTTGGTGGGTGATAATTCATACGCACAGAAATGACGCGCACTGTGCCTGGGTGTAAAAGTGCGGGGTTTAAGCGTTTGTCCGTATGCGCCTGCATCCACCCCATAGTGCCGTGGTAGTGTTTTTGTAGCCAGTCTTTTAAGTGCGGTGCATAGGTGTTGAGTTGCGTATCTGCAATACCCACTTGGTCAAAGCCTAACTCTTTAGCCCACAGGTCTAATTGGGCACGCAGTTTGTTTAAATTTTCAGAGTTGGGCATTGGACGCTTCGGTGCTAATTAACATTCGGTATTATTGAGCAAAAGGCAATATCTCGGCATAGGGTAATCCTCTAAGCATTATGCGATATTCGGTCATGTGAGAAAGGCGGTATAATTTGCGCCATTCATAACGGTAAATTAGCTCAATGACCCATTCCATGCCATTTAAAACCGAGTTACCCAAACAGCTTTACACATCTTTGCAGTCGCGCCAACTGGATCAAACCTTCATTAACGACCATCAAGTCCCCGGGATAGTCTTAATGAAGCGTGCGGGACGTGCACTTTACAACACAGCGATGGCACTGTGGCCCAATCAACGTGTTTGGGTGGTGGTGTGTGGTGGGGGTAACAATGCGGGTGACGGTTACATCTTTGCCGCCCTTGCGGCTCAAAATAAGCAAGCAGTGCAAGTAGTGAGCGTGGTAGATACTGCAACTTTAAAAGGCGATGCACTGCGCGCCCATGAATATGCCGTGCAAGAGGGAGTGAGTGTGACCCCGTTTACCTCGGATATGCCGTTTAGCGCTGGCGCTGTGATAGTCGATGCGCTATTAGGGACTGGTCTTAGCGGAGAGGTGCGTGCGCCCTTTACTGCGGCGATTGACTGGGTGAATCAGCAAAAATGCGCGGTTATTTCTGCCGATGTGCCTTCGGGTATCAATGCTGATACCGGCGCGACTTGTGGCAGTGCCGTGTTTGCTGGCGCCACTGTCAGTTTTATTGCGCTTAAGCAGGGTTTGCTCACTGGCGCGGCTGTAGATCATTGCGGGCAAGTGTTTTTTGATGACCTAAATGCGCCGAGTGATGTTTATAGTACGCAGAAGCCCAGTGTTCATAGGGTGAACATCCATGACGCGGTGATTCCAGCGCGCAAAGCTGCCGCCCATAAGGGGCATACCGGGCATGTAATGGTAGTTGGAGGTGATCGAGGCTACGGCGGCGCTGGCTTGTTGGCGAGTGAGTCTGCCGCATACAGTGGCGCAGGATTGGTGAGCTTGGCAACTCAGCCAGAGCATGTGACCGCCTCGTTGGTGCGCCGACCGGAAGTGATGGCCATTGGCGTGCCTTCTGGGCAAGAGTTAGAACCGCACCTTACGGCACCTTCAGTGTTTGTGGTTGGCCCCGGGCTTGGCCAGAGCCCCTGGTCGGAACAAATGCTTCAGCAGGTGCTCCAAGGCAACAAAGCAACGGTACTGGATGCAGATGCCCTAAACATATTGGCTTTGGGGCGTTTGAGTTTGAGAGCGCATTCGGCCACGCGTATCAGCACACCTCACCCAGGCGAAGCCGCCAGGCTGCTGGGCACCTCTACCCAGGTTATCGGCGAAGATCGCTTTAAAGCGGTGCGAGAGCTGCATAGTCGTTTGGGGGGCGTGGTTATTTTAAAAGGCGCAGGGACATTAATATACGACGGCAACACCACGTATTTGGCCAACGTGGGTAACGCCAGTTTGGCCACCGGTGGCAGTGGCGATGTATTGAGTGGTGTTGTTGGCGCTTTGTTAGCGCAGGGTTTGACCCCTTTGGATGCTGCAATTTCAGCCGTGTGTTTGCATGGGGTAGCTGCAGAGGTGGCGTCGGAACAAACCGGGCTATTGGGCTTGCTGGCGGCCGAGCTTCCTCCGTATATTCGTGAGCTTATGGGGTAATGGGCGCGCCGTTTGATATTCACTTAGCAGATGAAGCGGCCACCGTGAATTTTGGCCAACGTTTTGGTAAGGCATGCGCAGGCGGCGCAGTCATTTATTTGGAAGGCACTTTGGGTGCGGGTAAAACAACCTTAACACGTGGCGTTTTACGGGCATTTGGTTATTCAGGCGCGGTTAAGAGCCCCACTTATACCCTGGTGGAGATGTACGAGTTTGCACAACAAGCGGTATACCATTTTGATTTATACCGCTTGGCAGACCCAGAGGAGCTGGAATACATGGGCATTCGAGACTATTTTTCTAAGCGTAACCTTTTGGTTATTGAGTGGCCCGCGCGCGGCGACGGTATCTTACCTACGGCAGATATCACCGCAAATTTAAGCGTGGATGGGGTTGGGCGCAAGGCTCGCTTAACGCCGCACTCACATTTGGGGCAAACAATATTGCAGCGCTTGAATGCAAATTACGGGTGATTACATGGGTTGGCGAATGCGCTTAGGTGCAATGTTGCTGGTATGGCTTGGGGGGCTAATTTGCGCAGAGTGTTTTGCTGCGGATATTAACGGTATCCGCCTTTGGCGCGCCCCTGATAGTACACGTTTAGTATTGGATTTGTCCGGTCAGGTAGAGCATAAAGTTTTTACCCTTAAGCACCCGGATCGTGTCGTGATAGATATTCAAACGGTCACTTTGAAAGCTTCATCTAAGACTCTCGCCCTCAAAGGCACCCCCATCAATAAAATGCGTTTTGGCAAGCGCGGTAAAGCCGGGTTGCGCTTGGTGTTGGATATGCAGCGCGCGGTGACCCCAAGCAGTTTTAGTTTAAAAAAACACGGGGGGAAACCAGACCGTTTAGTTGTGGATTTACTCGATGGCAACGTGAAGCCGGCTTTGGTTAAAGCGGGGCCAAGGCCTGTCGCGTATAAAACGCAAGATATTATGGATATGGTGCCCGCTAAGCGCGATGTGATCATTGCGGTAGATGCCGGGCACGGTGGAGAAGACCCTGGTGCACTCGGCCCACGAAAATTAAAGCTAAAAGAGAAACACGTCGTTTTGGCCATCAGTAAAAAACTGGTGAACCGCATTAATGCTGAGCCTGGCTATAAGGCCTTTTTGGTTCGCAAGGGTGACTACTATATTCCTTTGCGCAAACGTAGGAATGCCGCGCGCAGCAAGCGAGCAGATCTATTTGTATCTATCCACGCCGATGCTTTTAAAGACTCAAGAGCAAAGGGGGCCTCGGTATTTGCGCTATCGCGTAAAGGCGCCACCAGTGAAACCGCCCGCTTTTTAGCCTCCACAGAAAACAAAGCCGATTTGATTGGTGGTGTGGGCGGTGTTGATTTGAGCGAGGTGGACGATACGGTTGCTGGCGTATTGGTGGATATATCCATGAATGCGACGCTCAGTAACAGCTTAAATGTGGGTGCTCGGGTGCTAAGAGAGATGGGGGCAATTACTAAGCTACACAAAAAACATGTGGAGCAAGCAGGTTTTGCGGTGCTTAAATCCCCGGATGTGCCCTCAATTTTGGTGGAGACTGGGTTTATTTCAAACCCGGGTGAGGCCAAGAAACTGGCGACCAATGCCTTTAGGAGCAAAGTGGCCGGTGCGGTTTTTCGGGGTGTTAAGGCTTACTTTAATGATTCTCCACCGGCAGGCTCTTGGATTGCCTGGCAAAAAAGCCAAGGCAAACGCGCACGCACTGAATATGTTATTGCCAGTGGCGACACGCTATCTGGCATTGCAAAGCGGTACAATGTACAACTCAACACCCTACTTAAACGCAATGGCCTTAAACGCAGCGCGGTCATTAGAGTGGGGCAACGCCTGACAATTCCCGCCTCCTAAGCGCTAAACAGGCCACGAGGCGGCCTAGTTTTACGAACACAATGCCCAAAATTCAAAAACTTAGCCCACGCCTTGCCAACCAAATTGCAGCAGGGGAGGTAGTCGAGCGCCCAGCCTCGGTGGTGAAAGAGCTGCTTGAAAACGCCATTGACTCAGGTGCAACGCAGTTGGACGTGGAGATAGAAGGCGGAGGCGTTAAGCTGATGCGCGTGCGCGATAATGGCTGCGGCATCGCCAAAGATGATTTAGGCTTGGCCCTTTCGCGTCATGCGACCAGTAAAATTATTGCGCTGGATGATTTGGAAGCGGTGGGCACCTTGGGTTTTAGGGGAGAAGCGTTGGCCAGCATCAGTTCTGTCTCGCGCTTGGTGATCACCAGTCAAACCGCAGAGCAAGGTTGTGCCTATGCGGCGCAAACCGAAGGGCGCGATATGGCGCCTAATCTTAAACCGGCGGCTCATCCGTTAGGTACCTCGGTAGAGGTACGGGATCTATTTTTTAATACACCCGCTAGGCGCAAATTCTTACGAACTGAAAACACAGAATACAACCGCATTGAAGAAGTGTTTAAGCGCCAGGCCTTGTCGCAATTTCATGTGGGCTTTTCGTTAAAGAATAATGGTCGGGTGGTACATGCGTGGCGCCCAGCCCAGTCCCAAGCAGAGCAAGCCCGGCGTGTGGCGCAAATTTGCGGCCCCGCGTATATGGATAACACTGTGTATGTGGACTTTGAGCGTTCTGGTTTGCGTTTATGGGGGTGGGTGGCGCTGCCTACGTTTTCGCGCTCTCAGGCGGACTTACAACACTTTTATGTGAATGATCGTGCTATTAAAGATAGGCTAGTGACCCACGCGGTGCGCCAAGCGTATCAAGATGTGCTTTATCATGGCCGTCACCCCGCTTATGTACTGTATTTAGCGCTCGACCCAGCCACAGTGGATGTGAATGTGCACCCCACGAAGCATGAAGTACGCTTTAGAGATTCGCGGCTGGTGCATGACTTCTTATTCAGCAGTTTGCATAAGGCACTGGCAGATGTGCGCCCCGAGGCCGCATCGGAGCCAGGGTATGCGCTGGCAGGTGACACTTCAGCGCCACTAGAAAGCACCCAAGCCGCATCTGCCCCCATCGCTCAGCAAACCCCTATGGCGTTTTACCCAGAGCGCAAGCAACTAAGCCCAGGCGCGGTTGCGGAGTCCATTCAGGCATACAGCTCGCTTGGAGGTACCGCGCCAGTTGGTACGCCAATGCCAGTGTCTGGTAGCGAAGGAGCAGAAAACACCGAAGTGGTCCCACCTTTGGGGTACGCTATTGCCCAGCTCAAAGGGGTATT
>CAYZQH010000212.1:0-5622 GCA_964480055.1 uncultured Cellvibrionaceae bacterium
TTGAGCTTAGGCTTTCGTTCTTGTACTGCTAAATCGCCTTCGCTGTGGTCGTACTGATCATCGCTACTGTCGGTACACACCAAATGCCCTTTATTTAATGGTAGCTTAAGATTTCCGAGATTACCCATGAGACTTTTACTAATCGTGACCAAACAAAACTAAGAAGTGAGGCCCTATTCTAACTCACCTTGTGTACCACTTAGTAAAAATTCACTCTGCCTACTTATAAAACTTGACAGACTGTAATGACTTGATTACAAATCACACAGGGTCAATGGTTTGACCCAATAAATAAGAATAAATTCCCCACAGTTGGAGATGTATAAAGGGGAACGAACTCAACAAAGGATCCACACATGCCTACTGGTACTGTAAAATGGTTTAACAACGCCAAAGGTTTTGGTTTTATTTTGCCCGAAAACGGCGGAGAAGACTTGTTCGCACACTACTCGTCCATAGATATGGACGGCTACAAAACATTAAAAGCCGGACAAGCGGTAGAGTTTGAGGTGATAAAAGGTGACAAGGGGATGCATGCAACTAACATCCGCATTGCCGGGGGCTTAAGCGCCGAGCCTGAAACACCTGAAGCCACCGAGACAAGCTCTCAAAGCCCTACCCCCGAGCACGCCTAACCCCTGCCCAAAAGCGGTCAGAAGCCCTTAAGTTTGTTTTATTAGGGGCTAAGGGTGATAGAATATGCCTTCGCTCTGGTATGGGTTGGCATGCGTAATCTTATTCTATTTAATAAGCCCAATTTGGTTCTGTCTCAGTTCCAAGACACAACCGGGCGCCCCACTCTAGCTCAATTTTTAAACACTAAAGACTGCAAGGGCTTTTATCCGGCCGGCCGCCTGGATTACGATTCTGAAGGGCTGCTTCTACTGACCAACAACGGCGCGCTGCAAGATCGCATTTGTGCACCAAAATTTAAACTCCCAAAAACCTATTGGGTGCAGGTAGAAGGCGAGCCCACACAAACCTCGCTAGCCAAGCTACGCCAAGGGGTTCAGCTTAAAGACGGCAAAACACTGCCCGCAAAGGCACAATTGATCACACCACCAAACGTATGGGCGCGCGTGCCCGCTATTCGTCAACGCCAATCAATCCCAACACAATGGATCGAACTGGTCATCACTGAAGGTAAAAACCGTCAGGTTCGGCGCATGACTGCCGCAGTGGGTCACCCTACTTTAAGATTGATTAGAATAGCCATTGGCCCCTGGCGACTTGAGCAATTAGCCCCAGGTGAATTTGAGTTTTCACAAATCAACGTACCTAAAAACCAAAACAACATACGCAGGCGCCATCCGTGAACTGGACTCCACACGTCACCGTAGCTACCGTCATAAAAAATGACGAGAGGTTCCTATTTGTGTATGAACAAACTCCAACTGGGCCAGCCTATAACCAACCCGCCGGACACATCGAAGCCAACGAAACACCGGAGCAAGCTGCCATACGCGAAACCTATGAAGAAACAGGCTACCGGGTAACACTCACCGGCTTTTTGGGCACAAGCCAATTTTTAGCCCCCAACCAAAAAGACATGTATTTTCGTTTTTCCTATATTGCAGCGGTACAATCCCATGATAAAGATGCCACCTTGGATGACGGTATCATAGAGCCGCAATGGTTAACTTATGAGCAGATCAAAACTAAAACGCTACGCAGCCCATTAGTGTTATCGGATATTGAGCGTTATTTGGCCGGTATTAACCTTCCGTTGAATACTCACAGCGTATTCATTTAAACGCTTTTTGTTAAGCCATAAACCCATATAAATTGATTGCTCATTATTGACATTAAGAGCATTAATATAAATAAAAACATATAGTTATTAGATTTATCAAGAATTTACTTTAATTATGTCCAACGCTAAAACACGCATTATAGTCGGCATGTCTGGAGGGGTAGACTCTTCGGTAAGCGCCTTACTCCTCAAACAGCAGGGTTATGACGTAGCCGGGTTGTTCATGAAAAACTGGGATGAAGACGACGGCACAGAATACTGCACCGCAAAGCAAGACCTAGCCGATGCCGAAAATGTCTGTAAAAAATTAGGGATAGACTTACATACTGCTAACTTTGCAAGTGAATATTGGGATAACGTTTTTGAACATTTTTTAGCTGAATACAAAGCCGGGCGTACGCCTAACCCAGACATCCTGTGTAACCGTGAAATAAAGTTCAAAGTGTTTATGCAATACGCCAACATATTAGGTGCAGATAAAATTGCAACGGGGCACTATGCACAAACCACCCAAACCCAAGGCGCAACCTTTTTACATAAGGGGTTAGACCCCGCAAAAGATCAATCGTACTTTTTACATGCTGTTGGGGAAGCAGAGTTTGAACGTACATTGTTTCCCATTGGCTCACTAGAAAAACCACGGGTTCGAAAAATAGCGCAAGAGCACGATCTCATTACCCATAACAAAAAAGACTCTACCGGTATTTGTTTTATTGGCGAACGCCGCTTTAAAGACTTTCTTAGCCAGTACTTACCTGCCCAGCCTGGCTGCATTCAAACGCCTGAGGGGCAAGTAATTGGTGAACACAACGGGCTGATGTACCACACTATTGGCCAGCGCCAGGGGCTTGGCATTGGTGGTGTAGCAGGCTTTAACGAGGCGCCCTGGTTTGTTGCCGAGAAACACCTAGACAGCAACACGTTAATTGCCGTGCAAGGCAAAAACCACCAACTACTTTTTAAGACTCATCTAGATGCCAGCCAAACACACTGGATTAACACCCCGCCCAAAGAAAACGCTTTTCGCGCAAGCGCCAAAACTCGGTACCGCCAACCTGACCAACCCTGCACCGTTAATGTGAAAGGCAGTCAATTGTCAATAGCCTTTGATGAGCCACAACGTGCCATAACGCCCGGGCAATCCGTGGTGCTTTACCTCGGTTCACGGTGCTTAGGTGGTGCAGTGATAGAACAAGCGTACAACGCTTAATCCATTAATGAAGTAGGACAAGCTTTGAATAGTCAACTCAAAAATCGCACAATTGCACTTGCTGGCATTGCTCAGGCCATTGAGCGAGTGAACCAATTAGCCACCACGGGATACCTCAACACCCAAGATTTTGAAACAGCTGTCAGGAGCCTTTTTGTTCAAAACCCTAAAGATACGTTAGAGCCTTTCGGCGCACTAACAAACTTAAGAACGGGGCTGGAGACTTTAATAAAACTGATTGAAGGCCCGCGCGACAGTAAACCTAATCGGCAATTATTAGGCTACGCCCTTGGCATATTGCACCTTCAAAAACGCCTAAGTAATAACCCCAGTATGCTCAATACACTGGGGAACCGTATAGAAAGCAGCCAACACCAATTGGAACACTTTGGCCCCACTCATGAGAATGTGGTATCAAATTTAGCCGATATTTATTCGCAGACCATCAGTACCTTTAAGTTTAGAATTCAAGTAATGGGAGAGTACCAATATTTACAGCAAGCTCGTGTTGCAAATCAAGTTAGGGTATTGCTGTTTGGCGCCATTCGCGCAGCCATTTTGTGGCGGCAACTTGGCGGCAGCCGATTACAACTGCTCCTGCAAAGAAAATCCATCTTGAGCACCGCTAAGACGCTGCTCAGCGAGCTACCGAGCATCCACTGACCCACGCCGCCTAATAGGTAACCCGTGCCACGTCAAAATCACGTATCATTGCGCCTTTTTTGAGAGCCCAAACAACACAGAGTCCAGAATGAACCTATCCTCCTTATCAGCAGTGTCCCCAATAGACGGCCGCTATGGCAGTAAAACTCACAGTTTACGCACCATCTTTAGTGAATTTGGGCTTATCAGAGCACGCGTAGAGGTGGAAATTAGGTGGCTACAACAGCTATCCATTAACCCTGGTATCGCAGAGGTTCCTGCGTTTAGCGAACAAACCACGGCTCAACTCAACGCCATTATTGCGAACTTTAGCGAAGCAGATGCTCAAGCTGTAAAAGACATTGAAGCGACCACCAATCACGATGTAAAGGCGGTAGAGTATTTTATTAAAGAGCAGTTTAAGGGTAATTCCGAATTAGAGTCAGTGAGTGAATTTGTGCATTTTGCCTGCACCTCTGAAGACATCAATAATTTGTCTCACGGGTTAATGCTAAAAGCCGGTGTAGAGACCGTTCTGCTGCCAGAGCTTGTGTCTATCACTAATGCCATTTCATCTCTTGCTAAGACCAACGCCACTGTTCCAATGCTGTCGCGTACCCATGGACAAACAGCCTCACCAACTACTTTGGGCAAAGAAATGGCCGTGTTTTCCGCCCGGCTCGCACGACAAATTGAGCAAATAAAAAACGTACCGCTATTGGGTAAAATCAATGGTGCAGTGGGTAACTACAACGCGCACATCAGCGCGTACAACAACGTAGACTGGGAAGCCAACGCCCAAACCTTTATTGAAGGTTTGGGGTTAACTTGGAACCCTTACACCACGCAAATTGAACCGCATGATTACATTGCAGAGCTGTTTGATTCAGTCGCGCGCTTCAACACGATTTTAATCGACTTTAACCGCGACCTATGGGGCTATATCTCGTTGGCCTACTTCAAACAAAAAACCATTGCCGGTGAAGTTGGGTCCTCCACTATGCCTCACAAAGTCAACCCCATCGATTTTGAAAACTCAGAGGGCAACCTTGGGTTAGCAAACGCGATTTTTGGCCATTTAGCCAGTAAGCTGCCCATTTCGCGCTGGCAAAGAGACTTAACCGACTCTACAGTACTGCGAAACATGGGTGTAGGCTTTGGTTATAGTGCTATTGCCTATGCGTCAGCATTAAAAGGTATCAGTAAATTACAAACCAATGAAACTGCATTAGCAAAAGATTTAGACAATGCCTGGGAAGTACTAGCCGAGCCCATTCAAACCGTAATGCGCCGCTATAACATTGACCAACCGTACGAGAAATTAAAAGCGCTCACGCGTGGGCAGACCATCACCAAAGAAACGCTCCAGGCGTTCGTGAATACTTTAGATATGCCGCAAGCGGCTAAAGACGAACTTGCCGCCCTAACCCCTGCCACCTATATTGGCAACGCCGTTGATCAAGCTCAACGCATAGATGATTACACAAAGTAAACAGCCCTTTCATTAATGAACTTACCAAGGCCCCATGAGCATTAAACCTTTAACGCATTTGGGGCCGCTCCCCATCGCTGAATTTTTTTCCGACTATTGGCAAAAAAAACCGCTGTTTATAAAAAGCGCTTTTAAAAACCTGCCCCAACTAGACCCCGACACACTCGCCGGTTTCAGTTTAGAAGAAGAGGTAGAAAGCCGGATTATTACAGAAACACCCACCGGCAATGACGGGTTCAACAGTCAGTGGCACGTTAGTCACGGGCCACTTGATGAAAAAATTTTTGCAGATTTACCCAAAAGCCATTGGACTCTATTGGTTCAAGCGGTAAACCAACTCGACGCCGATGTTGATAAGCTGCTGCATCAGTTTAGGTTTATCCCCAATTGGCGAATAGACGACATCATGGTGAGCTTTGCTGCTGACAAAGGCAGCGTTGGACCGCACTTTGATTACTACGATGTATTTCTCCTTCAAGCACACGGCCGTAGGCGTTGGCAACTGGGCCAGCAATGCAACAGCCA
>CAYZQH010000213.1:0-5614 GCA_964480055.1 uncultured Cellvibrionaceae bacterium
ATTAGGCTGGCTTGCGTTTAACAATAGCCTTCCCACAAAACACGCCAACCTCAAACAGTAGCCACATGGGTAAGGCCAGCATGGCCTGTGAGAACAAATCGGGTGGCGTTAAAAGCATGCCTACCACAAAGCATCCCACAACAACATATGGGCGCTTTTTGCTTAAGCCTTCCGGGCTCATGACCCCTGCTGCCATAAGGATGACGGTGGCCACGGGTATTTCAAACGCAAAACCAAATGCAAAAAAGAGTTTGATCACTAAGTTCAAGTGCTGGGTAATGTCGGGCATGACTGTTACGGATTTAGGCGCAACGGACGTGAAAAATTCAAAAATAATTGGGAATACTACGAAGTAGGCGAAGGCGACGCCAAGGTAAAACAGCAGTATGCTAGAAAATAAAATGGGCAGCGCGAGCGAGCGTTCGTTTTGATACAGCGCAGGCGCAACAAAGGCCCATACCTGATAAAACAAAAACGGCATCGCGATAAATACGGCAGTAAAAAAAGTGAGCTTAAAGGGCGTTAAAAAGGCTGCAGGTATATCGGTAACAATTAGACTGCTGTTGGTATCGGCCGGCAGGTGTTTTAACAGGGGCTGGGCAACAAATTCGTAGATGTCATTGGAAAAGTACAGCATGCTCACCAAAAGTATAACAATGATCCCCACGGCCCTTAGTAGGCGTGAGCGTAATTCAATAAGGTGAGAGACCAGCGGCGCTGCTTGTTCAACGTCGGGAGCATTCATGATTTATTTTTTGTAGGCTCTTGTTCGGAGGGGGCGGACGGCGAGCGGCTGGCGTTATCTGAGTCGGCATGTCTGTCGTTGTATTGGCCATCATCGCTGTAGTTTTGGTCTTCGGGTGTTGCCGAGTCGCTATGCGGGTCTACGTCTTCATATTCGATGGTTTCGGGTTGTTCACCTTCAAATTCATCATGATTATACTCGTCGTATTCATCTCTAGCGGCATCGTTTTCGTCTCTAGTTGTATCGTCCCGATCATCGCCAAGCTCCATAATTTTGGATTCGAGCTCGGTATGAACGTTGCGCAGCTTTTCTAGGTTGGCCATGACTTGTTCGTTGTGAAGCTCTTGACGAATTTCATCTGCGCCGAGCTGCTTTTCGACTTCTGTTCGAGTCTCGCGCAGGGTGCGCTTGATGCGGCCAAACCAGAGCGCACCAGTACGAATTGCACCGGGGAGTTTCTCTGGGCCTATAACCACGAGCCCAACCACAGCAATCAGCAGTATTTCGAAAAATCCAATATCAAACACGAGTTAGTCTTGTTTAGTTTCAGACTTAGTGTTTTCAGTATCAAGCGTTTCGGAGTCTTCAGCTTGTACTTTCTTGGGGTCTTCTTCGTCTTCTTCAGGTTTGTTGCCTTGACCTTCTTCCGTCATGGCTTTTTTAAAGCCTTTGATGGCACCACCTAAGTCTCCGCCTAAGCCTTTTAAACGTTTTGTACCAAATAGTAAAAGTACAATGACTAATATGATAAGCAGTTGCCAAACACCAATACCGCCAATGCCCATGTTGAGTTACCTTTTATTCAAATTAATGTTGGTTAACCTTACTTTAGCAAACTGCAGCTCAAGTACGGTTGGCTTTTTCTTCTAAGCCGGATAAGTTAAAGCGGCGGCGTAACTCCTCGAGTACGTCTTCGCTGCTGGCGCCAAGGGCGTTAAGCATAACCAATGAATGAAACCAAAGGTCAGCTGTTTCATAAATGACGCCTTTGTTGTCTTTGCTTATTTGCGCGTCTTTAGCGGCAATGAGGGTTTCTGTACACTCCTCCCCCACTTTTTCTAAAATCTTGTTTAAGCCTTTGTGGTAGAGGCTGGCGACATATGAGCTATCTGGCGATGCGCCCTTGCGCTCTGTTAGCACTGTATCTAATTCGGCGAGAGTGTGTGTGTTGCTGTGGCTCACGTTAATAAATCTCTTTTGGGTCTTTCAATACTGGGTCTACACTGTGCCATTTGCCGTTTTCTAAGGTGCGAAAAAAGCACGATTCACGGCCAGTATGGCAGGCAATGCCGCCCATTTGCTCTACGTCTAAAACTACCACATCTGCATCGCAATCTAGATGAATAGCCTTAACTTTTTGTATATGCCCAGAGCTTTCTCCTTTGGGCCATAACCGTTTGCGCGACCGCGACCAATATACCGCCGTGCTCGTATCCACCGTTTGGCTAAGTGCTTCAGCGTTCATCCATGCCATCATTAGAATACGCCCGGTTTTATAATCTTGTGCAATGGCAGGCACGAGTCCGTCGGCGTTCCACTGTATATCATCTATATAACTGTCGCTCACTGCTTGGTTTCTCAGGTCTGTAGTGCTTAAGCTCAAGTGTATGCCTAACTTATTGATTTTAGGCTACTTTACGCCGCCGAGGGACTACACATGCCCGTGTGCGGCAGCTTTGCAATGCGCACGCTAGTCTACCCCATTCAGCTAGGCGCGCCCAGCTTGGGCAGCTATTGTGTGCTGTAGTTTCATTTTTGTGGGGCTAGCGGTGAGGGTGACGTCTATGTCAGCAGGAGTCCATTGGCAACTGAGGTGATGTGCTGTATCTGGGGCGATGTGCCAGGCACGCGGTATTAAATATGGAAGTTGTCCATTTCGCGCTTGAGTACCAGGCTCTCGTTCTCCAGCTGTGCACTGCTGTTTGCCACCACGGTAGCGTTCTCTGAGACTTTCTCAGATAAGCCATGAATAGCGGTAATGTTTTTGCTAACTTCATTGGCCACAGAGCTTTGCTCATTTGAAGCGTTGGCAATTTGGTGGTTCATGTCGTTAATGGTGTCGATATTGGTACGAATACGCTCTAAAGATTCTCCTACTTTTGTAGAGGTATCAATCGTTTCTTGTACAGAGCTCATGCTGGTGCTCATAGATTGGTGGGCTTCATCGGCCGCACGCTGAAGCTGGATAATGATCGACTCAATCTCTTCAGTGGAGATTTGAGTCTTCTGCGCTAAGGACCGCACTTCGTCAGCCACTACCGCAAAGCCACGCCCTTGCTCGCCTGCACGAGCAGCCTCAATGGCGGCGTTTAGGGCTAATAGGTTGGTTTGTTCGGCAATGGAGCGGATCACTTCCATCACTGAGCCAATGTTTTCACTACTGATTTTAAGGGTGTTGATTTTCTCTGAGGTGGCTTGGATTTGATCGGCTAAACGATTGACGGTGTCGCGTGAGCTGGTGACAACCTTGCCGCCTTGTTCGGCAAATTTCGCGGTTTCTTTGGTGTGATCGGCGGTAGCCCCAGCATGGCGAGCAACCTCGTCGGCCGAATGGGACAGCTCTTGCAGTGCAGTGGCTACTAGTTCTATTTCTTTGAGCTGCTGGCCAGTACTGTTCGCAGTGCTCTCAGTAGCGCCAGACATAACATGAACGTTGGAGCTTACTTTATCGGTGACCACAATGACATTCTGGATAATAGAGCCGATTTGCTCCATTACGCGGTTAAAGTTATGTGAAAGCGCGGCCACTTCGTCGCCACTGCGGGTTGGAAGACGTCGGGTAAGGTCACCACCGCCAGTGGCAATGGCGGCCAGTGATGCGCTAATTTCATTTACCGGGCGAACAATCATGCGCTTGGAGAGTACCCATACCGTAGTCAGGCTTGCCAGCAATAGCATGATCACAATCGTGGCGATGGTGGCAATTTGGCTAGATAGGATCGCACGCATATTAGCGGTGGAAAAGACAATGTCGTAGCGGCCAATGACTTTACCATTGCGCTTAATTTCTACCGCTTTGCGCCCGACTTTAGGCGCAAAGTCGTCAGTGTCTGCCTCGGCCGACGCCATATCTTTGCCGCGGTGGTCAAAAATTTTGATTTCAGTGACCAGTTCGGTATTGACGAATGAGTCGGCAATGGCTTGAATTTGCTGGAAGTCGTAGGCGAATACCGCTTCCATGAAGGCGGAGTTTGCTACGTCAATTTGGGCCTGGGTGTCCTTGTCGAACTTTTCTGATTGTTGATTTTCTAAAATTTTGTAATCGATTACTAATACCAAAGCCGCAACAAGTACCATGATTACAGCCAGCGCAATCATTAATTTTGTGGACAGCGAACGTTTGATCATGGTTTGTGATTCCTAAGCGTTCTCACATGCGTACAAAGTTATTCTGTGACGGGCGTTGTTATTGTTGTTTGTACTGCTGGCGACGTAGGTCTTAGCGTCCACCCCGGTGAACAAGTATTCGTTTATTCGCAAATAGCGGCTGGTGTAACTTAGCGCGGCGGGTGCTTTGTGTGTTACAACCGGTCCTGGGGCTACGGAAGAACCACTGTCACGAATTGCATTGTTCCAGGTAACGAAAATGTGCATAAACATATACAAAGCAGAGCACAAAATAAGGCTTTTTGCCGCATTGTTCAGTCCGCGGTGAGGGGATAAGTGAAAGAAAACCATACCTACTAACCTTCCACCAATTTTACCCTGGGAGGATACATTCAGTGGGATTGATAAAACTTGGTGCGTACTTTAAAACGTTAGCATAGGTCAGTGGTCTGACAACTGTATGCCTATGGTCTACCGCGCTCTATGATTGTGTTTAAAATTCAAGTTTGGCGTAAACGGTTATTGCAAATGCAGATAATGGTGATGATTTTATTTCGATATGCTATAAGTGTGGCGTTGATTATGTTGCAGTGATTTGTGCGTCACGCTAGAAATTTTTCTTTGCAATGGAGCGTGTCGGTAAGTAGAGCTACACTAGTCGGAGTACGATTTTTTAAACTGAATACTGGGAGTGATTATGAGTGATGCAGCTGAATCTGTAGTAGAGTCGTCAGAGGACGTGTCTGATTCAAAGGTTTTACCGGCCTTTTTAATGTGTTTCTTTTTAGGGTGTTTTGGCGTCCATCGATTCTATGTTGGAAAAATTGGCACGGGTGTCGCCCAACTGCTGACGTTAGGTGGCTTAGGGATATGGGCGCTTATTGACTGGATTATGATTATCGCAGGTGCCTTCAAAGATAAAGAAGGTCGTCCGTTAAAAAATTGGACGTAGCTTTTATTTGGTATAACTATTCATTAGGTGTGGCTATTTAATAGGCATGGCTAATGTTGAGCAAAACGGTATGTCGGCCGAAGTCATGGGGTGGGCATACGCTGTTGAAATGCAGCGGTGCCAATTGGCGGCTTTTTAAATCATGCCCTTTAAAGTACCAGTGTCTTAAGTCGTCATTTCTTGCGCCTTGTGCGAAGGGCCGCAATTATTAATGTATAAATGGAGTGATACCGATGGATCAGCCCTCTACTGTTGAATCAACCCCCTCTGAACCTTCCTCAAAAAAAACCACTGAACGCTTTGAATTTACTGGGAAGGCGGGGGAATTTTTTGGTATTTGGTTTGTCAACCACACACTCACCTGGATGACGCTGGGTATTTATTCTGCATGGGCTAAAGTCAGAACCTTCCAGTATTTTTATAGTAATACCTCGTTGGCAGGAGGGCACTTCTATTTTACCGCTAAGCCCACCACCATTTTGCGAAGTAGAATTATCGCAGCATTGCTATTTGTCTTATATTTTGCCAGCGAAGCATTGGATAGTACGGTCGCAAATACAGTATTTATTTGTATGATCGTGGCATTCTTT
>CAYZQH010000214.1:0-5595 GCA_964480055.1 uncultured Cellvibrionaceae bacterium
GTACCAGCCACATCCGTGGAGATACCTACAACTTGCCGAGCAGCCTTACCTGGGTTAGTCACGCTTAAATACACCGCACCATGAGCCTGACCTGGCGCCAGTGCAAACATATGTGCATTGTTTATGACTAACTCTCCCACGCCGGGCGCTTCATTTACCGCCGCCTGCTCTTCTAGTTTAGGCTCTGGAGCACTGTTACTCGTGCTTTGCTTCGTTGCGGCCTCTTCATTACACCCACAGGTAAGTGCTGTAACCAGAACGGCTCCACTGCATAAAAACGCTCTCACTAGGCTGCTCCGGCACAGGTCACGGCAATGGCTCCAATAGCTCTATGGCAGGTGGGTCGCCAATACGAATATCACCCCGAATCAAATAGTTATCAACAGAGGACCTAAGCGCCTTATACACCCAACGCCCTTCAGAATCTGACCTAGCATGGATAAAAATACTGGAGTCTGACGCTTTAATGGCCTGCGCCATCTTGGTAAACCATTGCTTGGCGTCATCGGCTTCGGAACGTATATGCTTAACAGGGATGAGGTATCGGTTTGGGTCGCTATGAGCCGTCCTGCGTGCCTTAGCTAAGCGGCTTTGTATCGCCGCTTTGGCTGCCCTAATGTTATCACTTAGCTCGCCTACCAAAGGCGCATTGGGGAATAAGCCCAATACTTTTTGATATTGCGCATCCGCTTTACTCAAGTGGCCTTGAGCCAAATGTTCCCGCGCGATACCAACCAGCTGCATTTGCACGGTGTTTAACCCATTTTGCGCTTGTGCATTTTTTGGTGCGAGTAACAACGCGGCACTGAATTTATCGTAAGCATTGTCATACGCTGGCTGCGTTAACCGGTTTTTGGCCAGCGCACGCTCGGCCTGCCCCAAAAGGTGGCCCAGCATGGTAGCCCGCCCAGCACTGGCGCTCTTCGCAGGCTGCTGAGGTTTAGGCCGCGGCTTGACTTCAATGGGGATAGACTGCTTAACGCCGGGGGCCTGACACCCACTCACCAATACTGCGCCGCACGCTACAACCAGTATCCACCCCTTCATGCACCGCCCAAACACTGTAGCCCCTTAGCCTTAGTCTCACTAAAGTGCAAAGTGTATGCTGACGTGCACCTCAATGAAAGAGGCGTGCATCCTAAAGTGCAACAAACTGCAGTCAAAATTGTCAAAGGCTAAGGCTGCAATCCACATTAATTCAGACCGTTCTTTGTAGTAAATCAGGGAATATTCTCTGCGATAGAATTTAAACTGCCGCCACCGATAGGTTTTGTGACCAATATCCGTGTTTATTACAGGGTTTTGGTATTATCGTGACCCTTCACCATGGATTAAAAAAGACCATACGTGCCATGCAGCATTGGCCATTCGTCGGTAGTATTTTGCCGGATAGATCACAATGCAGGCAATTTGGGAGTGTTCAGCCGTCGGCTTTTTACTTAAAATGGCTGCCCGTGTATACGGTTGCACTCAGTGTTTACTAGCGCCCGCAGCCAAGCAAACAGGTCTTAATTAAAAACAATATGACTCGAAGTAACAATACTATGAAAATCATGACGCAAGTTTTATGTTTGGCTCTATTGTGGGTTAGCAGTAACTTATATGCTGCAGGTGATGCTGGCGGCTTAATTGAGCCACCAAAAGAAGAATTTTTGCCTGTTGAGCAGGCTTACCAATTAGACGTAACGGTTCAAAAAGACGCCGTGCTACTTAATTGGATCATTGCAGAGGGCTACTTCTTATACCAAGAGAAGTTTCGCCTAAGCGCCAAAACGCCCAGCGAAACAACCAAGCTAATAGGCAACTATGAACCCGGCAAGCGCAAGTATGATGAATACTTTCAAAAGGAGTTAGAGGTTCACTACCACGCCACGCAAATCTCAGTCCCTGTTGCGGGCCTTGCAAAAAACTTTGAGTTAAAAGTACGCTCCCAGGGCTGCGCAGACGCCGGTCTTTGCTACGCTCCACGCAGCCAGTACTTCCAAATAGACTTAGATAATCTTACGGCCACAGAAAGTGCCAAAAGCCAAGTGACAACCTCAGGCGCAGCCGCTGACACTACAGAAGCAACAAGCGCACCTATCGCTCCACCGCAAAAAGAGCACTCGCTTATTGTTTATATTTTGTTTGCTATAGGTGGCGGCCTAATTTTGAACTTAATGCCTTGTGTATTCCCCGTTTTATCTTTAAAGGCTTTGTCTTTTGCGCAAACTGCCGGTGAAGAAGACCACAGCCATAGCGCACACGGCTGGGCCTACACTGCCGGTGTGGTTGGCTCTTTTGTTGTTGTTGCCTTAATAATTTTTGCCGCACGCGCCGCGGGCGAAAGTGCCGGTTGGGGCTTTCAGTTGCAGTCGCCACCGTTTGTAGCTGCCATGACGTACTTATTTTTGGTGATGGGCCTTAGCCTTTCGGGTGTTATTCACTTTGGTACAGGCATGATGGGTGTTGGCCAAAGCTTAACCGCCAGTAACGACCTAAAAGGCTCGTTCTTTACCGGGGTTCTTGCAGCCGTTGTGGCAAGCCCATGTACAGGCCCGATGATGGCGCCAGCCCTTGGTTTTGCGCTTACTCAACCTGCGTATGTTTCCATTGTTATTTTTATAGCCCTCGGCTTTGGTTTGGCGCTACCGTTTTTGGCGCTTAGCTACAGCCCCAAACTTGCTCAAATGTTGCCGCGCCCAGGCGTATGGATGGAAAAACTCAAAGAAGTTTTGGCCTTCCCAATGTATTTAACCTCCGCGTGGTTGCTGTTTGTATTTGGCCGCCAAGTGGGCATGGTGGGTGTGTTCTTCTTATTATTGGCCATTGTTGCTATTGCTTTTGCCATTTGGTTGCACCAAAACCTACCCACACACCCATACTGGCGTAAAGCATTACAAGGCTGCTCGCTTTCTGCCTTGGCTTTTGCCGGATACGTGGCATACACCAGTGAAGACTTCCGTAACCAAACCGACGACTGGCAAGAGTACTCTAAAGAGCTAGTGCAAGAGTTGCGTGCAAATGGACAACCCGTATTTGTGGATTTTACCGCCGACTGGTGCATTACTTGTAAAACGAATGAGGCCGTGGCCCTCTCACGCGACGGTTTTAAAGAAGCCGTCGCCAAGCACAATGTAGCCTTGGTAAAAGGCGACTGGACCAACCAGGACCCTCGTATCACCGAGGTGCTAAACGCATTCCAACGCGTTGGAGTGCCTTTGTACTTGATTTACCCAGTAGACCCAAGTGGTACTCCAGAGGTACTGCCGCAAATACTGACACAAGGCATGGTCATTGAAGCGCTAGAGCGCGCAGCTGCTCCTGCGGTAGCCACCAACCCATAACATCCACACTAAGGGCGCCGCACAACAACCACGCGGCGCCCAACCAACCCCCAGTAAACGTCGGCGAATATGCTGGCAACTCCTTCAAAAACGCGTAACTAGCGCTTTTTTGTAGACAGAGCCTCTCAAATTAGGCACAATCCGCTCCTTGTTGTAGGGGCAGCCCTACGCCTAAGCCAGCGCACCCTTGCGCACCTCAATTAACCAGCGTGATCAAGCCTATGGCCACTATTTTAGTGTTGCACGGCCCCAACTTAAATTTATTGGGGACACGAGAGCCCGAAGTATACGGCTCCACCACACTTGAAGACATCAACCTGGGCCTGCGCAATGCCTGTAAAGATGCCGGTCATCATTTACAGGTTTTACAGTCCAATGCCGAGTATGAGCTCATAGATCGCATTCATGATGCGAGCAATGAGGGGGTTAATTTCATTATTTTTAACCCAGCAGCCTTTACACACACCAGCGTCGCATTACGCGACGCTTTAGCCGGTGTTGCTATTCCATTTATTGAGGTACACCTGTCTAACGTGCATGCCCGAGAGCCCTTTCGTAAACACTCCCACTTTTCAGATATTGCCCAAGGCGTTATCTGTGGTTTGGGAGCCCAAGGTTACCAATTGGCATTGAGCGCCGCTTTGGCGCAACTGCCTGAATGATCCGCGCAATAAAAGTGCTTGCTAACAATGTACTTACAAAAAAATAGTGTTTACCAATAAGAAAAAACCATTCACTAAAAGCCGAAACAAACACAACGCCTTCCAATAGGTTATTGGAACAATTTTATTACTAGAACATTTGCATTAACCCTTACACACCGCCGTTCGCTTTGATGATACGAACTTAGGTGTTATGAACTTAAGAGGCCCTGATGGACATCCGTAAAATTAAAAAACTAATTGAGCTACTCGAAGAATCCAATATCGAAGAGCTGGAAATTAAAGAAGGCGAAGAGTCCGTGCGCATTAGCCGTGGCTCAAAATTGATTGCCGCTCCGGCTTATATGCAACCTGCACCAATAGCGGCTCCGGCCCCAATAGCTCCAGCAGCCCCTGCGCCAGTAGCTGCACCAACAGCCCCAGCTGAGCCTGAAATATCCGGCCATGCATTACGCTCACCTATGGTTGGTAGTTTTTACCGTTCACCAAGCCCTGGCGCCGCGCCATTTGCCGAGGTGGGTAAAAAAGTGAATGTAGGCGATGTTATTTGCATCGTTGAAGCCATGAAAATGATGAACCAAATTGAAGCCGATAAAGCTGGCGTAATTGAATCAATATTAGTGGAAGACGGTGAACCCGTTGAGTTTGACCAACCGCTTATAGTCATTGCGTAAGCGGGAGAGTCTAAATGTTTGATAAGGTACTCATTGCCAACCGTGGCGAAATAGCACTTCGTGTGCTGCGCGCCTGTAAAGAAATGGGCATTAAAACCGTTGCCGTTTATTCGCAAGCAGACCGCGACTTAATGCACGTGCGCTTAGCCGATGAATCCGTATGCATCGGCCCCAACCCATCTATTAAAAGTTATTTAAATATCCCAGCAATTATCAGCGCCATGGAAATTACGGATTCTGTTGCCGTACACCCAGGCTATGGCTTTTTGGCTGAAAACGCAGATTTTGCCGAGCAAATTCAAAAAAGTGGCTTTACGTTTATTGGGCCAGACCCTGACGTAATACGCCTAATGGGCGATAAAGTATCTGCCATTGAGGCAATGAAAAAAGCGGGTGTGCCCACAGTACCGGGCTCTGGTGGTCCTCTTACAGACGACAGCATCACTTGCACGCAAATTGCAAATGACATTGGCTACCCGGTAATCATTAAAGCTGCCGCTGGCGGCGGTGGCCGCGGTATGCGCGTTGTCCACTCTGAAGCAGAGCTTATGAGCTCTATTCAAATCACCAAAACAGAAGCCGCAGCCGCTTTTGGTGATGGCACGGTCTACATGGAAAAGTACTTACAAAACCCGCGCCATGTGGAGGTACAAATTTTATCTGACGGCCAAGGCAGTGCCATCCACTTGGCAGACCGTGATTGCTCATTACAGCGCAGACACCAAAAAGTACTGGAAGAAGCCCCTGCTCCCAACATTGATGAGGCTGCACGCCAAGAGGTGTACAAATCGTGCACCAACGCATGCATCGAGATTGGTTATCGCGGTGCGGGGACTTTTGAGTTTTTATACGAAGACGGACGCTTCTATTTCATTGAAATGAATACCCGTATTCAGGTAGAGCACCCAGTAACAGAAATGGTAACAGGCGTAG
>CAYZQH010000215.1:0-5464 GCA_964480055.1 uncultured Cellvibrionaceae bacterium
ATCTCTATGTTTCACTATAGAAACCACGGCTCAGCCTTTGGTCGTGTGTTGGTGGGCATGCAGGTACCAAAAGGCGAGCGCAAAGCGGTAGAGGGCTTTTTGAAAGATTTAAACTATCGATTTTGGGATGAAACCGGTAATGAGGCGTACCAATTTTTTTTGGCGTAGCTGTGCCCGCATAGCGGCATAGCGTACGTTTTGATGAGGTGAGTTTATAGAACATGTCTGTCAGTTAGATGGGTTCTACGACAGCGTTAGAATTTTTTGGAGCAGATAAATACTGGGTGTTAGCTCTCACTTACTTTGTGGGCCTTGTCTCATAAGCTCATAAAAATCTTGCAATGCTGGAGTTTAGAACTAAGTTGAATAATGAAGGGCTTAGAATAGTACCGTCGTTGTGCATTGCAATATTTACAGGTATAACTACTAACTTCAGTTGCAATGGTGTCAGTCTTACAACGGGCCCAGTGCCAGATGGAAGGTTGCAGTAAGGATGTTTTTGATATTCAATGCACGAGCTAAGTTGTGTTAACGCTGATGCAACATTTTGTGTGAAGAGGTAGCGTTTAGATGAAAGCAGATGTCTTAACAGTCGCCGCAGTGGTATTCGTGGTGGGTGTTCTAGCCAGCAGTATAGACATCAAGGATGTGTTTGAAAAAGACCCCGAAATAGCAAAGCCGCAGGCGGAGCTACATCAAGGGGTAATTGTCGCGCAAAATCAAAAGAAGTAATTTTGCCTGCTCTGGCTCTTAGGTTTTTTTAAAGCGGCATAAGTGAAGCCGTTTCTCTGTTGCTACCGCATGTATGGGTTTGTCCCATGGAGCGGTGGGTAAGCTCTTTACCCTCTGGCATTCGTGAGCAAGACCGATACAGTGCGTGCTTTGCATTGCTGGTTTGTCCAATAGTCTATCGTAGTACCCTCCCCCCATTCCTAACCGGTTACCCTCTTCATCGAACCCAACCAGAGGCATCAGTAATACGTCTAACTCTGCGGGTTGACTGCCTTGGTGGAATTTGGGCTCTAAAATGCCGTATTGGTTGGGCTCCAGAGGAGTGGAAGCATCATAGGCTGTAAACTTCATTTGTTTGTGCGGGCCTATTACCGGGAGGTACAGCTGCTTTTTCATTTGTTTTGCCCAGTCTATCCAGGGCGTGGTTTGAATCTCGCCATCACTGGCTAAATAAAAACCAATATTTTGGGCATCACGCATCCAGGGGTGGGTACACAGGTGGCGAAAAGCTAGATAAGAATTTTGGGTTTGGGTGGGGGTGTCCAGCGCAGACCGGAGCGCGCGCAGGCGCTTTCTAAGCGCTTTGCGATGCTCTAAGGCTGATAATGCGAAAGGCATAAATAAAAGCCGAGGGTGCCGCTGTCAACGATGCCTTGAACCCGACGGCCCAAGAGGGAGGGATCGGATGCAAATTAGGCTTTCCATCAAGTGGACATGCTCACATTGCAAGCGCGAAGCCTCCTGAAGTGTGATTATCGGCTCAGGGATAGTCGACTGGCGAACACCCAAGGCGTATTAACGAGTATAACAAAAACTTTTACGAGCGCACGTGAAAATTGCATGAGTTGAGATGTGTTGCTCGGCGGGCGTTTAGGCGTTGGCATCGAGTGCCTGTTCTAGGCGCGCCAATAGGGGCTCTAGCGCTTCTGTGGGCACTGCTTTGTCAGAGGTTATGCTTTGGGCTTGCTGTAGTTCGTGACAAAGGTTAAGCCCTACCATTACCGCGATGCGGTCTGCGCCAATAAGTCCGCCGGCGTTACGCACCTTGCGCATACGTGAGTCTAGCGACCGAGCGGCCGCCAATAGCGCACTGCGCTCTTCGGGTTCACAGGCCACTTGGTATTCTTTATCGAGAATGGAGACGGTGACACGTGTATCGATAGACATGTTATGAGCTGCTCTCTAATTGTGTTAGGCGGTCAATCATTGCTTCAATGCGGGCTTTGGCTATTTCGTTCTTTTCCATAAGGCGTGCGCGCTCGCCTAACCAGTCAGCCTCTTTGGCTCGCAGGGTGTTGTGCTCTTTTTGTAAGCGCTCGTGGCGCGAGATGAGCTCTTCGAGTTTTGCGCTAATTTGCGCCAGTAACTTTTCTGAAGCGAGCGAAGCTTGTGACACAGAATACCTCTAAAGGGCAGTGGCTGCCGTTAAAATTGGCGTATGCCAAGTTAAACCCTATAACTTAACGATTAAACCCAACAACTATAGGGTTAGGGCCTTCCAATGGTCAAGAGACATAAGTCCGGATACGTTTGGGAATTGTTAATTCGTCCGCGAAAAGGCGTCAACGTGGTAGCATAACCCCCTATAATTCAAATGTTTTTCCGCGTATAAGGGCCAAAACCGCCGTGTTAGATTATGAGTATTGGAGCGATTTTTTATTTCGTGAAGAAGCTGTGTGTACCCCAGCTGAACTGCATGGTGCATTGAGCGCACTGGTTTGTGTTCGTCACCAAAATTGGCAAAAAACCGCTTTGACAGTATTAGATTTACCCGAGCCCAGTGAGACCATGAGTGAGGCGCTTGCGGCGTTTTATGAACTGATAAAAACCGCGATAGACGACGAGCAATATGGTTTTAAAATGCTGCTCCCTGATGACGCCCTACCCATTGCCGAGCGCAATCGCGCGTTAGCCGATTGGTGCAGAGGGTATCTCTTGGGCTTTGGCAGTCTTGGCGAAACCACCATTAAGAAAGTGGATGAGCAAGGGCAAGAAGCTATTCGCGATCTTGTTAAAGTTGCACAATTAGACACTCAAGTTGAAGAAAACGACGAAAACGAATCAGCGCTTTTTGAAGTGATGGAGTACGTGCGTATTGCCGTTTTGGCGTTGTACGCACAATTGAACGAGAAGCCAAAAGATACGGAACAACTACACTAAAAACATGATGATCAAAGTTGAAGAATACGCCAAGCGCCGTAAAGCATTGATGGCGCAAATGGAGCCCAACAGCATTGCGATACTTCCGGCGGCAAGAGAGAAACCACGCAGCCGAGATACCGAGTACGTCTATCGTCAAGACAGCGATGTGTTGTATTTAACCGGCTTTGAAGAGCCCGAAGCTGTGGTGGCTCTTATTCCTGGGCGCGAGCATGGAGAGTTTGTTTTGTTTTGTCGTGAGCGTGATAAAAGTAAAGAAATTTGGGATGGTCATCGTTACGGCCCGGAAGGGGCATGCGAGCACTTTAATGCTGATGATGCGTTCCCCATAGGCGACATAGACGATATTTTACCGGGGTTAATTGAAGGCACAGAGCGTGTGTACTATTCCCTTGGGCGCGATGCAGACTTTGATCGTCAAGTGATGGATTGGGTGAACCTTATCCGTGCAAAAGTGCGCAATGGCGCATCGCCGCCGGGTGAGTTTTTAGACTTGGACCACTTCCTTCACGATTTGCGCTTATTTAAAAGTGCCAATGAACAAAAGGTCATGGCCAAAAGCGCCAATCTTGCAGGAAAGGCTCATGTGCGGGCCATGCAAAATTGCAAACCTGGGGTGTTCGAGTATCAGTTAGAGGCCGATATCCTTCATACGTTTGCATCGGGCGGCGCGCGCAGCCCAGCGTATACCTCCATTGTTGGTGGTGGCGCCAATGGGTGTATTTTGCATTACGTAGAGAACAACCAACCGCTCAAAGACGGAGATTTAGTGCTGATTGATGCTGGCTGTGAATTTCAGCACTATGCCTCGGACATTACCCGTACCTTTCCTGTTGGCGGCAAGTTTTCTGTCGAGCAGAAAGCCTTGTATAGCGTTGTCTTGGCGGCGCAAGCGGCCGCCATTGCCTGTGTGAAACCTGGTGGTACCTGGATAGAGCCCCATAATGCTGCGGTACAGGTGATCACCGAAGGGTTGGTGGAGCTGGGTTTGCTCAAAGGCGATATTGCCGCCCTAATAGAGCAAGAAGCCTACAAGCCATTTTACATGCATAAAACCGGGCATTGGCTGGGCATGGATGTGCACGACGTAGGAGACTACAAAGTGCATGGCAAGTGGCGTGTTCTGGAGCCGGGTATGGTGATGACGGTGGAACCTGGCTTGTATGTGGCAGTCGATGATGAGTCGGTAGAGCCGAAGTGGCGCGGTATCGGTATACGTATTGAGGATGATGTGGTGGTGACTAGGGCGGGGCGCCATATTTTGACCGACGCAGCGCCCAAAACCATTGACGAAATTGAAGCCTTGATGGCAAGCGCATAAAGCGAGGCGCATTTTTTTGACCGTAAAACCTGATTCAGCCGCTATTGAAACTGACATCGCCATTATTGGCGGCGGGATGATGGGGTCTACCTTGGCGCTCATGATTCGGCGCGCGCTGCCAGAGCTTAGTGTTATGTTGATAGAATCTAAGCCGTTTTCCCCAGTGCAGGGTCAGCTCCCGAGTTTTGATGAGCGTTCAACCGCTATATCGCCCACAACGGTTGATGTGTTTAAAGACTTATCGTTGTGGCAGGCGCTGTCTGATTGCGCCTCTCCTATTGAAAACATAGATATTACTGACCAAGGCCAACCGGGCCGTGCCACCTTAACCCCTGCAGACAATTACGGAAGGCCCTTAGGCTATGTGGTACGCAATGGAGGGATGGGGCACAGCCTAACTTCGGCGGTATTGGAAAGTGCTGTATCCGTTAAAGCGCCTTCTACGGTCGTTAACCTCACGCCCAATAAGTCTGGGGTGCAAATTCATCTGCAAGATCAGCAAGTGGTTAATACGCGATTACTGATTGCAGCGGATGGCGCGGCCTCCCCTGTGCGAGGTTTATTAGGCATCGGCCAGTCAGTGTACGATTACCAACAAACAGCGGTAGTGGCCAACGTTCAATTTGAAAAGCCCTTGTGTAGTACCGCTTATGAGCGTTTTACCCCGCAAGGGCCGTTGGCCTTATTGCCTTTGGGGGGCCAGCAAAGCGCACATGCGGCCATCGTTTGGACTTGGCCAACTGACCAGCTCGAAGCGATGCAAGACTTCACACAAGCGCAATGGCAAACGGAGTTACAAAACGCTTTTGGTTATCGCCTTGGACGGGTAAAAAAGATGGGCGAGCGCGCATTTTACCCTTTGTCTTTAAGCCTTGCGCGTGAGCAAGTGCGCACCGCAATCGTATTAATGGGCAATGCCGCCCACTTCTTGCACCCAGTGGCCGGGCAGGGGTTTAATCTGGCTGTGCGTGATGCATTGCAGTTGGTTGCGGTCTTGCGTGAGGCAGGGGATGAATTTGCCAGCTTGTGCCAATTGCAGCGCTATGAGCAGCGGCAAACCCGAGACCAAGCCCACACCATTGGATTAAGCCACGGTTTTAACCAAGGGTTTAGAGCAAAAAAATGGGGCGCGCCCTTTTTGCGCAATTTGGGGTTTGGGGCATTTAATGCCTTGGCGCCAATAAAAAACCAACTGATTTTGCAGCTTTCTGGCCGCGCGACACCCAAACCCTTACCTTGGTAGAGTCATGA
>CAYZQH010000216.1:0-5447 GCA_964480055.1 uncultured Cellvibrionaceae bacterium
CCAGAGACGCAGTAGCAGCAATATTGGATTGAAACCAATAGCTGCCCCCTGCTGAAATGGCAGTAGTGCCGTCACCGGCGGTATGATGGTTTAGCTCAAACTGGGCTTCAAGCTGTGGCTTAACAAACCCGCGCAAACCGCCGGCAACCACTAAACCAGAGTCTCCGTCACCCACATCGGCAGATATACTTTCAAAGCCTACGGTGCCGTACATGTCGAACATGGCGTTAAATTCGGTACGAAACCCACCATGGCCTTCAATGGTGCTAGAGCCGCAGCCACCACCACTGACATCCAAGAACGACGCCCCGGCATACCAGCCACTGTTCAAATCCATGCTGCCGTATATACCCAAGCCGTCTTGTGTGCAGTTGTAGTCATCTAAGTCTTGGCTGACGTAATGTAGCCCAGCGTAGTTGTAGCTTACTTGCTGGCCAGCAAGTGGCGCAACGTTAGCTGACTGAGCATACAGGTTGCTAGAGTAAATGGTTGCAGTTAGGGCCAGGCCCAAATATACGGTGCGTTTCATATGACGTTCCATATTAATCCAGTCAATGTTCATGAGCGATAGCTAAGAGTTATGCTCAAATTTGCGACGCGCCATTGTACAGGGTTATGTATATAGAGTGGGCGGACGATTGACATAAAATCAGGTGAGGTAGGCAAGCCCCGGTGCCATTTACAGTAGCTTACCTGTTTATGTCTAAAGCGTTAAAACGTCAGTGACTGAATAATGGTTTGTTGGCGTTTGGCCCACACGAATATATCTTTAAACTCGTTGTTTTGGGGGGCATCTTGTGGTTTGAGTACCAATAAATTGCTGTGTAATTGGCAGCTGCTAAGCTCCGGGTAGTCTTCAGGGGTAAACACATCTGCGGGTGTAAATTCGTAGGGTGTATTCAGCTCTGGCTCAAAGGCGTTTGGAACAGGTAACGCTAACCTGTGCCGGGTTCCGTCATCATCTAGGCATACAAAATCAAATCTCAGGCGGTATTTATACTCGGGCGCCTCTACCCAAGCCACGGTAATGGCGCTGTCTAAGGGGGTGGTGCCCGAGTTAGGCGCAAGGGTAAATTCTGTAAGGTCTGGCAAGCTTACTTCTATTGGTGTACTTGGGCCGGAGGTGCGGCTTAGGGTAACGGTAAAATTTGTGAGCGCATCAACAAGGTCAAAATCTGCGCTATACAAAACGTCAGCCTTTTGTGCTTGCGAAGGGAGGTATTCCGCCATCATCGGTATGCTGGCATCACCGCTGGCTGCCAGTAATGTGTCTGACGGGCCCAACTCAATAGCGTAAAAGTAGCCCTGCGTGTCATACCCATGCATTTGGGCCGTAAGGGTTGTGTGGGTCTCGTCTTCTTGTTCTGTTTCCCCCAAGTGCGTATGCACCGCTGCTTCCACCTGCAGGTAGATCGCCTGCGTGGGAATGTTTTCAGAGCTTCTGAACAAATCCCATTTTATGTCATCAGAACACCCGGTTATTGCAAGCAGGGCAAGCATCGCTGTGGATGAATATAGGGTACATTTCATAGGGGGCTCCTTAATTTACTCACTTTAGTTTAGCCAAAATTGCGGCATGTAAATTCAAGCTGAATGGTATTTATACGTTTGGGCGGTAAGACGCGTAAAGGAGGGGCGATTGTGGCCTGAGGGTGTTAAATGAGCTTTGAATGGGGTAGCCACCCCACTTGGGGGTGGCTTACTGGGTACGTAAGTATGCAGACGATTTTGAGCCTGGTGGGGTTAACCCGCGTTTTGGGCCTGCTGTACAGAAGCCAGTTTTACGCACACCACAAACACCTTCATGGCTTCGTCCACTTGATCAACCGTTGGCACGGTGGGTGCAATACGAATATTGCAATCACTTGGGTCCTTGCCATAAGGGAATGTGGCGCCAGCCGGGGTGAGCTTAACGCCAGCTTCACCCGCTAAGCGTACCACCGTTTTGGCAAGCCCTGGGCGTGTGTCAAAGGAGATAAAATATCCGCCATCGGCCGATTCCCACTGGCCTAAATCGTTATCACCAAAGGCTTCTTCTAAGTGCGCCAAAACACTGGCAAACTTAGGCTTGATGATGGCCGCATGCTTTTGCATGTGGGCGCGTAGGCTACCTGCAGCTGCAAAAAACTTTACATGGCGCAATTGATTAATTTTGTCTGGGCCAATGGTAAGAATGCCCAGCGCTTTTTTAAAGCCTGCCAAGTTGGTGGCGCTTGCGCCCATAAATGCCACACCGGCACCGGCATGCGTAATTTTAGAAGTAGAGCCAAATTGTAAAATGGAGTCTTCAGTCCCTAGCGCTTTACTGGCCTCAAAAATGCTGGCCAATGACAGCGGGGTACTGGATAGGTCGTGAATGGCGTAGGCGTTATCCCAAAAAACTCGGAAGTTAGGCCCGGCAATTTTACCAAGGGCGGCAATACGCTTGACGGTTTCATCGCTATAAACCACACCGGTAGGGTTAGAGTATTTGGGTACGCACCACATGCCTTTGATGGCGCTATCGGCTTTAACCAACGCCTCTACGGCATCCATATCCGGGCCGGTGGCGGACATAGGAACGTTGACCATCTCTATTCCCAGTTGCTCACAAACCGAAAAGTGACGGTCGTAGCCCGGTACTGGGCATAAAAACTTAACGTTGTCTTCTTTTTGCCAGGCGGAATCTTTGCCTTCAAAACCAAAAAAATAGGCTGTCATCATGGCTTGGTGCATCAACGTTAAGCTGCCGTTGCCACCTGCCAGTACATTGTCTTGTGGGGTGCCTAGCAGCTCGGCGCCAAGGCTTTTTGCTTCAGAAATACCATCTAACCCACCATAGTTACGCACGTCTACGCCAGAGGCGGTGTAATCTCCTTTTAAAATGCCATCCAAGCCGTCGGATAAGCTAAGCTGCTCGGCAGAAGGTTTTCCACGGGTTAAGTCCAAACTAAGGCCCTTGGCCTTAATGGCTTCGTACTCTGAGGATAATGAATCCGCCCATTGGGATAAGGTTTCTGGAGACGCTTGATCGAGTTGCACGGGTGTGTCCTCATTGAACAGTTGAACTAATAAAGGCGGCCCAATGTAAACGCACAATTTAGCGTTCAGGCATAGAGGGCCAAAGGCGCGCATTATATCGCTTAATGCCTCAAAATTTACAGTAATTGGATTTGCCAAATATTTGTACAATGGTGCGTTAAACTCACATAGAGACGACCCTACCTGGATGCATTATGGAGTTAAAATTATTTTTTACTGTGTGTATTACGGTTTTTTTGGCCGAGCTGGGCGATAAAACTCAGTTTGCCATCATGGCTTTTGGTGCTCAAGGGCAGTCTAACCCGTGGGTGATTTTTGCCGGGGCGTCATTGGGGTTTGTGGCGTCTGCGGGGTTTGGGGTGTTGCTTGGGCATTGGCTTTCGGGTGTGGCCAGTGTGCGCGCGCTTTCTTTTATAGCGGGCGGAACATTCATTTTAATAGGCGGTGTAACCGTGTTTAAAGCTTGGAATATGGAAGTTTAAGTGAGTATCTCAAATACAAAACTCTTTGGTTTAGAGGGCGCGTTGGATGTATCAGCGTTGCCCGCCTTCCTAAGAGTACTGCTTGCCACCGACGGCACCGTCACCAAAAGCCTAGAGGCGTATTTTTGGGAGCCCGTAGAGGTTGTAACTGTAGAGCAAGGTTACTGTGTGCTGCTCAAGGGCGACTCTCATATGGGATTGCCGGCAGAGTCTAGGGTGTTGCAGCGCAGCGTACGCCTGCAAGGGCAGGTCTCTAAAGTGGTGTACGCTTGGGCTAGCAGTTTAATTCAAACAGAGCACCTCCCCATTGCGGTTAGAGAAGGGTTAGAGCAACAACGATTAGGTATTGGCGAGTTATTACGCGAGTGCGGGCTAGAAACCTACCGCGAGGTGTTGGAGGTGGGAGAAGATCCAAAGAGTATCAATGGGCCTTCTGTGTGGCGCAGCTACCTCATTCGTCAGAGCGCGCGTCCGCTCGTAAAAATTACCGAGTGCTTTCCTTTGCTACCATACAAGCACTAAGCGTGTAGCGTGCGCTAACATAGGGCACGCTACACGCTTTCGGCGTTAATTATGTCAATGTGACGTATTTTATCTCCTATACTCATACATAAGAATAATGCCTTTACGCAAATATGTGGTGCGTATACACGGGCTCGACCCCGTCAAATGGACCTTACACACGGCAACGGCTTAAGTGGCTAGGGCACTGCCTTGGCTGTTTTTTTATTTAAACGTGTTTAAGAAAGTGAAACCTATGACCTTTGAATACCCTGAAGGTATTGATGAGGCGGCCGCCATTGCTCGCGCGGCCCTTCCGCTTGCCACCAAGTACAATCTTCCTGCCAACCCTATTAATTTCGCCGTATTTTATGAGTTTGTGACTGGACAGAACCCCGGGCTGAGTAAGGCTGTTGAGGGTGCAGTTGACGCCAGTGGCGCCCCCTCCAATACCACCATGCGGGATATGTACCACTCCTACATTAGCCAGTCAGATGAACAGGCCGTAGAGGCCGTAAGAGAGGCCTTAACTTCGTTGGTGGAGAATGCTGGCGAATCGCTTAGCAAGATGGATGGTGATTCAGACCTTTACGTTCAGCACTTAAGCTCTGCGGCAGAGCAATTTAAAACCTCGGGTAACCAGCCGCAGCTAGGCGCAGTTATAGAAGGGCTAATAGATGAAACACAACAAATGCGTGCGGCGAGTCGGTCTTTACAGACTGAGCTGTCAGAGGCTAGACGCGAGTTAGATGACTTGCGCAAAGAGTTTAAGCGTGTGCGTCAAGAGTCGTTGGTGGACCCTCTCACCCAGGTGCAAAACCGCCGTGCGTTTGACGAGACCTTGTCAGCCGCGGTGTTAGACCCAGGCGCTAGGGAGTTTTGCTTATTGTTATTGGATATAGACCATTTTAAATCCATTAACGATACCTTTGGTCATATCGTAGGGGATGCAGTACTTAAGTGGTTTTCAAAAATCGTCCAAAGCACCGTTAAAGGCACTGATGTTGTTGCGCGCTACGGCGGCGAGGAATTTTGCGTAATGTTGCCAGGCACGGCCTTATCTGGTGCGCAAATTGTTGCAGAAAATATCCGCCAGCGCGTAAGCGACCAAAAGTTACGTGTGGGTACCCACCAAATTGGCCGTGTTACGTGTTCGATAGGTGTGGCTGCTTGGGTACCAGAAGAGCCTTCAGAGGTAGTGATTGGCAAGGCCGATGCAGCCATGTACCAGGCCAAACAAAGCGGTCGTAACAAGGTATGTTCACACGGCTTATAGCAGTAGATTTTTAGCTCAAAACGCCTTGACTTTTACCTGCTAGGTGGTGAGAATAGCCGCCCTTCGCAGGGGCCTCCCTGCACACCCCATGGCTAGGTAGCTCAGCTGGTTAGAGCACAGCACTCATAATGCTGGGGTCGCGAGTTCAAGTCTCGCTCTAGCCACCA
>CAYZQH010000217.1:0-155 GCA_964480055.1 uncultured Cellvibrionaceae bacterium
AGCGGTTTTCTGACTTGAATGATTTATTGCAGTCGCGCTTCCCTGCACTGGCAGGGTGGCACAAGTCCGAACCAGAGTTTTTTAACTTATTGAATACTACACGTGATCGAATATTTTCTAAATTCTCTGGTTTAGAAATGATCACAGGCGATTAT
>CAYZQH010000217.1:165-5425 GCA_964480055.1 uncultured Cellvibrionaceae bacterium
TATGGCGGTGGTGATTCCCTACAGTGGCCTTTTGGTTGGGGGACGGTACATCACGCCTGTGGAACACTGCGTATGCCGTGGCGACAGGGGCGGCACGTGCAACACTTTGATCAAAATTCTGTGGTGGATACCAACCTAGAGGTACGTAACTCACCAGGTTTGTATGTGTGCGATATGTCCGTTATGCCTATTAGCACTGCGGCAAACCCTGTTAAAGCACTGGCAGCATTGGCGTTGCGCTTGTCCCGTCATTTAGGCTGAATTATTTAATTTTTGCGCGCTTAAAAAAACTAATTTCTAAGTGCTGGCTAGAGTGTACTATTCGTCTAACCTAAAACCCAGAGAGCTAATGAATCCATCCATAAGGGCCAGCATGAAGTACCTATTTACGATAATCTTAGGTGTTGTAACCTATACCAGTTCATATGCTTCCGATATTGGCGATCAATTTGCCCAGGCTATCATTAACCGCTACCAGCCTACTATTAACACATTAAGTCATCATGGCTGGGATCATTCCAATAGCATTATTTTACATGGATTTGAGAAGCTCTATTTAAGCAATAAAAATCCAGAATACCTTGAGTATATTCAACGTTTTGTGGATGCTCATGTAAAACTCGATGGGGAAATAAACGGGCTGCGCACAACGCTAGACGGCATTCACCCCGGTATTTTGTGTGTGTTTTTATTCCAGCAAACGGAAGACGCAAAATATTTAAAAGCCGCGCTAGGGATGCGTAAACATCTAATGGGTACTGAAGTTTCCCCGTCAGCTTTCCAAAAAACGCCTGACGGCACCTTTTGGCATAAAAATAATAAAAAATATGAGAATGTTTCTTCAGTAGATGGGTTGTATATGGTGCAACCTTTCTTGGCCCGCTTAGCGAAACTCACAAACGATCAAGACTTGTTTGATGACATTGCAGCACAAATATTAAAAGTGTCGGAGCGCTCTTTTAATATTAAGGCACAATTGCCCTACCATGCATGGCACTATGATAAGAGCAAACCTTGGGCGCACCCCATTACCGGAACCTCTACACAGTTTTGGTCCCGTGCTGCGGGTTGGTATGGTATGGCCTTAGTGGATGTATTAGAAGTTTTCCCCAAACAACACAAAGATTACCCCAAGCTTACACAGTTATTTTCAGAATTTGCCCAGGGTGTTGCTCGTACTCAACACCCTAAAAACGGATTTTGGTATCAGGTGCTGGATGCCTGGAATAAACCCAATAATTACCCAGAGTCTAGTGCCACAGGTATGCTCGTGTATACACTAAAAAAAGGGGTTGCTTTAGGGGCGCTGGATAAGTCCTATGAGGGAAATGCTAAAAAGGGTTGGGCCGCATTAAAAACCAAAATTGGGACCTATAGCGACGGAGGCCCCAGCATACATTCTTTTGCGCCAGGCATGGGCAGTCAAAACTCTTATAAGAGCTACGTTGCTATTCGCCCGGTAAGCGTACCCAACAATCAAAAGAAGCAGCACGCACACGGGTATATAGGCATATTAATGGCTGCCGCCGCAATGGAATAACGCGCTGCCTATTTATATTCTAATGTAACCCCTAGAGTATTCAGGTAATAAGTAATCTAAATATTCAAGGGGTTAACGGCAGCGTTAAGTGAACCTAAGTCAGGTTTGTAATTGCACCGTTCGAATAGTTTTTATCACCAAAACTGCTCACGTTCTGCCCGTATAAGTTCAAAATACCAGCAAGCAAATCGTTGTGACTGCGACCATTGAACTTTAACATTCGTCCAGTTCTTAGCCCGCCGCCGTTTCCAGCAAGTAAGAAGGGCATATCGTTCTTTCTGTGGGTTGGGGGGTCGGATAATTCGGAGCCAAAAAAGACGACGCTTTCATCAAGTAAGCTATGACCGCCCATATCGACGTTTGTCATTTGTTGAAGTAAATACGCATGCTGCTCGCAATACCAGCGGCCAATTTTTTCGCATTCATTTGGTCGGAACCCGCCATCATGTTGGTAGTAATGGTGGTGCTCGTTCAGGTTTAACCATGGGAAGGTATGCTTGGCTTCGGTATCTGTCCACTGTAATGTGGCCACGCGAGTGATATTGCACGCCATGGCCATAACAATCATATCCATCATCAAGCGGCCCACTTTTGGAATGGCAGAGTCCGTTGATTTGTCCTTGTTGCCGCCGTTATTGGATGAGTTGAGCCCCGTCTTAGGGTTGTAGTCGGACGTGTTAACCCGTGAGGGCTTTGTACAAGCGCCGCCTGTGCTCCCTTGCGCCGCGATTGCAGATTCTACTTCGCGAATTTTAGTTAAGTGTTGCTCTAAGCGAGCACGGTCATCCATGCCCAACTGACGAGACAAACTCACATAACGTTTACCCACAAAATCCAATATGGATTTTTTGCGCTGTAATAATGCAGCCGCTTGTGGGTCGGTATTATTGAGCGTCCCAAACATATCGTTCCAAATGGCTACTGGGTCTAGTCGCGGGGGAATTGGGTTGTAGCGGCCATTGTCCTCAAAATTTAAAGCGTTAATGGGGCTAAGTAAGCCTTTGGACTTTCCTGTTGCCCAACGAATAGCAATTTGTAAACTTTTAATGGAAGTGTCATTACCAATTTTATTGGCGATGACTTGATCCAGTGACGGGCCGCTGGAGTAGCGGTTGCGTGAGCCTTGCTGTTTGGTGCCCGTTAATAATGCGATGATCCCGGCTTGATGCTGCTCACCAACTGCGCACTTCATATCCAATCCGTGCGGGATAAGAATTTTATCTTTCAAGTTATTTAGCGGCGATAATATCGGCCCAAATTGAAAGCTGCGTTCAGACCCATTACTGGCCCATTTATTTTTGACGGTACCCCCTGGGGTGTAAACCGCCATAAAGCGCTTTGCGCTACTTCCATCTTGAGCGTGCGCCTTACTTGGTGCCATGATTTCTAGCCAAGGTAATGCAATTGCTATAGAGCCTGCACCTTTGATGACCGAGCGTCGATTTAAATCTAGTTTTTTCATGTCGATTCTCCTGGTGCGTTATTGTCGGTGGCTAGAGGGAAGGTAAAGAAACGCATCGGTTTGTGTTAAATCAACCAACAACTGCTTGATATTTGAGCCCGTTGAGGTGAATTTTTTGGTGACCGTATCTTTTATGCAAGATTCGCTGGCGCCAATGGTTTTACCGTAAGCAAAATTGGCCCAGTTGTACGCGAAGCATTGATAAGTTCTGGAGTCATTGGCAATCATTGTTACCAGTTCAGTAGCGTTGTTAACCGGAACGCCCGTCCCTGGTAGTTCACCACTGGCATCAATGCGCACGTTATTCTCATGTGTTCTATAAAGGCCGATAGGGTCATAATTTTCAAACACTAGGCCAACGGGGTCGATGAGGTTATGACAGGATCTACAAACCGCGTCTTCAGAGTGTTTAGTAAAGCGCTCTCTTGCTGTTGCTCCAGAGTTTGGATCCGGTGGTGTAATTTCGTCTGCCACATCGCCAACGGGCAATGGGATATTGACGCACAATAATTTCTTCATGACGTAGGCGCCGCGTGTGACTGGGTTGGTTTTTTGTGAATGTATGGTCCCTGCCATTACACCGGCGTGAGTGAGCAGCCCTTTGCGCTGATTAGCATCAGTGGGCACTTGGCGAAAATGACTACCAGAAACGCCATTGATACCATAAAAATTTGCCAGCTTGTCATTCATGAAGCTATACGGCGCTGTCAACGCCGTCTTCCAATCGCCTGCGCCATCAAAAATTATATGCTCTAAGAAGGATTGTGTTTCCTCTCGCATTAACTCGCCAACCATTGCGTTAAATGTTGGAAACTCGTTGGAGTCTCTTTCCAAATGGCTTAAGCCGCTAATGGGTAGATATGCATCAAAAAAGTAGCGAATCATATTTCTGGAGCGCTGGTCATTCAGCATACGCTCCGCTTGGGTTTTTATTTGCTCAGGCGTTGACAGCCTGCCTTGCGCAGCCGCTTGTAATAAAGCGTCGTCGGGCATGCTCCCCCAAAAGAAGTAAGATAAACGTGAAGCCATTTCATGATCTGTTGGCTTAAGTCGACCATTCACATTTTTACCAAGTTCTGCCCGATACAAAAACTCAGGCGACTGAAGTACGGCTTCAATAACACCAGCAATAGAAGTTTTAAAATTCACCGAGCGATTCAGGCTACGGTGCAATTCGATAAAGGCTTGCCGCTCTGTATTGGTTACGGCTCTGCGGAAGGCGCGAGGAAGTAATTGGTTGATGACTTGATCAGCACAAGAGTTTTCATTCCCTCCAGAGACATTGCGCACACATGAGTGCAACCGCTCCCATAACGATTGATTGTTTACCACTCGGTTTGCTATGTCTGTGGCGACTTTAGCGTATTGCTCTGCAAGCAATGATGACACCGACATAGATAAGGCGTCATTGCCAAATCCATTGCCAATTTCTTCACTGGGAAGGCCATTGCCCGGGCGCGTATTATCGCCCAATAAATCCTGTACGGTATTGCTGTATTCAAATCGGGTTAAGCGGCGTATTGGTGCGTATTGCACCCGGCACTCTGCGTTTGAAGGCGCGTCGTCAAAATTAGCCAATATAAAGCCTGCCACATTGCTTGCGCATTCTCCGGTACAGGTGTTACCCCCTAGGGGCATGGTTTTAGAGATAGTACTAATTAATGCCGCAGGTGAAGAGCAGCTTTTACATTTAGATTTAATGAGCGGCGGGAAGGCACCGTTACCCTTGCCGCTAGGGCCATGGCATGAAGCGCACGAAGCGTTATATATGCCTTCTCCATCGCGGATGGTTTGGTTTGAAAATCTCATGGCATTGTCTTTATCCGCGTAGATTTCTATCGCAGACAATGTGGCAGAGGCCGTTACGTCGGTTAGATGAATGCTTAAATTACCATCATTAACCATAACGTTGGGGTATTTAATGTCATAGGCAGTGTAGTCGCCTACCTGTGAAAAAATATCCAAATTTTGAGTAACTATATTTCCTTCAATGGCAACATTGAACATCCGTTGATTGTTGGCAGTCCAATACAGTTCTGCAAATTTTAATACAACTTGGAAACGACCAGACCCTACAGGGATTTCATATTTTGATGCTCCCCAGCGCTCAGATTGATAAAGCGTTTGATCAGCAGTTGCGGATACTTGGTTGGTCAACGTGTGCGTTGTTCCACCACTAAAATATTTATCTGCCTCATAAGCGTGCTTGTTTTTTGAAACGTAGTGACCACCGGCAACATTAATACCCAGCACATAAT
>CAYZQH010000218.1:0-1612 GCA_964480055.1 uncultured Cellvibrionaceae bacterium
GGTTTCATACATATTCCTTGCGTTTAAGTCTAAAAGAGTATGTAAAGCTTATGAGCTTGCGTTATAGATTGCTGTTGCGAGGTGTATCAGAATGTATCAGGCTGGATACATTCTGTTTTTCTTGTGTGTATGGGGTCGAGCAAAAAATAGTGAGACAACAAAAAATTGGCCGACTATTGGCGTTACATTTCCGAGTGATGAAACATGAGGTGTATTGTCTGCGTCGTTGGATTGTTTACGGTACTCGGTTTTAGCCAAGTTTAGTTACGGTTTGGCCGGAGCTTGTTATGCCGCGAGTGAGGTTGTATGTATGAGCACCTTTTACAATCCTATTAAACTGTGCGCTTTGGAATTGAATCTAAGCGTGCTAAAAGTCATTTATGAGGACAAACAAAAGGATTGCATGTGGGTGTATTGCACTGGCACGGATTCGCCAATTGCAACAATAACCAATTGCAACAATAACCAATTGCAACAACAAATAGGCGTAACCTTGGTCTTTTAAGTTTTCTTTGAATTTATGCAGCGTGTTCAGCACAGGGGTGGGGCTGCCAGGGGTTTTGACGCAAGCATGCGCACCAATTGCGCTTAGGTAGATGAATAAACCTAGATAGATTGACCGCATGCTGAAAGTTTAGGTAAAGCGCCTGGTTTTGTAGCTTTTGCCCGGCATCGCGTTGCGGTTGGCTTAATTGGCGACAGTCATTTAAATCTATGAGCATGAACCACCAATGAATAAAAAAGTAATGTTTTATATTCGTTTTTATATTAGGTAGAGGGGCATCGCTTGTTGATCAATAGGGTAATGGGGATATGACCGTCAATTTTTTGTCTAAGTGGGACGCCTAATAACTAACAGCGAAAGACTGACGGAATCTCTAGCTTTTCGTTTTGTATGACTTAACGAGGCGGGATTGGCTAGACTAAAATCCCTGTTGGTGGAGGTTTTGACTGGGTGTTCATGGTGGTTTCGCCAAACTCCTCACGTTTCTTGCATCTGCTTGTTAATAGGTTTTGACTAACCGCCCAACAGTATTAGAACATACGCTGGAATGTAACCGTTCTCATTAAGCGTCCATAAGTTCAAGAATAATCGATTCAGGACAGTCATTGACGGCGCGAGATCAATCATAGGCTTCAAGGTGGAGACCACCCATGCGTAAACTTCTCATTTTGATGATGACTGCAGCTGTTCTACATGGCTGTGGTGGTGCGGACCCAGGAGGCGATACAAGCTCCAGTTCTTCTTCATCAAGTTCTTCTTCTAGCTCGAGCAGCTCCTCTTCCTCGAGCAGTTCTGGCTCTTCAAATGTTGTTGGGAACGCAGCCGCAGGGGCAACAACTTTTGCGCGCAATTGTCAGTCCTGTCATGCCTACCAAGGTAATGGCATCTTTAATGTCACCACCAAAAAAGCCTCCATTAAAGACATGTTGGATAAATATGGCTCTGAAGCGAAGCTAGCAGAGTATATTACCAACGCCATGCCGTTGCTTGCTGCAGGTAACTGCGTTGGCCAGTGCGCGGCAGACACGGCTGCATTTATGGCTTCTAAGGTGGCTGATATCAATACGGGCCCGGTGGCTAAGGCTTGCTCGACGGATGACCCCGTTA
>CAYZQH010000218.1:1622-5382 GCA_964480055.1 uncultured Cellvibrionaceae bacterium
AGAGGTTTCAAAGGCGCAGGGCCGTTTGTCCTTGTACCGCAGCACGGTCGTGGCTGCGGGATTGTTGAGCCTGAATGAAGCAGCCGCTTTGAACTTACCTGGTGATGTGGTTCGTACTAAGAGCGACTATGCGGTGCATACCACCGTTAAAATTGAAGGCACGCGCGCGACGGCATACGATAAAGCCGCCTTCCAAGTTGCGGATATAGCCGCCTCAAAGATGGCGCAAAATTGTGGTAATAATGCTAATAACTGCGCCAGTCAATTCTTGGATTTGGCCTATGTGCTCCACCGCCAACCCCTAGAAAGCGACGAACAGCAACTTTACCGCGGCTTTTTTAATGAATTTGGCGCAGAATCCGGAATGCGCACTGCCATTGCAGCGGTACTTACCTCGCCTCAGTTTATTTACCGCTCGGAGATGGGTGTATCTGTTGCAGAAGCCATCAGCAAAGGCTGGACCATTGGCGAAGGCGCCGCTAGCACCGGTGGCTTTGAGCCTGCAGGTGGCGGCACCACGGTAACGGGGTCAAACTTTAATAATAAGTCGACCGGTGAAGCCGCCGACAATGGCGGTTGGAACCTCTTTACCGATGGTAATGTGAGCCACAGCTTTAACTTCACTGGGCCTTCTTATGTTTCGGTTCAAGTGTGGGCAAATGATTTTGACGGCGGCTGGCCGCAAATGACCGTTACTGTGGGGGGGCAACAAATTGACCAGCGCACAGTCACTGGTTACGACGTTCAAACCTTCAACTACGTGGTTCAAAACGTTAATGGCAACCAAACCCTACAAATTAGCTTTTCCGGTGACGAGGGTCGCGAGCCATACGGCTCCCGGGGGAACGACAAAAACCTGTATGTGGCCTCTGCTAGTGTATCGCGTGCGGTGTCTGCCTCAGGTAATGCCAATAACAGTTCGCAAAACCGTTTAGAGTTGGCGGACGCTAACGCCTATGTATTGACACCCTATGAATTTGCCAGCCAGTTGGCGTTTATGTACACCGGTGCGGGCCCTTCTAAGGCTCTGTTAGACCAAGCATCTGGTGGTCAATTAAACTCTTCTGGCGCCGTCGAGTCAGTGATCAATGATTTGGTCTCTAGCTCTGCAGGCCGCGCACATGTTGAGCGCTTTGGTCGAACTTGGTTCCGTGCCAAGGATGTTGTGGATGAGTCGCGTCCTTCCTTTAACGACTTTAACGCCGAAGTTGCCTCCGATATGGCTACAGAGGTGCAAAAGTTCTTCGCAGAGGTTTGGTACAACAACAACTTAACCTTAGAAGATTTATACACAGCAGATTTCACGGTAATTAATAGCCGCCTGGCTCAGTTCTACGGCGTTAATAATTTTAATGGTGGCAGCAACGATTGGCGCGTAACCAATGTGCCAAACCGCGGTGGTATTTTAACCACGGGTGCATTCCACGCAGCTTATGCCAATGATTTGCACACTCGTCCAATTCTTAAGGCCGTAAAACTGCGTGAGTTTATGTTATGTCATCATGTAGGCGCGCCACAAAACGGCCTTGCCAGTGACGCGCAAGTGAAAGAAAACCAACAAAAAATTGTAGACGTGTTGGGTGGTTTGAACGGTAATGCATCTGCCCGTCAGTACTATGAAGCTGCGACTACTGCCGAGGGTTGCCAGGCATGTCACCGCGCTCAGATTAACCCACTTTTTGGCATTGATGACTTTGACCAGGTGGGTCGTTTTCGCACATCACAAACTGGCCTGCGTTTGGTGGATAGCAATGGCTTGATCGAAAAGGGTAACTCGGGTGTGCGTATAGATAACAGCGGTGAGCTGATTGGTTTAGACAGCCTAACGGGCACTAAATCTTTCGCGTTTAGCGGCTCGAAAGACCTGGCCAATAAAATGGCGACGTTGCCAGCGATAGCTGAGTGTATGGTAGTGAACAGCTTCCGTTATACAACAGGCCTACCCTTAGATATGAACTCGGTAGCTAAAAACGGTACGGTTAACCTGCCTGAGGATGAGTTAAATCGTGACCAGGTGGCAGACTACGCTTGCGCCAAAGAGATGCTATTGAACACGTACGAATCCTCCGGTAAGCAACCGCTCGATGTATATCGTAAGGTTGGTACATTAGATTTGGTTCGTTTCCGTAAATAATAACGCTACTGATAGGCACAAAGGTTTTTCACATGAACAAAAAGTTTGAACAATTTGAAAAGCAGCGCAACCGCGAACGTCGAGCGTTTTTATCTATGCTGGGCAAAGCCGGGGTTTCGGCACCACTATTACGCACCGCACCCTTAGTGGCTGGCGTATTTGCAAGCCGTTTTGCACAAGCACAAAATAGCAGAAAGCACTTTATTTCCATATACCACCCCAACGGTACATACAACGGCCAAGGCTCGGGTTTTATATCTGGCCCTGCGCGTAACGTGTACTCTGGGTTGCCGGGTGTGGCCATGCGTACCGCTTCTATTTCTGACCCCGGCGGTCACGGAAATATTGCTCGTGCGGCAGGGCGCTTGGAGTGGAGTGGTGCTATTCCTGCTAATAGCACCATTGATGTACAGATGGGTAAGTTACTGCAAAATGGCGCGCCGTCGCCTTACTATGCGTTTGGCGTACGAATGGACCACTTAGGGGACAACCTTTCTGATGTATCCTCCATCAACGAGGGCTCCAAGTCTGATGTGGGCCGTGGTCCTGGTGGTGCATTGAACAAAATCTTTTCTGGTACACCACCCTCGAGTGGCGGTGGTGGTGGCGGAAACACCGGCCCCAGTCAATTTGATATGCGTCGTGCTGTTTTGGATGCTAACCGTAAACTCTTGAACAAATATAAAAACAAGTTTGGCCAAGACGAGCGAGAAAAGTTAGATACGCACTTAGGCGCCATTGAAGCGTTGGAAGACCGCCTTAAGTTTGATGAAGATTTAGTGAAGGATCCACCACAGCCAACCGGTGGCGGTAGCTGTTCTGCCAATAACAAATATGGCGCAAACAGTTCACTTACACCATTAAATGAGTATCGAGGTGTCGCGGAAGTAGCGGTCTTGGCGTTGTCTTGCGGGTTAACAAACTCCATTTCAATTCAGTTTAATGAGACGCAAGCCAGTTGGCAGCCCAACGGAAACGGTGACCCTGAAGGTGTGAAGGGCCTCAATGGCGATCACCACGGTGCTAACCATGGTGGCGGCCAAAACAAAATTCCGGAAGTCATTGCCTATATGCACAAAGGGGTGGCGCATCTTATTAAGACACTTCAAGGTGCCGGGTTATACAACGACACCTGTATTGTGGTGTTCAGCGAAATGGGTCAAGGGGTAGACCATACGCCATCTCATGGCCCCATTGTGATAGCTTCTGGCCGCGGCGTAAGCAGCGGTGCAAAATCCACAACAAGGCAGCACACTGCAGCCTATAATGATGCGGCCCGTGTACTTGGGTTAGATGGCCAAATTGGCGGCGCGTTACATAACTACAAAACTGGCTCTCTGCTCTAGAAGCCCTGGCTAGGGTGCTGAATACTTTTACCTAAAGCATTCAGCACCCATCCCCCCCCTTTAATTCTCGTTGTACAATGCACCCAAATTGTTTATTTGGGGTGACGCGTGCCAATCAAATTTATTGCTTTCAGTGTTTTCTTCAGCTTTTTAGTTAGCGCCAGTTGTTTAGCTGCTGATACCGTGGACCTTATCGTGGGTACCTATAACCAAAAGGGCAGCGAGGGGATTTACCAAGTTACCTACAGCCCCAAGGCCAATATGTTTAACACCGCTAAAT
>CAYZQH010000219.1:0-5376 GCA_964480055.1 uncultured Cellvibrionaceae bacterium
AATGGGATGGTGTAGTGTGACTTCATCTGTGTGCACCCAAAGCACTTCTCCACGCACCCCTCTAACAGATTTTGGGCCGTCAACTGCGCCGACGCCACGGCAATCAAAAACCCAATCATATTGTTCTAGTGGCACGCCATTTGTGGAAGGTGCAGGGGTCCAGTTGATGGTGGTGTTTTCAATGCACTTGCCCCCAAGTGCGCCAATGGCATGCAGTAGTTGATCGAGCAGTGCGCGATTATCTAAGTAGGCTTCGTTGGGTAAAAACAGCGCGCGCTCAAATTGTGGCGCAATGTCGGGCTCTATATTTTCCAGCTGTTGGCGGTCTAACCACTTGGCGCCACTATTGTGTCCTAGATGAAAGTTAAGCTCTTGCTGGAATTGATCCAGCTCTGCTTCGTCATTGGGGTGTGCTACCGCCAAGCTGCCGCCAGCGCTGTATTGGATTGGTACCGGGGCATTAAGGTTGAGCGTCTCAAGCCATTGCGGCCACAGCCTGAGTGATTCGCAGCCCATACGGTAGATGGCGTGCTCTGATACCACTACCTCGCTCATAGGCGAGATCATGGCGGCAGCGGTGTGCGCAGCGCTTACGCCTTGTTTTAGTTGCCCCTTATCAAACAAGGTGACGTCTAAGCCTTCCAGTAATAGTTGCCAAGCCAATAGTCTGCCGACTAAGCCAGCTCCGGCAATAGCAACACGCGGCTTTGGTGAGCCGTTAAAAAGAGTGGGGGGGATTTGTTCGATGGGCAAGGTGCGGCCTCGGTCTTGTTCCCTACGCGGGCGTTACCCCGGTCAGGTTCGGCGGGTTCCAAAATGGTCTCAGCCCCCGTTGGCGGCACCCCGACAAGTAAGCGCAGTGTAAAGTTGTGCGCATAGAGGTGCAAGCGTTAGTCGTCTTGTATTGAGTTCACGGTGCAGTGAAGGGTACCTTGATGCAGTTTGGCTTGGATGGTTTTGCCTGGCTTGATTGAGCGTGTGCTTTTAAGGGCTTTGTGTTTTTCATCCCAAACAATGGCGTAGCCTCGCTCGAGAGTGGCTAGAGGGCTTAAGCTGTGCAGCATTTGTGCGTTGTGTTGAAGTTGCTGCTTGTAACTTTGCACCTGGGTTTGAATGGCTTGAATTAAGCGGTGGTGAATTTGAGTTAATTGAGACTTGCTATTTGTGAGTCGGTGCTCGGGTGAGCACTGTTGGAGTCTGTTCTGGAGTTGTTGCGCTTTTTGCCGGTTGACCATCAGTTGGCGTTTGATTGCGTTCAGTAACCGTACTTCTAGTGTATCCAGTTGTTGAGCTTGCTGGGCAATACGTTCACCTGGGTGGCGAAGACGTTGTTTTAGGTGGTTCAATTTGAGTTGTTGAGATGTTAAGGCGCGGTTGATGGCACCGAACAGCCTTTGTTCTGTTTGTGATATCAACTGAAGCGTGGATGTGGTGTCTGGCACCGCCAGCTCTGCGGCGGCAGAGGGGGTTGGTGCGCGTACATCGGCTACGAAATCGGCGATGGAAACATCCACCTCATGCCCTACCGCACTAATAACGGGAAGTGCGGAGGCATAAATGGCTCGCGCCACTACTTCTTCATTAAATGCCCATAGGTCTTCTAGTGAGCCGCCACCGCGCCCAATGATGAGTACATCAGCAATTTGGTGGGCGTTGGCGCTCTGGATGGCGTTGGCGATTTGCTCCGCTGCTTCTAGACCTTGCACGGCAACCGGAAGCAATTTTATTGCAACGGACGGTGCCCTGCGTTTGAGCACGTTGAGGATATCGGCGATGACTGCGCCAGTAGGGGATGTAATAACTCCAATGGTAGATGGAGAAGCTGGCAAAGGCTGTTTTTTAGCTTGTGCAAATAAGCCTTCTTCAGACAGTGCGGTTTTAAGTGCTTCAAACTTTACCTGCAGTTGACCAGTACCTGCAGGCTCCATGTGCTCTGCTATCAGCTGGTATTCACCGCGTCCTTCATACAAGCTGACTCTGGCGCGCACGAGTACTTTATCTCCCTGCTGAGGGCGGCAGTTAACGGAGGTGTTACGGTTGCGAAACATGGCGCATCGCACCTGTGCCTTGGTGTCCTTCAGGGTAAAATACCAGTGGCCTGAACTGGGCTGGCTGAAATTGGATATCTCCCCTTCAACCCACAGTAGAGGCAAGTAGGTTTCCAACAGGTTTTTGGCGGAGCGGTTCAGTTGGCTAACAGAGAGAATTTGGCGTGATTGGTCTGTGTGCATAGTATTGATTGTTGTTAGACGGTGCCTAATAAATTGGTTTACATCATTGCTTGCCAGGAAAGGCATAAAACCCAATAGCGCGCGCTTTTACCTACAGCGGCTAGCAGGGTAAACCGTAACAGCGGCATGCGCGCATAGCCAGCTGCTACGGTAATGGCGTCACCTATTATGGGAAGCCAGGATAGTAGAACACTCCATTGGCCGTACCGATTAAACAGTTGAACGGCTTTTTTTGTCTGCCGTGCCTGCAAATGGTGCTTCTGTAGGTAGGTTTGAGTCAGCTTCCCGTTTCTGAACCTAGAGCCTATCCACCAATTGGCTACTGCGCCAAGCGTATTGCCAGAGCTTGCAACAAAAACCACCCAATATAAAGAATATTTATGGTGAATAAGGCCAGCAGTATAGGCTTCAGAGCCTAGGGGTAATACAGTGGCTGCCGCAAAGGCGATGCAAAAAAGTAGGCCGTATTCCAGCATTTATTAAGGTTATGCGCTATTTCTATGGTGATGGCTTATTTTTTTTGGGGTATCGAAAGGCTTGGCGACCCAATAACTTCCATTGGTTGTTGGTATTTTGAAAAACGAGTAGAACACCTAAATATACGGTGCCGGGCTTGCCGCTGTCATTGGTAGTGGCGTCTAGGTCGTGACGTACTAATGCCACATCTCCATTCACTTGAACTGTTTGGTTGAGTAGTTTGATGGTGACGAAGTCGGATTGGCCGCTGGTCAACTTATGGATAAATTGGGTTTGATTCTCTAGATTACCGCTAGAGTGGCCGTAGGTAAGTTCTGGCGAGGTAATGGCTTTTAGGGCCTTTTCTTCGCCACTTTCTAGAGCTTTGGTTAAGGCGTTGACTGCGGCCTCAACAGATTGAGAGGGTGTTTCCTTTGCAAATCCGATTGGAGTAATACTTAGCATCAAAAAGGCAAATATAAGGCGTTTCATCTTAGGTCCTTGGTTTAGGTTTTTTTGTGGTGTTTGTGGCAGCTCGCGAATTCTACATCAGGGCACCTTTGTGTACATCGACAAAAGTCTTGTATCCGGCCCTGGTTTACCGGGTTGAGTCAAAAGTCTATAATGCTCGGTTTACCTCACATCGCCCATCCCACTTAAGGTAGACAGATTTTATGTTGAGAATTGCGCAAGAAGCACTCACATTTGATGATGTACTGTTGGTACCCGGCCATTCTGCGGTTACAGCCAAAGACGTGTCGTTACAAACCCAGCTGACTCGTAATATTGCGTTGAACATCCCTTTGGTTTCCGCCGCCATGGATACCGTTACCGAAGCGCGCTTGGCCATTGCGATTGCGCAAGAAGGTGGGATTGGCATCATTCATAAAAGTATGTCTGTTGATCAGCAAGCCAAGCAAGTGTTGGCGGTGAAAAAGTTTGAAGCTGGCGTGGTGCGTGACCCCATAACTATTAATTCAGACGCCACTATTCGCGAGCTAAAAGCCTTAACAGAAAAGAATAAAATCTCTGGTGTGCCGGTATTAGAAAGCGGCGATCTAGTGGGAATTGTTACCGGGCGTGATGTGCGTTTTGAAACCAATTTTGACGCTTCGGTTGCCAGCATAATGACGCCAAAAGAGAAGTTGGTTACGGTCAAAGAGGGAGCCAATGCTGATGAAGTGCGTGCACTGTTGCATCGCCATCGTATAGAAAAGGTATTGGTGGTTAACGATAATTTTGATCTAACCGGTCTGATTACGGTTAAGGATATTAATAAAGCCGAAACCTTCCCCAGCGCCTGTAAAGACGAGGCTGGTCGCTTACGTGTGGGTGCCTCTGTAGGCACCAGCCCAGATACGGATGACCGTGTGGCGGCATTGGTTGCCGCAGGTGTGGACGTTTTGGTGGTAGATACGGCTCACGGCCATTCTAAAAATGTCTTGGACCGGGTTAAGAAAATCAAAACCAACTATCCCAAAGTGGATGTTATTGGTGGCAATATTGCCACTGCCGCTGCGGCAAAGGCATTGGTGGAAGCCGGGGCAGATGCGGTTAAAGTGGGTATTGGCCCAGGTTCAATTTGTACCACGCGTATTGTTACGGGCGTGGGTGTGCCACAAATCTCTGCCATTGCGAATGTGGCAGCGGCACTTAAAGACACGGGTGTGCCACTGATTGCTGATGGGGGGATTCGTTATTCTGGTGATATCTCTAAGGCCCTGGTTGCCGGTGCTTATGTGGTGATGATGGGCTCTATGTTGGCCGGTACCGAAGAGGCGCCGGGTGAAGTGGAGTTGTACCAAGGCCGCACGTATAAGTCGTATCGTGGCATGGGTTCTTTAGGGGCTATGAGTAAAACCCAGGGCTCTTCGGATAGATACTTCCAAGACTCTTCTCAAGGGATGGAAAAATTGGTTCCAGAGGGCATTGAAGGACGTGTACCTTACAAGGGCGCTTTGGGTGCCATTGTTCACCAGCTAATGGGTGGCGTGCGCGCCTCTATGGGGTATACCGGTTCTAAAAACATGGAGACCATGCGAACACAGCCGGAGTTTGTACGTGTGACATCCGCCGGCATGGGAGAAAGCCACGTACATGATGTGAGCATCACCAAAGAGGCGCCCAATTACCCTGTGGGTGGCCGTTAATAGGTTGAACGCCCCAACGTCTTGTCTGGATGGGCTTGAAAGCGAACGCAGAGTGAGCAAACACCAGTAATTGGTTTATCAATAATCAATTTACCCGCTTATTGCGGGTTTTATTTTTTCGGGTTTCCCCTCAATAATTTAGAGTCAAAACATGAGCTTAGATATTCATGCCCAGCGCATATTAATTTTAGATTTTGGGTCGCAGTACACGCAGTTAATTGCACGTCGAGTGCGCGAGCTTGGGGTGTATTGTGAGCTGCGTGCTTTTGATGTGAGCGAGCAAGAAATTAAAGCCTTTGCACCAAAAGGGGTTATTTTGGCCGGTGGGCCAGAGTCCGTACATGAAAGTAACTCTCCACGCGCACCAGAGTGTGTTTATTCTTTGGGGGTTCCAATTTTGGGCATTTGCTATGGTATGCAAACCATGGCCGAGCAATTGGGTGGTGCGGTTGAAGGCTCTGACGTGCGTGAATTTGGTTATGCTCAAATACGCATCGATAAAGATAACTCGTTAACCAAAAATGTGAGCGACCATATTG
>CAYZQH010000220.1:0-5369 GCA_964480055.1 uncultured Cellvibrionaceae bacterium
CGCGCCCATCGCTTTATACCCATGGATAAATCTGATTTTTACGCCCCAGGTGGCCGCACCGACGCCTATACCGTAATAGAGCTTAATCTCATGGCAGGGCGCAGTAAGGCAGTGTTGACCCAACTCATCCATCGGTTATTTTCTAATATTGAAACGGATCTGAATATTCAACCGATAGATGTTGAAATTATCATAAAAGAGCAGCCTGCCCACTGCTGGGGTTTTAGAGGAATGACGGGGGAAGAAGCGCTTAAAGGCTTGAGTTACCAGGTAGATATTTAATAGAAGCGGTCTCAGTACTGCTCACCCGTAACCGATTACCCCCAGTTCTTACTCTTACGTTCTTCAGCCCCACTGGGTGGAATACAGGGGTTTTGAGTAAATAGTAGGCAGTAGGTGATTAATGATAGGCGCTTGAATTGGTTAAGCCGCGTACAAATGCCTAACGCCATATTGTACTCCTGTGTGTGAATGGCATAATCCTGGGCACAAATACAATAGAGGCAAACACAATGATAACAAGACGTGGAATGTTAAAAACGACGTTGAGCGGCGCTGTTTCAACGTCAATGGCAGCAAACCTTACTGCCTGTGGGGGTAAAGTGAAGCCCGGCAGTGCAGAAGCTTTAGAGCAAGATTGGTTAAAAGCCGCGCGTATTCGCAATGCCATTGTGGTGCCCAGCTTCGCGCCTAAGATATTTGACATTACCGCGTATGGTGCAAAGCCTGGTGCCAACGCCGATTGCACCAACGCTATTGCAGCGGCCATTGCCGCGTGCAATAAGGCCGGTGGTGGCCGAGTTTTGGTACCGGCCGGTAGCTTTTATACGGGGCCTGTACATCTTAAAAGCCACGTGGAGTTGCACGTAAGTATAGGCGCAACCTTAAAATTCATTCCCGAGCCAAAGCGCTACCTACCCGCAGTGTTAACCCGCTGGGAAGGTATGGAGCTAATGGGCTACTCCCCATTGATATACGCCCACAAACAGAAAAATATAGCGGTAACGGGCGAAGGAACGCTTGATGGCAGTGCAGATAATGAAACCTGGTGGCCGTGGAAGGGGCCCCACAAAGAGCGCCATTGGACATTAATAGAAGGCGAAGACCAGCACCCAATTCGCATGCAATTAATGGACGATATGAAAAACAACGTACCCGTAGAGAAGCGTGTATACGCCGAAGGCGCCTATTTGCGCCCACCGCTATTTCAAACTTACCAGTGTGAAAATATCCTGGTCGAAGGCGTAACCGTTAAAGACTCGCCTTTTTGGCTACTCAACCCCGTGCTCAGTCAGCACATTACCGTGCGCGATGTAAACCTGAATAGCCATGGCCCTAACTCTGATGGCTGTAACCCAGAAAGTTGCGACCATGTACTCATTGAAAACTGTACCTTCAACACCGGCGATGATTGCATTGCCATTAAATCTGGCCGCAATGAAGACGGTCGTCGTATTGGCATCCCAAGTCAGAATATTGTTATTGCAAACTGCATGATGAAAGACGGCCATGGTGGCGTAGTTCTTGGCAGTGAAATTTCTGGCGGTGTGAATAATGTATTTGTTGAAAACTGTAAAATGAATAGCCCGCTATTAGAGCGCGCCATTCGTATTAAAACCAATGCTGCACGCGGTGGGCTGGTTGAACATTTACGGATAAGGAACGTGGACGTAGGCAAGGTACAAAACGCCGTCGTTGTTAACTTTTATTATGAAGAGGGTGAAGCGGGTAATTTTGACCCAACCGTTAGGGATATAGTGATAGAGAATTTGCACTGCAAAGAGGTTATTCACAAAGCATTAAATTTACAGGGGTTTGAACGTGCGCCCATGTATGACATAACCCTTAAAAACTGTAGTTTTGATAAAACGGGTGAGCCATCAGTTGTTAAAAACGTTAATAACTTAATATTACAAAATGTCACCATTGCCGGCAAACCCGTGGTTGCCAAAGACGTAATGAGTTAATTTATATTGGCCAGGTAGATTTCTATCTGGCCAATAATGCCCCTCTTATGTTTGAATACTTCAAAATAAATTCAGTGGCATGGAATTTATTACTTGGGGTATGTACCAACACGTTTTCAATTAGCCTGCCTCTTGACTCAACGTAAAAACCTTTGACGCATATAGTGCAAGTGAAGGCGGCACCGGTTCTGCCCATACTCATAAACCACCAACTTTTTTAAACCAGTTTTGTAACCAACGCCGCCAGTGTTTGCTGTTCGTCCTCATTGAGTTTGTCCAACAGTTTTGCCGCGCAGTGGTCAAACCCAACACTTGCATCCACAAACAGTGTTTTACCTGTGGGCGTGAGTTGTACCAAACTTTGGCGTGCGTCTCTTGGGTTTATTTGCTTTTGAGTTAAACCGATTTTTTCCATGGGTGATAATAAACGCGTAACGCCAGATGCGGTGATGCCTATCTGCTCTGCCAGCGCAATACGGGACAATGTATGCTGCGGCGCGTTAAGTAAATGGTACAAAATTAGATACTCTGTAAAACTCAGCCCATGGTAAGACAAGGCCATATCCAAGCGTTTTTGAAGTTTTGACGCCATTAGGGCATGTTCCACAATGATTGTGGCTGGGGTTAACGGGCCGGGCATGATAAGTCCTTAATTAATACTTGAGTATGCAAGTATTTACTGTAAATGTTCAGTAGTCAAGTACTTTGAAAGTTGTTTGTGTCTAAAATAGTGGGCTAGCTATGCAACTGTACAGCTCCGGCCGCTTGTAAGCCGCTATAGCGCTATAATACATCGTGCTCGGATAATCGGGTTTCTAGCAATTTTGCCCCGCCACCTGTTGACCTGCCTCTATGTCTATACCCGTTTCTAGTTCTATCGGCCTTATCAACCCAAAAAGCGCAACCAATGTAGGGGCGGTGCTTCGTGCGGCCAGTTGTTTTGCAGCGCAAACCATCTTTTATACTGGGGAGCGATACCGGCGCGCAGCACGTTTTCAAACGGATACAAAAAATTCGGTAACAAAAATTCCGTTGACGGGCGTGAATGACATACTGCAAGGGCACAGGGCGGGCCAGCAAATTATTTGCGTAGAGTTGGTCGAAGGCGCCCAACCACTTACGTCATTCCAGCACCCGCACAACGCATACTATATATTTGGGCCAGAAGATGGCTCTATCCCGCAAGCAGTTGTAGACCAGGCCGATACGGTGGTTTATATCCCTACGGTGGGGTGTTTGAATTTAGCGGCGACGGTGAATGTGGTTTTATATGACCGAGCAGCAAAGCTTAATAACATACCGCCGGGGAATGATTTAATTTTAAAAAGCCGTGATGTGAATAATCGAGTAAAGGTGAAACCAAAGCACCGTTAATAATGTGCCGTGAGTGACCGCATGTTATGCGCTTAATGCCTGAATAATGTGTTTTTTTAGAGGGTATTGAGCGCGGGTGATGCGTTTGTTGGCCATTTACAATAAATATGATGGGGTTGGTGGTTTGTAGCGCTTAAACTGATGTGTAATGCCAGGCTTAATGTACATCTGAGCCTGGGGCAAAAAATGACACAGTTTTATCGTAATGCGATTTTGGTGCTAGTTGTGAGCGGATTAACCGCTTGCGGTGGCGACCAACACAATCAAAATTCCAGCGGTGAGGCTTCTAGCTCCAGCAGCTCTAGTTCTTCGTCCAGTTCAAGTTCCAGCTCGTCTTCCAACTCAAGTTCTAGCAGCTCAAGCTCAAGTAGCTCGGGTATGGTGGGTGAGAGCGTTGTGCTTATCTCTAACAAAGAGCTTATTTTTAGCGCACCACAACGGTCAAAAAGCCGCAAAGAAACCTTAGTGATAGAAAACCAAACCCTTGCGCAAATCACAGTAGCCTCTGCAGATATTGATGGCTCTGACAGTGGACGGTTTTCTTTTGATGGCCAAAGACCAAAAGCCACAACCATTAACCCCGGTGACAAATTAGCCATAGGGTTGGTGTTTAACCCAAATGGAATTGGCGTTAAAACGGCAAACCTTGTTTTAACAGGCAGTGCATTTAAAAATAATAAATTAGAAGTAGGGCTGTATGGCTTGGGTGCTAGGGGGCTTGAAGGGTCTAATGAGCCTTCGATTCAAGAGGTAATAAAAACCCTGGGGTACAAAGTAAACCTCGGAAGCAATAACCGTCACCTACCAACGCGTGAATCATTGATTGGTGATGAGGTATCTGCGCAACTATTTAAGCGCGTAGATGAAGGTAAAAAGGTGATGATAAAACCGGTTGCGCGTTACTCCCCCAACGAGCGGCTTCCATACGGGTATTACACCAGCGATGGAACGGTGCATGAGGTTGGCGTTATTGCCCATGGCCAATTCCAACATTTAAACCCTTTTACAGAGGCGGGCACTGAATACAGTTTTGACCCCGGCAGCCAAGCGTTTGGCATTTATACCACCAGTAAAGTACACACAATTTATACCGAAGATAAGCGCAATACAGGCAAAGTAAAGCATGCGGTAAGGTCTTACCCCTTAAAAGATAGAAATGGTAAAGACATTAAAGACAGCTATTTGGTGTGCTATGAAGAAGCGTCCAATGGCGATTATCAAGACTATATGTTTATTCTACAAAATGTGATGCCAAATAAAAATTAGCGTAAATGGTGCCTCTAAAAGTGCACGTTAAGTAATGCGTATGACCATATAAGCAAAGGTGATACAAAAAGCGGTAATCACAGTTATGTAGCTGCTGTAAATAATACGCACCCTTAGCCTTTTCAAACGCCGGACAAATTCCCAGTTTTGTTCGGCTTCGGGGCTCTCTTTTTGCTTGGCAATATGAAAGAACCGTTTTGAATCAACGTGCAGCTCTACCAAACAGAGTATTACGGTGAGCGCAAAAAAAGTCATGGCGCCCAACAATAAGCACTTTTCAACCAGGATAAATGACTCAACATCCTTACCGGTTAAGGTAAAAAAGAAAACCCCCGTAGCAACAGAAGAAAAAGACAAAATATAAGCCTTAAGCTTATTACCCGCTTGTTTAGATTTGTCATGAAAGGTTTCTATCATTGTTGGCCTATACTAGCTCCAGTGCCTTGATTCTTTCAATATAGATAGGGCCTAATCAGAGGCATAAAATTTGACGCTGCTAAACATGCCTGGGCCGTGGTCGCCTTGTGCGTCAATGGTTTTTTAAACGTGTAAGTGTTGTAGTAGTTTGATGGATTCCCATATACAAACGGTAAAGCCGTGCTTGGTTAAATCCCACTTTGGCACGGGAGTAAGGTGCCTTAGTGAAAATAGGTCACATCATCTCTGGTGGCAAAATGTCGTATTTGGGCACGTCTTTTGGGAAAAGCGCTAGGCTAGAGGCATTTTTTGTATAAATAAGCATATTGGGTTTAGGCCTTTCAG
>CAYZQH010000221.1:0-5368 GCA_964480055.1 uncultured Cellvibrionaceae bacterium
GAGCAGTTTATAGCTCGCAGCGCCGGAGGCAAACGGTGGGTCGGCAACCCAGATATCAACCCCGAGTTGCATCAGCAGCTGGATGTATCGCTGATTAAGCACGGTGACAAAGGGCGCATATCTGCAACCGTGTATTGGGATGCGGTAAGCGACTACATCGAGCGCTATACAGTTGAAACTACCACCCTTTATCGCAATACCGAAGCCACCGTGTATGGTTTTGAAATTACCAGTAACCGCAAGTGGGGTAAGTACTTATCGGGCGGAATTGACCTTAGCTACACCCACGGTGAAAGCGATAACGGCAACCTGGGGCAAATTGCCCCCATGGAAGTACGCACGTATATGGATTACGAACGCGCAAATTGGAGCTTTGGCTCTGAAATTATTGCCGCTGATGGCCAGGATGATTTCAACCCGTCGTTGGATGCCGGCCCAAGCGATGGCTTTGCTGTATGGAACCTGTACGCCAGCTGGCAGCCACTAAAACCCATACGTTTGCAAGCGGGCATAGAAAACCTACTGAATAAGACATACGCCTATCATGTGAACAGCGCCAACAGTGACCCTTTCAACTCGGATCCAATTCGGGTAAATGAGCCTGGGCGTGAGCTGTGGTTAAAAGCACGCTACAGCTTCTAAACTCAGGCAATGCGCCTAATTCTGGTAGCCTCGCCCCCATTAGAAAAGGAATTCTTTTCCAGTGGCTGTGGTTTCACAAATCAAAGTTTCCCGTCAAAAGAGGCCCCAATTAATTCTATTAACTCAAATTTGACGGTGAGTTGAAGTAAATATTTTTATAAAAACCCTCTGCGCAAGCGGATGGGGTATTTACCCACAGAGCCAGCAAAATATCCGCCTGTCCAAAATGACTTTTTCACAGAGGGACGACAATAAAATATCTCTAACAGTAAGACCCTGGATCAGAGCTACCAGCTTTGTAACGGTATACATCGACACTCACACTCGAGATACCTACCGCTTTACCCACTTTTATTACCTCTTACATTAAAATATGCCACAACATATTTCTTGAGACTTCATCCAACTTGCATAGTCTCTTATGCTTGAGGCCTCTAACCGCCGCCAAAAGAGTAATAACTACTAGGCATAGGGGTAGGCAAAAAGATATTTGGGCAGCTTCCACAAACAAAATCAACTTCTAATGATATGCATATCATAACCAGTAGATGCATACATGCGCCTGCAAGTTCGATTAACTACGGCATGCTCCAACCAGAGGACGGCCATAGTTTACGTCGCAAAGAAGGGAATGTTTGTAAATTCAGTAAAACTTATGAATTTAATAAATAGATTAATGCAGGCAGCATCACAAATTAAATAAGAAGTTGAATTAACTTATTGGAAAAACACACTACATTCGTAATTAATTTGTGTTAACTCTTCCACCAAACGCGTCATTCAATTTGATTTTTGTGGCTATAAGGCGTGACAATCACATCTGGCGGAGATGTTTTCTTTACATTTTATTTATGTTTTCTGATTTGCAGTAGCATCCTTTAAAAAACATAATATTTTGTACAGAAACAAAAAAATAAAAATATAAATTATTTCCCTAGCCGACAGTAAGTTTGTATGACGCACATAATAAATATTACCGCGCGTACATTTTTAATCTAAGAAACATGAATAAGATGCATTGAAGAAATGATTATCTCTGAAGCCGCCGCATAAACCTTGTGTGAGCTAAGGGCCTTTAGTACCCATCAATATCACTCTGCATCACTCTACAAACTTTCTTCTATTCACTGTTACTAAATTAACGGCGAGGGTTGCCTGTGCCAATCACAAGACGGTAAACCAATACTAATAAGACCGAGGCTAACCGCCCGGACAGCTAAACTAATAATAACGAGGTAAAATAATGGAAATAAGTATTTTTGGTATGGGATACGTCGGTGCAGTGTGTTCCGCTTGCCTATCTAAAACCGGCCATACGGTGATTGGTGTAGATGTTTCAAAACAAAAGGTGGATGCCATCAACAGTGGTAGTTCACCAATAGTAGAACCCCAACTCAATGAATATATTGCCGATGGTGTTGATAACCACAGACTAAGTGCCACCACCGACGCGCTTTATGCAGTAAATAATTCAGCCATATCCATGATATGCGTTGGCACCCCATCAAAAGACAATGGCGACCTAGATCTATCGTACATGGAAGCAGTCTGCCACGATATTGGTAGCGCTTTAGCTGACAAAGACACGCCCCACTACGTGGTTATAAGAAGCACAGTGTTACCAGGCACTATCAAAGGGGTTGTAATTCCGGCACTAGAAAAATCCTCAGGCAAAAAAGTTGGTCGCGATTTTTATGTGGCAACCAATCCAGAATTTTTACGTGAAAGCACCGCAATATATGACTTTTTTCATCCCCCCATGACCGTTATTGGCCAAATGGAAATGGAAACAGGATCAGTACTTGCATCGCTGTATGAGGGTATAGACGCAGAAGTCATACGCACGTCTATTGAAGTAGCAGAGATGGTGAAATACACCTGTAACGTTTGGCACGCCACAAAAATTACCTTTGCCAATGAAATTGGTAACATCTCAAAGGCCGTTGGCGTAGACGGGCGTGATGTTATGGATATTATCTGTAAAGATAAAAAATTAAATTTGTCCGAATACTATATGCGCCCAGGTTTTGCATATGGTGGGTCTTGTTTACCCAAAGATGTTAAAGCCCTAACCTACCGGGCCAAAACATTAGATGTGACTACGCCAATGCTTAGCGAACTAATGAATAGTAACAACAATCAAATTGACAACGGGTTTAAATTAATCAGTGATCAAACCACCAAAAAAGTATCTATGTTGGGGTTAAGTTTTAAATCTAATACGGACGATTTAAGAGAGAGCCCCTTTGTTGAGTTGGCGCAAAAACTAATAGGTCAGGGGTATGACTTAAAAATTTACGACAAAAATGTAGAATATGCCCGCGTAAATGGTGCTAACAAAGATTATATCAACTCACATATCCCGCATGTTTCTAACCTACTGGTTGCGGATATAGACGAAGCACTCGAGCATGGCGAAAGCATTATTGTGTCCAACGGAAGTCAAGAATTTAACCAGCTTTTTGAAAACTTACCCAAGGGCAAAAAATTAATAGACCTACACGGATTTATGGAAGACACATCCGACGAAGATATGATCGGTATCTGTTGGTAATACTCTATGCTAGGAGCATAACGTGTATTTTAGAACATCTGTAGTCAATAATCTAACGCTCTGGCTTTTATTCATGGCTGGTTTAGGTGCGCTGGCGCTGCTTTTACCCAAAGACTTATTTAACAGCGCCTCCAAGCAGTTTATTTTACTAATTGGCGCTGTCGGTATATGGCGCTACTCCATTGGAATTACGCACTTTCTAAGGGGTATTTGGTTCGCTAAATACGCCTTCCCAAAAATTAGAAAAAAAACCGAAGCGAAGGGTTATGCTGCGTACCCACCCCATATTTATTTGATGGTCACAAGCTTTAGGATAGATACCAACACCACTGCACAAGTTTACAACTCAGTATTTAGAGAAGCGTATACCAGTAATACGCCTTGTACGGTTGTTGCGTCTATTGTTGAGGTATGTGACGAACAATTGATTCGCACGCTGTTTAACTACGAGCACAACGCACACCCTAATAACACTTACCCCGTGCAACTCAAAATTGTTCGTATTCCCGGTACCGGCAAACGCGACGGGCTTGCGCACGGGTTTAAAGCCATTAGCCGAGATATGCCAGATAATGATGCGGTGGTGGCCGTCATAGACGGCGATACCGTGCTGGAGCCAGGTTGCGTCGCTAAAACTGCGCCGCTGTTTAACGTTATGCCAAGCGTAGGGGCACTAACCACCAACGAGTTTTGTGAGGTGAAAGGCTCTTACATCATTAGCCAATGGCACAAATTACGCTTTGGTCAGCGCCATATCAACATGTGCTCTATGGCACTGTCTAAACGTGTTCTCACCCTCACCGGGCGTATGTCCATGTTTAGGGCCGAGGTGGTAACAAACCCAGAATTTATTCAAGACGTACAGTTTGACAATATTCATCATTGGCGTTTAGGGCGATTTAGGTTTTTAACCGGCGATGATAAATCTAGCTGGTATAGTTTAATGAAGCTAGGCTGGGATACCTATTACGTACCCGACGCTGTCGTTACTACTGTTGAGCATCCGCCTAACCCCAGCTTCTTTAAAGCGTCTAAGCAATTAATGTTTAGGTGGTACGGGAATAATCTCCGCCAAAATAGCCGCGCTGTAAAATTAGGGCCTAAGCGTTTAGGCTGGTTTTGCTACTACGTTATCAATGATCAGCGTATTTCCATGTGGACCAGCCTGCTGGGCTTATCAATGGCCATTGTCGCCACGCTAAAATATTCTGCGCTTTACCTTGTCGCATACTTTTTATGGATATTGATCACGCGCACGCTAATATCTCTTTCACTATTGGCCGGTGGCCACAACATTGGGCCTACGTTTCCCCTGTTGTTGTATTACAACCAGATCCTAGGGGCGCTAATGAAAATATATGTATTTTTTAGGTTAGATCGCCAATCTTGGACGCGCCAACCTACAAAATTAAAAAGAGATTTACAATCTTATCAGCGGTTTTTTAATAAGTGGTCATCAAGAGTGGTAACTTTCTCTTGCGCCAGTATTTTTGCCGCTATCGTTTTTACTGTTGTATAAATTGGATTTCCATATGAGCCAAGCCAGCAATACCGCCACCGAGTCAGAATCCGTCATTCACGAAGCGGAGGTTCAACGGCAATATATTCGCATTCGTATCCCAGCTACTATCGACGTAGGCGGGCGCTCTTACACCGTACGTGATCTATCGGCAGCGGGGGCCTGTATCGAAAACCCAAACAATGCGCTGCAAGCGTCAACGTATTATCAAGGGGTACTATCAATAACCATTGGCGGATTTACATTTTCTTACCCCATGGAGTTTTCTACCATTGCGCATAACAATGTTTATTTGGGGTGCATATTTCAGAATATAAAAAAGCCTTCTAGAAATGCGTTACGTCACATTATTACTGCGTACTTAAGTGGCGAAGTTATTCAAACCAACGATATGCTTAACGTTATCGGCCGAGATAACCATACCGCAGCCAAAAAAAATAGCGCCTTAAAAGCCACATCCGCCATGGAGCATATTAAATCCACCATTGGAAGCCTAATTTTTTTACTGGTGGGCCTACTGGCATTCTCCTACGTTTTATTACGCTTAACGAGTATCTATTTGACAACCGCATCGTCCACAGCCTTTGTGAACTATTTCGGCCAGAGCGTGACCATGCCCAACGATGCAACCCTTTCTCTCATGATTGATAAAG
>CAYZQH010000222.1:0-5335 GCA_964480055.1 uncultured Cellvibrionaceae bacterium
CCGCTTGTCCGACTAACATACCCAAACCATCTGCGGTGTCTTGCACCCCCAAGGAACTGGCCCATTCTAAAAAAGCCGTGGGTTCGTTGGCATACATCAAATCATATACACAGGTGTGTGATGCAAATACGGTCGGTGTAACCGGTGGTACTTCACCATTCAAGCTGCTAGAGGTTCCATTAATGACGATATCAAAGGCGCCACCACCAATGGCGTCATACCCACAGCCGCGCACCTCTCCGTAGGGCTCAAACGCTAGGGCTAAGTTCTCGGCCCTATATTCCGTACGATTAGCTATGACGACTTCTGCAGGCCGCGATTGCAATAAGGGGTGCATAATGCCACGCACTGCGCCACCGGCCCCTAAAATAAGCACGCGCTTGCCGTCTACGTCCCACCCTAAGCGTAATAAGTCGCATATAAACCCTGCTCCATCAGTGTTGTCGCCAAGGATAGAGCCATCGGCCTGCAACACCAGGGTGTTAATGGCCTTTGCGAGCCGCCCTCTCTCAGTTAATGCGTCTGCGTATAAATACGCTTCTTCTTTAAACGGTACAGTAACATTCATGCCCTTACCGCCAAGCGCAAAAAAAGCCGTGACGTCTTCAGCAAACGATGCGGGCTCCGCTAACTGCGTATCGTATTGAATGGGCTCGCCGGTTTGTGTGGCAAATATGCGGTGAATTGCCGGGGACTTGGAATGGGCAATAGGGTTGCCAACTACAGCATAACGATCCATGGGTTATACCCAATCTTTGTTGGTTAAATAATGGCTGGTGAGTTTTTCTTCTTCTGATCCAGGCTCCGGCTGGTAGTCGTATTCCCACCGCACCAAAGGTGGCAACGACATGAGTATTGACTCGGTGCGACCACCGGTTTGCAGGCCAAAGAGGGTGCCGCGGTCATAGACTAAATTGAATTCAACATACCGGCCACGGCGGTATAGCTGGAACTGGCGCTCGCGCTCACCGTAATCACGCAACTTTTGCCCTTCTACAATTGGCACGTAAGCCCGAATATAGCTATCCCCAACACTTTGCATAAAAGCAAAACTTTGATCAAACCCTGGGGTATTTAGATCATCAAAAAACAACCCACCAATGCCACGCGGCTCGTCTCGATGCTTTAAATGAAAATAGTCGTCACACCATTTTTTGTATTTGGCATAGGTGCCGTCGCCGAACTTCTCACACGCGTGCTGCGCAGTTTTATGCCAATGAATACAATCTTCGTCATTACCGTAATAAGGTGTTAGGTCATACCCACCACCAAACCACCAGACGGGGTCCGCACCGGGCTTTTCTGCAATAAAAAAGCGTACGTTTGCATGGCTGGTGGGCACATAAGGGTTATGAGGGTGCATCACCAAAGACACCCCCATAGCTTCAAATTTACGCCCGGCTAACTCAGGGCGATGGGCCGTAGCAGAAGCAGGCATTTGCTCGCCAGTAACATGCGAGAAGTTCACCCCGCCTTTTTCGAACACAGCGCCGTCGGTGATCACGCGTGAGCGGCCACCACCACCTTCCTTGCGTACCCAAGAGTCCTCAGCAAAGGTTTGCCCGCCATCGGCTTGCGCTAAAGCCTCACAGATAGAGTCTTGAAGACCCAGCAGATAGGTTTTAACAACGTCTTTGTCCGGCAACGCCATGAAGGCTCCTTAATACTGGATTATGCTCTTAGGGTTTGGCCGCTGATTAAATCACGAATACGCGAGGGCGTGGCATTTATGTCCACTTTGCCTGGGGCGTAGGTCACAGCATTTGCGAAATATTTGCGCGCTTGGCATGCAAATTTTGCAGGACAAAGCCCCTGAGGATTGGCACTGGTAGAGACGATGGGGCCGCCAAAACTCTCGCACAAAGCCTGCACAACTGGATGTGCACTCACGCGGACAGCAACGGTGTTGTGCTCGCCACAAACCCAAGGTGGAATGGCGCCATGGTGCGGTATAAGCCAAGTGTTTGGGCCAGGCCAAGACGCGTACAACGTGGTTAATTGCTCTGGCTGAAGCGGCGCCAACAAAAAGCTTAGCTGCTCTGTATTAGCCGCCACGATGATCAGCCCTTTGCGCACAGGGCGGCTCTTCAGTTTGAGTATTTTATAGGCGGCCTGGCGGTTAAACGGGTCACAGCCCAAACCCCACACAGCCTCAGTGGGGTAGGCAATCACCCTGCCATTACGCAGCGCTTGCGACGCGCGCTGCACCTCGGGGTGCGTGCGATAATTCACTCGCTTTTACGCTTCCTGGAGCTTCTCTTGTAATGCAGCATCTTTGGCCATCACGGCTTGCGCGTTGGCCTCACGCTCGGCAATCAGCTTTTGATGCATCTCTTTGTCTGTAACGCCAATGATTTGCGCCGCTAGATAGGCTGCATTTTTTGCGCCGGCTTTGCCAATAGCAACCGTGGCAACGGGTATACCACCGGGCATTTGCACTGTTGATAACAGAGCATCTAAGCCGTCGAGCGCCCCATTAATAGGGACACCAATCACAGGTTTCAAAGTTGTGGCAGACACAGCGCCGGCCAAATGCGCAGCCATGCCCGCGGCACAAATGAAGGTCGCACACCCGCGGGTATCGGCATCAGTCACGTAGTCGTGAGTAGCCTTAGGGGTACGGTGAGCCGAAGTCACCTTTGCTTCAAACGGGATACCCAGGGATTTTAAAACACCAAACGCCGCTTCCATAATTGGCAAATCAGAATCAGATCCCATCAAAATAGCAACAAATGGCTTGCTCATAGTGCACCTCTTTATTCCCCCCCAGAGTCAGGGGCAGTTGTTTAAAAAAAGCGCGAACATTACAGTACGATGGCGTCGGGGACAAGCCCTAGCCTATTGACATAAATTACGTAGGGTTATATGAGTTCTGCAGCTTTTGCAGCAGGATGGGCGCGAGTATAACCAGCGCCCATATTTCCAACCAACCCCTTGAGCTCCATGGTCAATAGCGCAGACATAAGCTCACCAATACCCAACCCCGTGCGCTCGGCCAATTTGTCGGCTGTGATGGGATCAAAGCCTAGCTCGGAAAGAATCAGCTCTTCGCTCTCACTGGTAATTAACTCATTGTTTGCAACCAGTGCTTGGGTAGAACGCTCCAAATCGAAAGTCTCCCACTTTGAGGATAAAAACCCCTGTATCTCTTCTGCAATGTCTTGAGCCGACTCCACCAACTTAGCGCCTTCTTTAATCAACGCATGACAGCCGCGACTAAGGGGGTTATGAATAGAACCGGGTATTGCAAAGACTTCTCGATTTTGCTGCAACGCATAACGAGCGGTTATTAAAGACCCGCTTTTTACCGCAGCCTCTACCACCAAAACACCAAATGCCATGCCGCTGATTATGCGGTTACGCTGAGGGAAATTACTCGGTTGCGGCGCCGTCCCCAACGGAAACTCACTGACAATCGCTCCACCGGCAGCCACAATTTGATCCGCCAACGCGGCATTTCGTAGCGGATATATTTGATCAATGCCCGTACCCAGTACGGCAATGGTTTTGCCATTGCCGTTGAGAGCACTCACATGTGCGGCACTATCAACGCCCAACGCCAACCCACTGGTAATGGTGACGCCCTTGGAGGCAAGATCTTGGGAAAAACTGGCAGCATTGTCTCGCCCGCTGGGCGTGGGGTTACGGCTGCCAACGACCGCAATTTGAGGCAAAGAAAGGACTTTTGGGTCACCCTTAACGTACAACACCGGGGGCGCCCGGCGAATCTCTCTTAAGATTTTGGGGTAGTACTCGCTATTGGTATCTAATACTTGAATGTGGTTTTCTTCAAGCCATGCCATATCTGCGCGTACCCGGCGCATAACAAGGCTCTCTTCGCCATGATGGCGGTAATCCAATAAAACTTCGCACGCTGCTGAGGGCAATAAAACGGACAGAGCCTCTAGAGGGGCTTCTAGCGCAACACTCAAAGATGGGAACTCGTCCAGCAGCCGCCAATAGGTGGCAGAGCCGCACTCAGGCAAACGTTGCAGCAATAAGAGCTGCTCTGTGGGTCTCAACATCTTCCGTGAACCCCTAAATTAATAGTAAGTGTGAATGAATAAGAGCCGTGAATGAGCAGTAGCCGTAAAAGCACCCATTACGCACTCGGCAAAGACTACCAGCAAACCCCTGACAGCACTATGCTCACGATACTCTCGTTAATTATTATTAGAGTTGCCATAAAAAAGCCCCAGATGCAGGGGCTATTTTATGGCAATACGGTTAAAACCCTATGAAATTACGGGTTTTTCACCAAGTCTTTAATTGCCAGCGGTCGATCCGACTCAAGCACAAGGCCTAAGCTTAACTTATCAAAGGTACGAAACACCATCACTAAGCCGGCACGTTCATCAGGCAGCTCAACCATATCACCTTTGACACGATCTTTAACAATACCGCCACGCTTGTATACCGCTAACACGTTACCCACTTTTATGTTGTCCCGCTCACCGGTATTCAATACAACAACATCCATTTTACCCACTTGGGTCACACCGCCTTCAACGGCAATGATCAATGCATCAACGTCACCTTCAGGGGCCGAAGGGAAGAAGGTGGAGTCTATGGCGCGCTCCTCTTCAATCAATAAGCGGTCACCTACACGAACTTCCTCTGTGGTGCGCGTCATCAATAAAGTCGCTATGTCATCTTCAAGGGCACGCATTTTACCTGAGCCTATATCAATAGCTTCTACCCCAAGCAGCTCACCAGTGTTTGGATCTACATAGTTCTGGCCTTTACGGTAGATACCGTACACGGCAACATCAGGGGAGAACTCTCCGCGTGCGTACAAACGGTCGCCCTTACCCAACACCAAACGCTGGGCCTCGCCAGAGACCACATGCGGCGCACTCTCTAGCTGATCGGTAGTCACTACACGGCTACGAGATAAAAAGTTATTAATTTCGTCTAAGGGAATGGAAGGAATTGCACCATCACCATCTAAAACACGAACCGTCGGCGAGAGTTTTACCACTCGATCACCGGGGTTCAAGACCAACCGTGGCTTACCATCAAGGTAAACCAAGCTGATCAAATCACCGGGGTAAATCAAGTGAGGGTTCTTAATTTGTGGATTAACGTGCCAAATTTCTGGCCACATCCATGGGTTGCGTAAAAAGCGATTGGATATATCCCAAAGTGTATCGCCTTTAACTACGGTGTATTTTTCTGGGTAATCAGCCTGAAACTCGGGCTCTTCAGCGATAGCCTGGCCAAACAACAGGCATGCGCCCAGCAATCCCAATATGCGTTTTTTCATTTTTGCGGTCCTATACCATGGGGCCCTTTGGATTTATTACAGTTATAATAGTCTAATGCTGCTGGGCCT
>CAYZQH010000223.1:0-5256 GCA_964480055.1 uncultured Cellvibrionaceae bacterium
CGCTGGTTTAAGGCCCATATGGGCTCGGCGTAATACACATCCATTTTTTGAGTGGCACTGGAAATGGTGATGGTTTCTTCCAAGTCTTCGTTGTCAACCAAAGTCAACTCAGAGCCGCCACTTTGGTCCAGAACGGTATTGAGCTCCTTCTTCTTAAATTTGACAAAGCCTTCGCCAATATACCCACAATAGTAACGTTCTAACTCGTCTCTATTACGCCTAAACAACCGCTGAATGCCACTAATTTCCGACACCTCTTGGTTAGTTCGCGCGTTATCAATGTCCACGTTAAACGCTTCGTCCAAGTCTTCTAGATACTTATGAAATGCCGACCGAGCGTAATCTACCACCGTTGACTGGCAGGTTTTTAGGTGCTTTGTAATGGTTTCGCTGGTTAGAGGCAGTACCTCCCCACTGTCAGGTGAAGATTGCTGTTTGGTCTTATCAGATCTAACTAGTCTAGACATAGCGCCTTCTTAAATGAGGTGTTGTAAAGTGGGGCGAAGCTGACTCAAAAGCAACCACAATACCCCAAAACTTATTTACCAAACTCTACCCTCAGCGTTTGAGCGGGTTCATAAGCTAATCCGTACCGTCAAATTGACCAGCACCTTCAAACCGAACAGTCCTTAAACCTGGATACTCAGGCCGTGGCTGAGCGTATATTTCATGCAAAAAACATACGCATTTACAAGGATTTAACGTAAAACTTAACGGGTGGTTCCTTGACAACACAATGCACTTAAGAATAACCCCTAATACTTGTGTGAGCATAAAACTTCCCCACCCATCAATAATTACCCATAATAGCCCCCTTTGCAAATGACCCAAGGAGACAGCATGACATACCACATCTACGGACTTGGTGCCGCACTGGTGGACACCGAAATAGAAGTGACCAATGAAGACCTTACTCAATTTGAGGTTGAAAAGGGCGTAATGACACTGGTGGACGAGACTCGACAGCATGAGTTGGTTAACCTATTAAAGGGTCACTTAGTGACCGCAAGCCGCGCCAGCGGGGGCTCTGCAGCCAACACCATCATTGCCGCACAATACTTTGGCGCCAACACCTTTTATAGCTGCAAAGTTGCCAACGACGACAACGGACATTTCTATGTGAACGACCTAACCGCCGCCGGAGTGAAGCACCCTGCCAATTGCATTCACGAAACTGGCATTACCGGCAAGTGCTTGGTGATGATCACGGGCGATGCCGAACGCACAATGAATACGTTTTTGGGTGTCAGCGAAACCCTAGGTGTAGAACAACTAGACGAAGCTGCACTTAAACAGGCTAGGTTTGCCTACATTGAAGGCTACCTAGTTACCTCTCCTACGGGCAAAGCTGCGGCCATTGAGTTGCGCAATCAAGCGCAAAAGCACAATGTAAGCACTGCGCTCAGCCTTTCTGACCCTGGAATTGTCGAGTATTTTTACGACGGCTTAAGTGAGATGGTGGGCGAGCAAGTGGATTTGCTATTTTGCAACGAGGCCGAAGCCATACAATTTACCAAAACCAATAACATTGAAGAGGCCGCTGAAACACTCAAAACCCGCGCAAAAACCTTTGCCGTTACCTTAGGCGCCAACGGCTCCTTAGTGTTTGATGGGCAAACCTTGTCACATGCTGCCGCCCCTGCTGTAAAGGCCGTGGATACAAATGGCGCGGGTGATATGTTCGCCGGTGCGTTTCTCTATGCCATTTGCCATGGTTCTAGCTATTTAGACGCCGCCACGTTTGCCAACCGCGCAGCGGCGCAGGTGGTTTCACAATATGGGCCGCGACTTAAACCCGAACAATATGACGCATTGCTACCGGTTTAACCGGTAGCCCCCCCCCCGCTTTAAAGCACAACAAACCGCGCTAAAACGTTTAGCGCGCTTACCCATCAACTATTAGCTGCACCGCAAAAATGCAACGCCTACACCGTGTTCTAAAGTAAACAACAACTCACCTTCATAGCTCCACTTGTCGCTACTTCCCTCCGCTTGGTTGAGCACTTTACCCGTTTTCTTGGCAGCATCCTTTAATCAAGCTATTAATTTATATACCGTCGCCTAAATCATCAGGCTAAAAAGCATAAGTTACCAGCATATTGATATCGATTGGCAAGCAGGGTTTAAACGTGAACAAGCGCCTTCAATACACAAAAATAAAAACCTCCAGCGGAGTGTCGATCATCGAAGTCATGGTATCCGTGTTGGTACTGGCTGTTGGTATTTTAGGTGTAGGCGGGCTACAAGTATCCGCGCTACAAAACGGCACACGTTCAGTCATGCGCACCCAAGCCACTCACTTAAGTTACGAAATTTTAGACAAAATGCGCTCTAACCCAACGCAGTATGCCGCCTACGTTGACGCTGCTGACGATACAACGTTTACCGCTACAGATTGTATTAGTGCCGATTGCGATGCCATAACCATGGCGCAATTTGATGTGTACGAATGGAAATGCGCCGTAGGGCAAAGCGATGCATGCGATGCGTTGCCTGCTGGGTCTTTTATTTCCACCGCCAACGCGCTACCTGAAGGACAAGGCACCGTTACTGCCAACGGCGACAAGTACACCATTACGGTCACCTGGAATGAAGAGCGCGATGGCAGCACAAACAACACCCAAAGTTTTTCATTGGATGTATCCCTTTAATCATAGGCAACAAAAAAAATGAAGCGCCCTCGGCTCACTCAAAAAAAACAACTCGGCCTAAGCTTAATAGAGCTAATGGTTGCCATGGTGCTGGGCTTGGTTTTACTGGGCGGCGTTATCCAAGTATTGGTCGGCAATGTTCAAACCTTTAAAACTAATGTGGGCGTTGGTCGCATACAAGAAAGCGCACGCTTTGTTATCAGTGAATTAGCACAAAACCTAAGATCTGTGGGTTATTCCGGCTGTATGTCTAAGGAGCTCCCTTTAATCAACAACGCCGCTGCCATTTATGGCTTCGGGCCCGCCGGCGCCGATATTTTATCTTTTAAAGTGCCATCAAACGGCACCTTCACAGTGGGCACAACCACCATTACCGACGCCATACAAGATACGCACGCCATTACCGTTAAATCGTTAACCAGCCAAGTAAAGTTAAAGTCTAATGACGTGAGCAATGCCATTGTTGTTCACAACTCCGCTGCCTTTGCCAAAGATGATATTTTGTTTATTGGTGATTGCGAAAGAAATGACATTGTTGCGATTTCATCAGTAAACCACAACACCAATACCATCAAGGTCGCTAATTCATTGTCGAAACCTTATGGTTCCAGCGCCTTTGTGCACAAGGTTGAAGTAACCACATATTTCATTGCACCGTCTCAAACTGGCATTGCAGGCAACTCCATTTTTCGGCAGGTAAACGAAGGTACCCCGCAAGAACTTGCACTTGGCATTGAGGACATGCAGTTTCAATTTGCCGTAGATACCGACAATGACAATATAGCCAACCGACTTTACCCCGCCGGTGACGCTGGTATTACCGACTCAAAAGCCATTATAGCGGTACGTATGCTGCTAAATACCACCAGTATTGATTCTGTAAATGCAAACGGAACAATTAATCGCGATTTTACCATCAGCATTAACTTACGAAACCGCCTAACGACAGGGGTGTAATAATGATCAAGCCCATGCAGCATCAGGCTGGAGCCACACTTGTTGTAAGCATGATCATTTTATTGATTGTGACTATTTTAGGGGTGTCTTCATTAACCGTGAGCACGCTAGAAGAAAAAATGGCCGCCAGCTCACGCAATCATGACTTGGCTTTTCAAGCGGCAGAGTCTGCTTTACGGGCGGCTGAAGGTTATATCGACGATAACAATATGAACGATACAAACTTTAGTGACAATTGCCAGACCGTGGCGGGTTTATGCACACAAGTTTCAGCAGAGGCCACACTGTACCACTGGCAAAACCCCGATTTTTGTGGCGCTGGACAAGATATTTGGCAGTGCAATTCTTCAGTGGCGGTATCTGGCTCTGACGCACTAAGCACCACAACTTACGCTTCACAGCCACGATACTTTATTGAAGTTTTACAAAACATTGGCGCTGGAGGGTACGAGGACTTAAATCAAGGCAATGTGGGTGACGAGGAAACTAATGGCCAAGTCACTTATTACCGAATTACCGCCTTAGGCTACGGCGGCACTAGCGACTCAACAGTGTTACTACAAACAACCTACGGAAAATGATGCACAAGCCATTTAATAATAATTCGACTGTGTGGTTAGAGCTATGAACAAGTTTTTTATTTTTGTATTTTTATTGTCCGTTTCAACCACACAGGCGTGGAGCGCAAACACTGTTGAAGCAGAAGATTACGAAAACTCTACCCTAGTGTCTCCTTTTGTAGCGCAAGCTGACGGCAGCCGAACCATTATGGTATGGCCTGACAACAACAATAGTTATTATACAAGCCCTACCGATTCAACCCCCGGTCAACTCCATTATACGGTCCAGGCGACTGCGGCCTCAATGACCATCCATGTTACCGCTAATATGCCCAACCCTTCCGACGACAGTTTTTATTATAAGTTGGACGGTGTTACTGGGTGGGAGCTAAACAACAGGCGAACTTCCGGTTACGCTGAAATAGACCTTAGTTTTTCTGGGTTAACGCCGGGTCAAAACTATACATTTAAAATGCAAAAACGCGAAGATGGCGCAAAATTTGATTCCCTCCGAGTGACCGGCGGCGACTTTGTTACCAGTGGCGGGTCGTCTAGCTCTTCTGGCGCAAGCGCCGATACAATTGAAGCGGAAAATTACAGCAACACAACCCTAGCAAGCCCATTTGAGCAGCAGCAGTATGGCGGTCGTACCGTTATGGTTTACCCAAGCGGTAATGGTAACTCCAGTAACTCTAACGCCGCAGATGGTACCCAAGGACAACTGTACTACTCCATTACGGCTCTATCGTCCACCATGACCATTTACGCCGAAGTTCATTTTGTTGACGGTCTTCATGACAGTTTTCACTATAAATTAGAAGGTCATGATTCAGGCTGGTACACCCAAAATAATGTGAACGGAAACGCCTATCAAGAGCTAACCGTTGACGAATGGACAGGGTTAACTGTTGGTCAAACCTATACGTTTAAAATTCAACGGCGTGAAACGGATGCGAGATTAGACTCTTTCAGGGCCGTAGGCGGTGCCTGGGTTATTTCCGGTGGTTCATCCGGTGGCGGCTCATCCTCGAGCAGTTCTAGTTCTAGTTCTAGTTCTAGTTCTAGTTCTAGTTCTAGTTCTAGTTCTA
>CAYZQH010000224.1:0-5214 GCA_964480055.1 uncultured Cellvibrionaceae bacterium
CTTTATCTAGGGTCATGCCTGGGTCTGGCGGAATCATTTTAGATAATTTATCTGCCAGGCCGTAGCTTTTACCTTGTACCCTGGCCACATCACGCACCACCGCCTTGGCAGCCATGGTACCAAAGGTAATAATTTGCGAAACCGCATCACGGCCGTAGTTATCTGCCACGTAGCCAATCACTTGATCGCGGTTATCCATGCAAAAATCCACGTCAAAATCCGGCATGGATACACGCTCTGGATTCAAGAACCGCTCGAACAGTAAATCGTATTGTAGTGGATCTAAATCGGTAATTTTTAATACGTACGCCACTAATGATCCAGCACCCGAGCCTCGCCCTGGCCCTACCGGAATATCCTGGTCTTTAGCCCACTGGATAAAATCCATTACAATCAAAAAATACCCAGGGAAGCCCATCTGCAAAATAATATCTAACTCAAACTTCAAACGGTCTGTGTAAGTTTTGTGTTGCTCGGCGTAATCTGGTGCATTTTTATCTAAAATAAATTGCAGCCGGTCCTCTAGGCCTTCATAGCTGATTTTTTCAAAAAACTGGCCTTCAGTTAGGCCATCGGGGATGGGGTATTCTGGAAGAAAGTATTTACCCAGCTGAATACTTAAATTGCAACGTTTGGCGATTTCTACGGTATTTTCTATGGCCTCTGGAATATCTTCAAAAAGCGCCAGCATTTCATTAGGGGATCTTAAGTTTTGCTGCTCGCTGTAGCGTCGCTCTCTGCGGGGGTCATCTAAGGTGCGGCCTTCACCAATGCACACGCGTAACTCATGTACTTCAAAATCATCGGCTTTTATAAAGCGCACGTCATTGGTAGCCACCACTGGGCACTCTAAATTTTCTGCCAGGGTAACGGCGGCACTTATATGTGCCTCTTCGTTTTCGCGGCCTGTTCTTTGTAGCTCTAAATAGTATCGGTCTGGAAAGTCCGCCATCCAGGCTTGCGCTAAATTTTTGGCTTCTTCTAATTTACCATTCACCAGTGCACGACCCACATCACCAAAACGCCCACCCGAAAGTACAATAACTCCCTCGGATAGCTCGCTCAGCCATTCACGACGGATAAAAGCTTGCCCCAGGTACTGCCCCTTTTGGTACCCTCTGGAAATTAACTCAATAATATTTTTATAGCCTTGGTTATTCATGGCTAATAAAGTAATTAAATAGGGGGTAGCCTCTTCCTCATCTGCGCGCACAAAAAAATCTGCACCGCCAATGGGTTTTATGCCCGCCCCTTGTGCAGCCTTATAAAATTTAATGAGGCCAAATAAATTGCACAAGTCTGTTACGCCACACGCGGCCATACCTTGCGCAGATACGGCTTTTACCAAGGGTTTGATGCGAACAATGCTGTCCACCAAAGAAAATTCAGTTCTTACACGCAGGTGAATAAACTGTTGCGGCATAGATCGACCTAACTACCCAATATATGAGCACCCCCTACCAAAGGCCGGGGCGCGAATTGACATTACAGATTGTGATGGTGCCGGGCTAAGGTATTGCGCCAGCTTCAGCAGCTTAGAATACCACGTAGTATTGTAATAGAAAGGGGGCAAACAAAAGCCCCTGCACATCTCTGTATAGAGGCTTTTATAGGGGCATATTGGCTGAGCGGTTATGGTCGCCGTCTGAACCTAAGACCAACAACTAAGCCCAACATTATCAGCACACTAAATGGAGGCACACCGCCGGCAGCGGCAGGTTTGTCATTATTGCTGCCGCCGCTACTCGATGAACTGCTACTCGATGAACTGCTGCTTGATGACGAGCTGCTACTTGACGAGGAGCTAGAAGAAGAGCTGCTAGATGACGACGAACTGGACATGGCACAACCTGGATCCGGTGGGCTGCCACGCACCACACAACTGGCTTGGTTCTCCCAGCCCCAGCCATCACCGTCTGGATCCGAGCTTGCACCTTGTACACAGTAAGGGAAGTTGTTTGACGCGGTTGGGCACTGGGCTCCGCCACTGGAGCTAGAGCTTGACGACGAAGAGGAGCTGCTAGAGGAGCTTGTATTCACAACACCGGTATACACCGACGCCTTAACAGAGGTTGCCTTGATGCCGTTGGCGCCATTAATTAGCCTCTTGCCCCAACTGGACAAGTTGCCGGCATTAAAGTTGTTAACCAAATCTAAGTTGGTACAACACCCGCCATTGCCAGACCAAGACCAACCTAGGTAACCAATATTCAACTGCTTGGTCACTTCTAGTATCGAATCTTCATCCACTGGCTCTAACTTACCGGCTGAAGCATCGCCATGATCTGGGCCAAACTCACCCACAATCAGCGGCAGGTTATGCTGGCTTAAAAACCCACTAATGTAGTTATTAATTTTGTTGTAATCCTGGTAAACCTGATACATGTGCACACTGAACATGGTGTTGTTGAGTCTGTCCGACGCAGCTACGTCTGAAGCACGCTTAAGCATGACTTCTTTCCAATCTTGCCCCCAGTTGGGTGCATCCACCACCAACGTATGCGTTAAGCCGGCTTCTCTGAGCTTAGCTATGGCGTTTTTGTGGCCATCCACCCACACGCTGGCGTCTTGAGAGTTACCCACTGGCTCGTTGGCAATGTTGATCAATACATAATCTTCTTGACCTTTTAGCGCACTGGCTATTTCTACCCAATATGAAGCGGCTTGAGCAATGGTTGTGGCTTCGGCTTTTTCGCCATAACCGGTTGTATCGTGCACTTCAAACATACAAATCAATTGATTGTTTTTACACAAACCAATCAGCTCAGACACTTCATTGGCGGGGATTTTATTCCACTGCGTGCCGTTACTTAAAACAATACGTACGGTATTTGCACCGGCCTTGGCAATATCTGCAATGGCGTGTTTATTTTGGCGATACCATGCATGTGGGTGGTTCACACCACGCATCACAAATTGTTGGCCATTGGCATCCAAAAGTTGGGTACCAGACACCTGGAAACCCGAATGCGCAACCGTGCTCATCAAAAGCCCAGCAACCAGAAATACAAACAGTAAACGCTGAATCATCGAAACCTCAACCGTATTTTTGACAATAAATAATTATGGAGTAACCGGTTACAGCATAATGTGTCAGATTGCTCAGAAACCAGCGGTACATCAGGGCAATACTAAGTCTGTAGGTGTTTGACCACTAGAAAAGGAGAGGCCTAGGTAGGAGCAATTATGAGTGGCGCACTGGGCGAGGCGGTTCACCTCACCCAGTGCGCCAACTGGCTATTAGTATTGGCTACTTGTCAAAATCACCCGCAAGCTCTGCAAGGTACATTTCCAAATTGGTATAGCCCACGCTAGAGAAGGTTGTGTGGTTGCCATCTGATGGGTTGTTGGGGTCTAACCCGTGCTTGGTTTCCCAGTGGTTTGGCATGCCGTCACGATCGGTATCCCAGCTAGAACCCCGCTTCATTTGCGGGTAGTTTTCAAGGCCACCAACATCCGCCTCGTTATCGGGCAAGCCCGCGTAACCAGTTTTACTACCACGGTAAGTAAACGTGCCGTTTCTAACTTCTTCAATGATGCGTTTATCGTGATCATCTAATACGGGTACATTTGCGCCAACATCGGCCAACACGTTTTCATAGGCATCACGTGCAGATTGCGTGGTTACATAAGACTCGAAGAATGGCTTATTCACCCACGCGCTGTAGTCGCGTTTTTTCTTAGACTCTCTTCTACCTTTTTCTTGGTTAGATTCATCCCACTTACCTTCCATGATATTGCCCGCAAAATAGTAACGCTGGGTGCCTTTAAAGCCGTCATTTTCTGCATTCAATGCCTGAAACTCGGTTGTAACGGGACCTGGCTTGTAATAGTTATTCACAAAGTTAACTTCGTGAGAGCCCCCATCAGTTGTTCTGTTGCGCCAGTTGTATACCACATTATTGCGAATATCTTGCCGCCCAACATAGAACAATTGTTTATCTAAGCCACCAGCCAGGCTCCAGTTTCTACCGGCACAGTGCGCTAATAAATTGTGGTGATAGCTACCTATGTCACCACTGATACTGGCACAAAAACCATGCTGAGCATTGGAGCCATATTTTTTATGCCCTGCTTGGTTTAGCGCCTCTGATATCAGCGTTCTTTGTAGCGTCACATTGTGCGCACCACGGGAGCTAAAGGCCTCATCAATGGTCCAGCTAATGGAGCAATGATCAAAAATGGAGTCTTCGCCAGAGGCCATACCCATGCCATCCATAGTTTTACCGGATTCAGTCCCCACGCGGGTGCGAATAAAGCGCACAATCACGTCATTGCCGCCAATCATGCCAAAGGTCCAACCGCTTAGTACTACCCCTTTACCCGGTGCTGTGTGGCCCGCCAAGGTCACATCGCCATTGCCTTTGGTGCCAGTAATTAACAGTTTACTCTTAAGCCTGATCACACCAGATACGTCAAACACAATGGTTCTGACACCGGTAGCATCAATGGCCTCGCGCAAACTGCCCGGGCCGCTATCATTCAAATTAGTCACGTGAATAACACGACCGCCACGACCGCCTGTAGCAATCCGGCCGTAGCCTTCTGCTGTAGGAAACGCTTTTAACTCTTTCAACTGAGGAAAGTCACCTCTGACCACGCCACTACTAGAGGAGGACGAAGACGACGAGCTACTAGAAGCCCCCCCCAAAGCACCACAACTACCCGGCGCTGGCTGGGCCCCAGTCACTTGTAATGAATCTATATTGGCTAAGCCCGCATCACCCAAAGCCACTAAGTCTAAGCGGTTTTGCCCTTTCACCAAATCCACTGTAACCGAGGCTGTTACCCAGTTTGTCCAAGCGTCTGTGCTTTCCAAGCTTACCGAGTGACTACCGTTGCTGCCGTTATTCACACGTAGCTCGCTAGCGCGCGCGGCGCCACCGCCATTGGCATAGCGTATCTCTAGGGTGTAACGGCCAGACTGTTTAGCTTCCACGCTCCAGCGCACCGCAGTGCCTGCGCTGTTGTCAGTGTTGGCATAGCCAGAGCCTGTAAACCCACCATTAGAGCTTTCAGACGGTGCGCCATCCACACCACAAAAACCTGATTGATTCTCTTGAATGGTAATAGCCGTACCCGGCGCACTGGCACTGCCCGAGCTAGATGAACTACTCGAGGAACTGGTGCTGCTACTTGAAGAGCTAGACGAACTGCTACTTGAAGAACTACTTGAAGACGAACTGCTGCTAGAGCTAGAAGACGTAACAGGCG
>CAYZQH010000225.1:0-5171 GCA_964480055.1 uncultured Cellvibrionaceae bacterium
GTTTAATGCTAAGCACCTGACCACGAACAATTCTAGCCATGGTTAACCATTCGACGGCACCAATGGCTAAAAATAACAAAAACATACTTCTGCCAAACACCACCGTCAGTAAAATAATAAAAATGGTAAACGGTAACGCATAGAGTACATCAACTATACGCATCATAATGGTGTCGCAGCGCCCACCCACAAACCCAGCAATGGTGCCCCACAGCACGCCAATACATAGTGCGACGCTGGTAGCCACCAGCCCCACCATCAGCGATACACGGCTACCGTATAAAACACGCGTTAGCTGGTCGCGCCCAAACACATCGGTACCCATCCAATGAGTCAGTGACGGTGGCGTTGGGCCAAGGTAAAGATCCTGCGCCTCGTAGGAGTATGGCGCTATCCACGGTGTTAGCAGTGCTAACACCGCCATCACAATAAGCACGCATAAACCAAACATGGCCAACTTATTTTTATACAGCCGCGCCATGGCATCTTGCCAAAGTGAGCGGCCTTTCTCATAATTTTGTACGGAGGAAGAAGCAATCATTCGAATTAAATATCTAGCATCATAAATACAATGTTACTTAGACAAAGTCTGGCGTAGCTTGGGATACAACCAAACCAACAGCACATCTGCCAACAAGTTAAAAATAATAATCAATACAGCAAATAATATAGTGGTACCCAGTATCATGGTGTAATCGCGGTTGAATGCCGCTTGCAGGTAAAACCGGCCCAACCCAGGGATTTGATAAATGGTTTCCACCACAAAAGAGCCAGACAGTAGCCCGGCGACTGCAGGGCCTGCAAAAGATATCACCGGCGCCACACCACCGCGCAAAGCATGCTTAAAAACCACATGATGGAAGGGCAAGCCTTTAGCGTATGCCGTACGCACGTAATCTTGAGATAACACTTCTAACATGCCACCGCGTGTTAACCGCGCAATGTAGGCCGCGTAGGCAGCGCCAAGCGTTAGCGCCGGCAATACTTTATCCCCTGCCGACAACCCCCAACCGGATACCGGGAACCACTCCACCCAAATACCAAACACCAAAATCAACAGCGGCCCTAATACAAATGACGGTAAACATATCCCCACCATTGCCAAAGACATAGGCACATAATCTTGCGCAGTGTTTGGGCGTAACGATGCAATAATACCGGCGGCAAGGCCAATCACCGCGGCCACGATCAACGCATAAATACCCAGCTCCAAAGTGACGGGCAACCCGGTTTGAATAATTTCTGTCACACTTCGGCTTGGGTACTTAAAGGACGGGCCAAAATCTCCTTGCACTAAATTCCATACATATCGCCCAAATTGCACGTGCGATGGCTCATCTAAGTGATAGCGCTTATTTAAGTTGATTAACACCTGTGGGGGAACAGCCCGCTCGGCATCAAAAGGCCCACCAGGCGCTAAACGAATAAGAACAAAAGTCACTAAAATGACAAAAAATAAAACTGGAATGGCCAGCAACAAGCGCGCGCCAATAAACTTCAGCATGCTTTACTCCGGCTGCGCTTCTAACTTAACGTGTTTAAAAGGGTGAAAGTGCAGTACATTATCTGGCCAGTTTTTTACGCTCGGGTGCACTAAGTTGATATCCGCATAGTAGTAAATGGGTAAAATGGGCATTTCTTCTGCCAACAGTTTGTTGGCACGCTCAAAAACTTCGCTTCGCTTTTTTGACGTGCTCTCTTTGGTCACCGCCGCCATTAGCGCGTCATACTCGGGGCTATTCCAGCCCGTATTATTGTTACCCGAGTATGAGCGTAAAATATCAAAAAAGTTGGATGCATCTAAATAATCGGCCAGCCAACCTGCGCGCGCAAAATCGTGATGTAGGTTTTTCTTGGCATCGATATAGACTTTCCATTCTTTATTTTCCAACTGTATGTCTACATTCAAGTTGGTTTTTAGCATTTGCTGAATAGCCAAAGCCATTTTACGGTGATTGTCATTGGTATTGTATAAAAGTGACATTGAGGGGAAGCCTTCACCATTGGGGAACCCCGCCTCTGCCAGTAAAGCCTTCGCCTTTTCAACGTTGTAGCTAAAATATTGCTTGGGGCTATAGCCTTGGGGGTCATGGGGGATTAAAGAGTACGCCGGTATTTCACCGCCTTTTGACACTCGCTCAACCAATAGCTTACGGTCTACCGCATAAGCAAAGGCCTTTCTTACTCTGGCATCATCAAAGGGCTTACGCGTTGTGTTAAATTCGTAATAGTAGCTGGTATAGGTGGGTGTGATGCGCAATGTCTCTGGCCATTTTTCTTTATAAACGGCTATTTTTTCAATATCCAGCTGTGGCGTGTTGGTTAAGTGGATACGCCCAGAGCGAAAAGCACGCTCTTCCGCTTGCTTATCTTCAATGGGTAAAAATTGAATGGCATTCAAGTGAACATTTTTTTTATCCCAATAGGTATCGCTCTTAACCACCTCCAACACATTGTTAACTTCCCATTTTTTTAACCTAAACGGACCATTACCAACGAAGTTACCAGGCAACACCCAACGCGAATTAGGGTCATCTAGTGCACCATGCTTCTGTAAGGTGGGGATATGCACAGGGTAATAAGAGTGGTGATCTAACACCTGCAAGAAAAAATGCGCAGGGTAATTCAAGGTCACCTGCAGGGTTTGGTCATCAATGGCTTTCACACCCACTTCATTAAAGTCGCTGATTTTACCGTTGTAATAGGGCTCGGCATTTTTGACGTAAAACATCATATAGGCATATTCATTGGATAGCGTTGGCATTAATGCACGCTTCCAAGATGCCACAAAATCACGGGCTGTTACTGGGTCTCCAGTGGACCATTTGGCATCACTTCTGAGTGTGAATGTATAGACTGTGCCGTCTTCAGAGATATGCCAAGACTCGGCCACCGCGGGTTTTGGCTGCAACGTTTTATGATCTTTACGTACCAATCCCTCTAACAACGACAGAATAATGTTGCTTTCTGGGCTACCTGTTGTTATGTGTGGATCTAGGCTTTTGGGTTCATCACCATTACCGTAGTACAGTACTTGGTGCTGATTACCATACTCCACGTTGGTGAGCTTCTTTTGGCCACACCCACTTCCACCGGCCAATACAACCGCAATAACTAAAAACGCTCTAACCAAACCAATAACCCGCATAGTGACTACTTCGCCGTATTTATTATTTTAATGGGCACATAATCAAAATGTGCAGCTGCGTTAAACTCTACGCCTTTTACCTTTGGGGAGATCAAATGGTTATATTTGTAATAGTATAGGGGCAGTATTGGCAGCTCTTCTATTAACACCGCTTCTGCTTGATACAAAAACTCCATCCGCTTTTTATTATCAACCTCCGACGACGCCTTTTTGATTAACGCATCGTATTTAGCGTTTGACCAACCCGTATCATTCATTCCGTGCCCGGTCACGTAAGATTCTAAAAAATCCGATGGGTCCAATAAACTACTTAAAGAACCGGCCCTGGCAATTTGGTGCTCTAGGTTTTGGCGATGATTTAAAAACACCTTCCATTCTTGGTTCTCTATTACGGCATCCACATTCAGTACGTTCTTCCACATTTGCTGAATGGCAATGGCAATTTTCCGGTGGGTATCCATGGTGTTGTAGGTTAAGGTAACCGTTGGAAAGCCCTTGCCATTGGGGTAGCCCGCCTCAGCTAAAAACTGTTTGGCTTTTTCTGGGTCAAACATATTAACGGCCGGCGGAGTATATTGCGCAGACGAAGGAGACAGCGCAAAAGCGGGCTGCTCGTTGTTTTTGGTCACTCTGTCTGTAATGAGTTGTCGGTCGATGGCGTAAGTAAAAGCCCTTCTTACATTGATATCATCAAACGGCGCTTTGGTGGTGTTAAACAGGTAAAAATACGTTGCGTACGCAGGCTGATCAATCAGCTCGCCGGGGCGCTCCTTTTCATAATAGGCTTTTTTGATTCCTGGCACGCGCGTACCCAGCTGCAAATCGGTTACGCCAGTGCGAAACAACCGCTCTTCGATCATTTCTGTTTCGGCAGGGTGAAAAAATATTTCTTCTAACCAAACAGCCGATGCGTTCCAATAGTAGGGGTTTTTCTTAACCTTAAGTATTTTGTTTAGCTCCCACTCAACTAACATGAATGGGCCATTGCCCACATGGTTACCTGCACGTATCCAGGTGTTTGTTGGGTCATCAAATGCCCCATGGGCCTCCACCGTTGCTTGATGGACAGGTGCTGTGGTGCTCTCAGTCAAACGCTTTAAAAATATTGGGTCATGCCGCCTAAAGGTGAACTCTACCGTGGTTTCATCTAACGCTTTCACACCAACCTTAGAAAAATCCGCATCTTTGCCTCTGTTGTATGCCTCTGCGCCCTCAATGGCATAGTAGTTTTGCGCGTATTGGTTGCCTAAGGCCGGGGCGAGTGCCCGCCGCCAACTATAAACCACATCTTTAGCGGTTAAGGGTGCACCATTTGACCACTTCAACCCACGCCTTAAGTAAAAGGTATATTTCAAACCATCGGCAGATGCCTCCCAACGTTCAGCCATTGCCGGCTCAATGGTACCCGCTTTGTAATTGGCCTTTACCAAGTTTTCGGTTAACGCTTCTATCACCCGCAAGCCTGGCGTACCGGTCGCCTGATGCTGATCAATGGTTTGCGGCGGGGCATTGGACACATTCAATCGCTTAAGTGGCTCACTTTGGCCTGTGGCGGTTTGCGCCTTATCACCGCTACTGCAACCAACACCAAACCCAACAAAGCTTAGAAACAAAGAGCAAAATACAAAAGCCCTGTAAATCATTATTTGGTGCCCTTTAATAATTGTTTTGCAAATGCGTCAAATTCATAGGGTCGCCCTAAAAAGTCTTCAACCAAATCTGCCGCGTCTTTTGTGCCACCAGCGGCCAGCACAGCCTTTCTATATCGCGCAGCCACGGAGGTATTATTGATGCCGTGCTTTTCAAACTCACTGAACATATCTGCTGCAATGACTAACGACCACATATAGGTGTAATAAATGGCCGAATACCCATATAGGTGGCCAAACGACGTATAAAAATGTGTATTGGGAACGTAAGAAAATGGCGCGTACTGTTTTTGTAAAGATTGGGTTAATTGATCAAAATTTAGCTTGGTTGGGTCTTGGGTATAAATATTTAAAGAGAGCGCGGCGTAAAACAT
>CAYZQH010000226.1:0-5158 GCA_964480055.1 uncultured Cellvibrionaceae bacterium
AAGCGCGATTGCCTTCAAAGCGCACGGCGTACACGTTTTCATTGATTTTACCCAAGCGCTCTGGGCGTTGCTCATTGGGTAAGTGTGAGATTATTTCTAACTTATTGTCCTCTTGCCCCAAAATAAACAGTTGATTGTCTCTGCCGTCTCTAGTGACGAGCCTTAAGTCCCCTTTGTACTCATTAATTTTGTACTGTTGCGGGCTAGCGTTAGAAATATGACCTGGGACGACACCCGTTGCAGCGTACTTGGGTGCCCCATCTTTTAATGAAAACTTGTGAACAACCGTGTTTTGCCAGCTGGTGCGCCAGTATCCATCGCCGGTATCTCTTGGGACGGTGAAAGAGCCGTTGGATGAGGAGCTAGATGAGGACGAGCTTGATGATGAAGAGCTAGAGGATGTAAGGCCCGACGAAATAAAGCCACCGGTACTGCTACTACCACTGCCACTGCCACTGCCACTACGAGATGTGCCTGCCACAAATAGGTTGTTTTCGGCTTCACGGTTTCTGTAAGAGCTAATGAAGTAAGCGGCCTCTTCGGTCAAACTTAAAACATCCACGTCGTGACTCACGCAGCTGCTTTCTATGACTTGACGAGTTTCTAGGTCAATGGCGGTGATATGCGTGGTGGTGTGCATGCCGTAGGTGTCTATCTCTATGTCAGGGACTAAACAGCTGCCGTTAAGCGTAACACTGGCATTGTTGATGGTTACTGACGGCAGTAAATCTGCTGCAGATAGCTTGCTAAGAATGGCTTCATTTTGTTTGTATGCGGGTGTGTTAGGTGCTGCACCTTGTAAGCCGTATACCGGCGGCATGTATTCGGTGACTAAATACAATACGTTGCCCACTCGGCGGCTATCTACCAATTTGCCGTCCACCTCAATGAATGCATCTAGCGTTGGTGCGGCAGGCATTTCTACGTTTACAAAATCTAAACGCACCACACCGGCAGGTGTGGTTAAATTTGGCGAGCCGCTAGAAGAACTACTCGAGGAGCTACTAGAAGAGCTGGAAGAAAAGCCACCGGATGACGACACAACCCCGGAACTGCTTGACGCGCTTAAATTAAGTACACCCCAGTAGTAGCGGTTAAAGGTGGGGTTTTTTGTACGAATACCCAGCACATGGGTTGTACTGCCGTTGTGCTGTACTAGGTATTGTTGTTTAAAGGTAATGGCCGGTGATTCGTATTCGTAGGTGCCTACCACTGTGGCAGTGGCGCTGGCAGGGTCTGTTTCTACTATTTGTAAACCATCTAGAGGGGTTTCACCGGTAAAGTAGTAGTTGTGGTTTCTTAAGGTTGCAATATACCAGTGGCTGCCGTCGTATTTGGCATACTCTGATTCATCTATCCCCTGTACAACCACATTAGTATCGCTGAAGTTATTGCCATCGGAAGCGCTTTGCCCGCTGCTAGAGGACGAACTGGCCGAGGAGCTAGGTTGGCTTCCACCGGAGGCAAATCCGCCGCTGGAGGAGCTGCTACTTGAAGAGCTACTGCTCGAACTGCTGGAGGACCAAGAGCCAGAGCTACTACTAGAGGATGAGCTTGGTGCGTTATAGGTGGTAGCGGCCCGAATACCATTTTTGATGTAAGCGGCCAAAGGGGCATCTTCTAAGGCGATAAGTGGGCTACCACTTAGGGGCGTGATTTTATATTTGGAGGGCTCTGTGGCGTTGGTGCTTCCCGATGTTGAGCTGCTGGAGCTAGAACTAGAGCTGCTACTTGAAGACGTTGACGAGCTTGAGTCAGCAGTCATAGAGCCCGATGAACCGTTAGCGCTACCGCTTGAGGCGCTAGTGGTTGGTGGTATTTCGCTCTCATGCTCACCACCACAGGCGGCGAGAGCTAAGGCTGCCAACGTGGGCAATACCAGTGAATGTTTAAAAGTGTACATAAGCAACTTCCTTTTGAGTAGTGATAAGGACCCGGTGGGCGCTATCGTGTGCTTTTATATGTGCCCAATTATTGTATGAGGCATTCGGTAGTTTGAGCGTTATAAAGTGGGCGTTTGAATGTTGCCTTGTTCTCAACGGTTTTAAAATACGTAAATTTACGTAAGTGGTTTAGATTTTCGTAAAGCGTGGTAACCAATGTATAACGTGTGATGCAAAAGGCGTGTGTCGCGTTAACCTCTGCCGAAAGCATTAGTGCGGGCTCTACAGTTATAAATAAATATGTAGCTATAACTATTTGCCACTTGGTGAGCAGTTTTCGTTCTTGGCTTACGGGTAGGAGCCAGTTAATGGAAGTTTCTGGATGACACCTGAAGCTTGTCTGCCCATTTTTTACTGCAATCTAATAGGTGCCCAGCCACCACATGCACCACGGGGGTGTGGTCTTGTGTGTGTTGGGTGCTTATCTCTACCACACCTTTAATGTATAAAAGCTTGGCATTCAGTAACTCTGCTCTAAAGTGGTCTTGAGTGCGCTTCCATACAATCACATTAATATTGCCGGTTTCATCTTCTAGGGTTAAAAACACCGTGCCCTTGGCGGTGCCGGGGCGTTGGCGCCCTGTGACTAAGCCAGCAATATGTACCGGCCGACCGTGGCCAATATACGTTAACTCTGTGCTGGTTTTACAGCGGTTAAATGGCGCAACTTGCCTTAATAAGGCCATAGGGTGCGCGCGTAAACTTAATCCGGTTGTATTGTAATCTAGCAAAACGTTATTGGCTTCGGTGGGCGCAGGAGTTTCTAACTTGTCGTTTTTGTTGGTGCATTTACTAAGGAGCGGTTTTTGTGGCTCTATGCTGCTGGCTTGCCAGTGGGCTTGGTGGCGGTTGCCGCATAAGGGGGTTAGGGCATCTGCACCGGCTAAAATCTCCATGGCTGTTTTACCCATTTCTGTCAGCTCTAGTAAATGCTCTAAAGATTGAAACCCGGTTTTGGGGCGCGTGATTACAATATTATTGGCCAGTGTAAGATTCAAACCTTTAATACGGTTAAACCCTAAGCGGATGGCCCAGGGGTGTTGGTTGTGGTTTACATTAATTACAGGTACTAGGTGATTTTCTGTTTGGCTGGCATTAATATCAACAGGGTGTACTGTTACGTGGTGGCGCCTGGCATCTTGTATTAATTGCGATGGAGAATAAAACCCCATAGGCTGGCTGTTTAAAAGCGCGCAATAAAAGGCTGCTGGGTGATGGCATTTAAGCCAAGATGAGGCATAGCACAATAATGCAAAACTGGCCGAATGAGACTCCGGGAACCCATAGCCCCCAAAGCCCTTAATTTGTTCAAATAACCGCTCGGCAAAATCTTTTGGGTAACCATTATTTAACATGCCTTCAATAAAGCTGATTTCAAATTTTAATAAATTACCATTTTTACCCCAACTGGCCATGGCGCGGCGCAGCTCATCCGCTTTACCCCCAGAAAACCCCGCAGCCACCATGGCCAGGCGAATGGCTTGCTCTTGAAATATAGGAATGCCCAAGGTGGTTTCCAAAACGTCTTTTAAAGCATCATTATAATAAGTGACGGGTTCTAGCCCTGCGCGGCGTTGCAAGTAGGGGTGCACCATATCCCCTTGAATTGGGCCGGGGCGTACTATGGCAATTTCTATTACTAAATCATAAAAGGTTTGCGGGCGCAGGCGCGGTAGCATAGACATTTGCGCGCGCGACTCTACCTGAAATACCCCTAAGCTATCACCGCGGCAGAGCATGTCATAAGTGAGTTTATCTTCTGCGGGGATACTTGCTAGGGTTTTAATGTTTCTATCATACGCATGCACATATTCTAGTCCTTTACGTAATGCACTTAGCATACCCAGCGCCAGTACATCTACTTTTAATAAGTGCATGGCTTCTAGGTCTTCTTTATCCCATTGAATAATGGTGCGTTCTGGCATGGCGGCGTTTTCTAGGGGGACTAAGTGGCTGACCTTATCTTGCGCAATAATAAAACCGCCCACATGTTGAGATAAATGCCGAGGAAAGCCCAATATTTGCTCTACCAGTTTAAAAAACAGCAGTAAGGTTTTTTTGTGGGGCTCTAGGCCTGCCGCTTGAATGCGGTTTTGTAAATCTTTAGTGCGATCCCACCAGGCTAAAGACCGTAAAAAATATTCTATTAGCGTATTGTCTAAGCCAAGGGCCTTGCCTACATCCCTAATGGCACTTTTACTGCGGTAGGTAATGACGGTTGCTGCCAGGGCTGCACGCTCACGGCCGTATTTGTTGTAAATATATTGAATAACTTCTTCACGCCGCTCGTGTTCAAAATCTACATCAATATCTGGCGGTTCGTCTCGCTCCTCGGAAATAAATCGCTCAAACAGCACATTAATTTGTGTGGGGGATATTTCAGTAATAAATAAGCAATAGCACACCACCGAGTTGGCAGCAGAGCCACGCCCTTGGCATAAAATATTTTGTTTTTTGGCAAAGGCGACAATGTCATAAACGGTTAAAAAGTAATACTCATAGTGCATTTTATGAATGAGTGTTAGTTCTTTGTTGATGAGCGTGTTGATATTATTTGGTACGCCTTGGGGGTAACGTTGTTGTTTACCCTTATCCACTAGATGTTTTAAATATAAGGTTGGGGTATACCCTTTGGGCACCAGTTCTTGTGGGTATTGATAGCTAAGCTCGCTTAAACAGAAAGTACAGGCATTGGCTATGTGTACGGTTTGCTCTAAGGCATCTATAGGGTACAAAGCGTGTAGTTGAGATAAAGATTTTAAATAGGCTTCGGCGTTAGTTTGTAGTTGAGTAGATAGTGTTTGAACGTTACTGTTGTGTTTAATGGCCGTAAGGGTATCTTGCAGTGGTTTGCGGCTTTTTTTGTGCATCAATGCGGCACCGGCTGCAATGGTGGGAATATTCCAAAGCTTTGCTATATCTAAAGCCAGCGTATAAGTACTTGGGCAGGCGGTGGCGTGAATGTGGTTTAAGCCAATCCAGAGGCGATTTTTAAAAGCCTGAGTTAACACCTCTGCCAATTGGTCGGTTGTTTTACTTTGGTGTGTGGGCAGCCAAATAATTAGGCAATTTTGTAGCCGAAAGCGCATATCGGCAAGGTGTGCTTCGTATTCACCTTTGGGGGAGCGGCGGCGGGTTAGGGTAATAAAGCCAGAAAGCTCTGCGTAGGCTTCTTTTGTGGGGGCTATAACTATAACGGTTTCGTTATTACTTAA
>CAYZQH010000227.1:0-5121 GCA_964480055.1 uncultured Cellvibrionaceae bacterium
CGCATATAGATGAGTATAGATGCTGTAGACAAAGCGGCAATTAACAAGCTACGCCCCTTCTACCGAATGCGTTTGCGGCTGCTGTGCTTTCATAAGGCTGACCGACTTAGCAACCAAGTTATGCGCAGAAGCAACGGCGATATCTTTTGGGATGCCCTGGCCATCAGACAGATAAGCCACGGGTATCTTTTGGCTGACGATGACGCCAATTGCCTCACCTAAACTGGCAGTTTCATCCAGCTTAGTAAGCACGCAACCGGCCAATTGATTACCTTTATAGGCGTGCGCTGAGGCTTTTAGGTTCTGTTTTTGACTGTTAGAGGCCAACACCAAAACACGCTTTAACCCAGGGCAAGACTCTAAAATATCTTCTTGCTCTTTGAGTAAAGGGTCCCCATGACGAAACCCTGCGGTATCAACCAGTACCAACGGATAATCTTTTAGGTTAGCCACAACACTTGCCAAAGACCGCTCACGGTCCACTACCCGCACGGGCACATTGAGTATCCGCCCCAAAGACCGCAACTGATCATGCGCGCCAACTCGGTAGGTATCTGTAGTAATCAACGCCACCTTGCCCAAGCCATGCTCTAAAACGTAACGAGACGCCAACTTGGCAATGGTTGTAGTCTTGCCTACGCCAGTTGGGCCTACAAATGCAAATACACCGCCGTGTTTGACCAAATCCTCTGAAACGGTTGGCACTTTGCGTGTTAACAAAGCCAAAGATTCGCGCCATGCAGCACTTAGTGATTTGCCAGGCGTTGCGGTAAGCGCAAGCTTTTGCGTGACATTAGAAGGCAAGCCCATCTGCTCTAAATTACGAACAATGGTCTCCCCGGCCACAGAGTTGGCCTTGGGTGCCGAACGTGAGTCTCGATTACTCCACATTTGTTGCTCTAGCAATAAGCGCATATCGGCTAATTGATCTTGCAAGCCTTGCAAACGCCGATCATTGGCGTCACTTTCCTGGTGTTTAGCAGCGCTTTGCTCTGCCGCCTTTTGCCGAACCTCGGCCTGTAAACCGGCCATTTGTCTGTCTAAACTTGGCTCTGATACTTCGGGCATATTGCGATAAAAATCTGGCTGCCAATCGGCTAAGAAATTGGCGTCAGGCTCAGAGTGAATTGGCGGCAAAATTTGATCTTGACTCAGCATTTGCTCTTGGGGTGGGTTATGGCAAAAAGGCTCTGAATTAACAGCTGGTGCGCAACCAATATCTGGAGAGTTTTGAACCATTGCAGTCGTTTGCATTTGTGGCTCGTAACTTGCCGTTGTCTCTCGATGTAATGGCTCTGAAATTACTGGCTCTTTGCGCACACGTGCGGACTTTACACTGACGTTATGCGCTGGCGAATCGTAACCATTGCTCGCCCTGTCGGCGCTGTTTGGCGAGTTATTATTCTGACCGCTAGAATGGCGAGACTGTCTGATAGAATCTTGAGTAGAACGATCATAGGCATCTGGTTGCACTTGTGTTTGCTCTACGCGCTTTGCGGCCAACATTTTTTCTCGCGCTTGCTCAATTTTATCGGCCAATGCCTTGGCTCTTTCAGAGCTCATCGGCAATGTGCCAGCTGAATCACCGCCAAAAGTCTGCGCGGTCGTATTCTGCGGGCGATATTTTTGTGCCGCTTGGGCCATACCTTGATGGGTCTTCCATGCGGCATCGCTCTCTAAAGGGCTATCTAGCTCTTCATCAAACTGCTGACCAAATGTTTTACGTGTATCAGCCCCCCGCGTGGGTAAATCCGTATCCAACGAGGTAATAATTTCTACACCCTGGGCGGTTCGTTGGCTGGATAAAATAATGGCGTCAGGCCCCATTTCTTCACGGACCAAATCTAGCGCTCTGCGCATATCCGGTGCCACAAATCGTTTAACCGTCATAACTGCCTCCTAGTTTTGGCTTAAGCCAAACCACCGCCTACGGTGGACTCAATCGTAATTTGTTTGTTATCGGGTACTTCGTTGTAACCCAGTACATGCATATCCGGTAAGTTGAATCGCACAAACTTCACCAGCGTGGCGCGAAGTGGCGCAGCCACTAACAACACCATGGGCTTACCTAACGCCTCTTGTTGCTGACCGGCTTGAACCAACCCTTGGCTTAGCTGCTCGGCCAAACGCGGCTCGATATAGCTGGTGGCATCGGCGCCAACTTTTTGTGCCTGCGCATGGGACTGCAGCAACAACTGTTCCAACCCTGGGTCTAAGGTAATAACTGGGATTGACGGCTCTGAACCCACGATGCCTTGTACAATTTGGCGCGACAACGCCACACGGGCATGGCCAATCAGTGTGGCAACATCTTGACTCTTGTCGCTGTTGGCCGCCAAAGCCTCGGCGATAGAGCGCATATCTCTAATAGCGACTTGCTCGCGCAATAAGCCTTGCAACACTTTTAATAGCGTATTGATGGTGATGGTTTCTGGTATGAGCTCTTCCACCAACTTAGGCGATTTTTCTGCCAATAAATCTAACCACTTTTGAACCTCTTCGTGACCTAATAATTCATGGGTATGACTTTGAACTATTTGGTTTAAGTGGGTGGCAACAACGGTGGCAGCATCCACAACCGTATAGCCTAGGGTTTGCGCTTGGTCTTTTTGATCTTCATCTATCCATATAGCATCTAGGCCAAAGGCAGGGTCTTTAGTGGCAGTGCCTTGTAATTTACCAAACACTTCGCCTGGGTTAATGGCCATAAATTTTTCTGGATAGACTTCGCCTTCCCCCAGGCTCACACCCATTAAAGTAATGCGATAGTTACTGGGCAGCAGGTCTAAGTTATCCCTGATATGAACCGGTGGTACTAAAAAGCCCACCTCCTGAGACAGTTTTTTTCGTACGCCTTTAATACGGCCCAGCAACTCACCACGCTGGTTTCTATCCACTAGGGGGATCAGTCGGTACCCTACCTCTAGCCCTAAAACATCCACCGGCGCTACGTCATCCCAAGAAACTTCTGCGGGCTCCTGCGTACGATCTGCCGCGTCGCCCTCAAGTGTCTGCGCTGGAGGCAATTGCGCAGGTGCAGGCATGCCATCGGCACTGGGCATGGCGCCTTGCGGTGTTATCGTGCGCAGCTGGGGGCCGCCCTCTTCTACAACTTCGGCAATGTTCTTTTTAAAGTGGATGTAGTAAGCAATGAACGCACACACAATGGCCAAGCCAATAAAGGCCACATGTGGCATGCCCGGAATAATTCCCATAATGAATAGAATGGCTGCGGTAACGCTGAGCGCTTTAGGCGAGTCAAACATTTGGCCCAAAACTTGTGAGTTCATATCCTCTGAACTATTAACACGCGTCACCATAATGGCTGCTGCGGTAGACAAGAGTAACGAGGGAATTTGCGCCACTAGGCCGTCACCAATGGTCAGCAACACATATTTTTGCAAGGCATCTTGAAACTCTAAATTGTGCTGGGCAACACCCACGGCCAGGCCACCGATGATATTAATGATAAGAATCAATATACCGGCAATAGAGTCTCCGCGAACAAACTTACTGGCGCCGTCCATTGCGCCGTAAAAGTCTGCCTCAGACGACACATCTTGGCGGCGCTGTTTGGCTTCTTCTTGGTCAATCAAGCCAGCATTTAAATCGGCATCAATGGCCATTTGCTTACCTGGCATTGCGTCCAACGTAAATCGTGCACTCACCTCAGATATACGCCCAGCACCTTTGGTCACCACCACAAAATTAATGATGATTAAAATGATAAACACCACCAAGCCCACGGCGTAGTTACCACCAATCACCACCTCGCCAAAGGCTTGAATTACCTTGCCCGCTGCATCTCCGCCCTCATGCCCTTCTAGCAATACCACGCGTGTGGACGCCACGTTTAGGGCCAAACGCAGTAACGTAGCCACCAATAAAATGGTTGGAAACACCGCAAACTCTAAAGGCCGAATGGTGTATACACCCACCAATAACACCACAATGGATAACGCAATATTGAACGAGAAGAACGCATCCAATAAAAATGGTGGCAAAGGTAATGTCATCATCCCCAGAAGCATCAGCAGCAAAATCGGCACGGACAAATTGCCATGCCAAATGGCCTTAGCATTACGCCAAGAACCTTCTCTGGATACGTTATCGGGCAGGGTTTTTATATGATCAAATAAGGTAACAGCCATAATTCCACTTCGACAATATCTTGGCGCTTTTGGGCGCATTTACAACATTGATTGAAGATATGGCAAGAAGTGTTCCCACTTTAAGTTATTTCGTTTACTTAACTTGGGGCACCTATTTTATAGCGTTAACGCAGCGGCGGGCATTGGCGATTGTGGTTAACCCTCTTGTGGGAGTCGAATTCATTAAATAACCACCATTGAAAGGTGACCTAAATTCGCTTCAGGGTACCTCTAAAAATGTAAGTGTGTTCGCTTCACTGTTGAGTAATTACATTAAAAAACTTAAGTGCCGTTCAAAAATAAAACTTACAAAATGATTCTTCACAGTGCCTATATTGCAATCAAAAAAAACCGAGCAATGCTCGGCTTTATAACGCTGTGGTCGCTACCTTACACTAGGCGCGACCGCATAACGGTTACTTAAAACAATGATTCGGATCATCCAACTTGAACTCTACCCGGCGATTTTGTGCCTTACCCGTGCGTGTCGCATTACTGGCAATGGGCTGCGTTTCACCATAACCGCGTGAACGCATACCACTTGTGTCGACACCGCGGTTGCGGAGGTAAGTCATAACATTCGCCGCGCGACGATCCGACAACTCAAAATTGTAAGTATCACTGCCGTCCGAATCAGTATGTGCCTGAATCTCAAACCTGAGGCCAGGGTAGCGCTCAAGATCGCGCGCAAAGTTCTCCAGGATATTGCGAGATGCATAGGTAAGCTGGGCTTTGTTTACCTCAAACTGTATGCGCTTAGCAATGATATTAATATTCCGGCATTCTGGCGCAGGCGCCACAATCACAGGTTCTGGTTTAGGCTGAACAATGGGTTTAGGTTTGGGCTTCTCTACAACAATAGGCTGAACCGGCCGTTTAATTCTTGCCCCAAAATAGCGGGCCAAACTCAACCCCGCATACCAAGCGTCGCGGTCGTAGCTGTCAAAATCGACGCGCAAATGCCAAGGTG
>CAYZQH010000228.1:0-5117 GCA_964480055.1 uncultured Cellvibrionaceae bacterium
TTTGCATCGGCATCTAGCTGAAAGCCAGAGTACGATTTTTGCCAACTTGTTAAGTGACTTTCTAGCATTGCATCTACAATAACCTGCGCATCGTGACCGTCTTCAACTTCAGCGGTGATGGTAATGTTGCGCCGGCGATCCACGCGGCGAATGGTACTAGAGCCCAACACCAAATCAATTTGGGCTACGGTGCTAATGGGTACTTCATGCCCATCTTGTGTACGAATGCGTATCGCATCTAAGGTATCTAAAGTGTTACGTTCACTGGCTTGGTAGCGCAACATAACGCGCACATCCTCTTTACCTCTGGGTATGCGCTGAATTTCTTCACCGTAAAACCCTTGCCGTACTTGCTTGGCAACTTCACCCAAGGTTAAACCCAACGTTTGAGCGTGAGGCTTTAATTTTACTTCAACTTCGGTGCGTTCAGAGTCTGAATTATTTCTAACATTTGATACGCCCTCATAACTGCTTAAGGCACGCATCACCTCTGCCAACGCTGCTTGCTGAACCTTCCGATGATTATCTAACATAGATAAATTCAGGGATATTTCCGGCCCGGAATTTCCAAACGAAGCACTCAAAGAATAATTTTTGGCTTGGGGCAACGGGCCAATCAGCTCACGCAGATACTCAGTCACACGCTCTGTGGCGATATCTCTTTCATGGGCCGGGTAAAATCCCACAAACACAACAACGCCTTGATCTTGAATGTCTTTATTAATTTCTCTTAATATGGGTTTGCCGCCGTTTTCCGCTATTAATTTTTTATTGGTATTGAGCGTTTTTACTTGCGCCATAATGTGGTCCGCAACGGCAGATATCTCATTATAAGCGGTGCCCTCAGAGAACCCCACATTAATAAAAACCTCATCGCGCGGAATATTGGGAAAAGGCCGAAAGTTGATCCAGCTTTGTGCATACAGCGTAGCTACAATGGCAAAACCAAAACCAAACAGCAAAAATGTATTGCCTTTGTGTTTAAGTGCTTTGGTGAGCCAGGGTAAATAAATGTTTTGAGCAAAGCTGTCCATCTTGCCGGAAAATAGCGCGCGTACCCTTGCTAACAATACAAACGGCTTCCAGCGGCTGGGTTGCTCGGGTTTCATATGCGATAAATGAGACGGCAATATCCATAACGACTCAACCAATGAAAACAACAAGCACAGCATCACTACATAGAAGATAGACCGGGTAAATACCAATGTCTGCTCTGGGACGCCAAGCATTGGCATAAAAAACAACACTGTACTGATTACTGCCAAACTTACCGGCTTCAATACAGATATTGCGCCGTTATAGGCCGCACCCGTGCCTAGCTCCCCTTGTTGCTGGTGCCGGTAAATGCTTTCCCCTACTATGATGGCGTCATCCACTACTATGCCCAGCACCATAATAAAGGCAAACATTGACAGCATATTAATAGACACATCAAACGCCGGTAATAACCAGATGGCGCCGGCAAACGTAGTGGCAATACCTGCAACTACCCAAAACGCCAATAAGGGGCGCAAAAACAACATCAGGATAATAAACACCAAAATCAAACCACTGATAGCATTGCCCTTAAGTAGGTCAAAGCGGCTATCAAACATACTTTTTGATTCAAAGTTTATTTTAAAGGTCACGCCTTCTGGTAACAGGCTTTGCATGTTTTTAATATATTCTCGCGCTGCTGCGGTGCCCTCAAAAAGCTTGGGCACTTCGCTCATTTTTACCTCCATGTTTACGCCTGGCTGGCCATTCATGGTGAAATTAATATAGCGCTCGGTAAAGCCATCATTCACGGTGGCAATATCCCCTAGGGTTAACTGCCCACTTTGTGCAGAGCTACGCACAATGATGTTTTCGAAATCTTCCTCGGTAAACGCTTGCGCGCGCGTTTGGATTTGAATATCTCCATCTTTAGACTTAATGGACCCGGCAGGAACATTGAGTGACGACTGGCGAATGGCAGTAGCCACTTCATCAAAAGTGAGGTTATATTTGCGTAGGGTTTGCTCTGAAAGCTCTATGCCCAACTCGTCGTTTTTAACACCGGTGAGAATTACATCGGATATGCCCTCAAGAAGCGACATTTCATCTCTTATTTGATAAGCCAAATTTTTTAACTCTTTGGCGGGAATATCTCCATACAGGGCGATCCACATCAAAAATTGGCGAACGATTTGCCGACTGATATTGGGGCGCTCGGCAGAGGGTGGAAAGGTATTAATGGCATCCACACGGGTTTTAATGTCGTTGATTAAATCGGTTACATCAAACCCTTCTTCCACCTGCACATTCACGCGGCCAACCCCTTGGCGCGACTCGGAAGTAATCTGAAATATTCCGGGTAAGTCTGCTATGGCCTCTTCAATGCGCACCACAATTTGCTGCTCAACTTCTCGAGAGGCCGCGCCGGGGTACACCATAGAGATATTTATGACATTGGTTTTAGTCGAAGGAAAGGCCTCTTTTTTAACACTTCCATAGGCTACCACCCCACCAATAATCATGGCTAACATCAGTAAGTTGGCCGCAATGGGGTTACCCACAAACCATTTAATCAGCCCGTTCATTGCTTATTCTCCCTGGGTGCTTTCGCCCTGTGGACTAGGTATTTGTTCGCCTTGCGCTGCCGCTACCGTCGCTTGATCCGTTGGTATCACCTGCGTACCTGTGGGCGTAAATGCTTGTTTTTCCAAGCTCACCAATACCGGCTCTACGGTAGATGCTTGTACCCAAATGTTTGAGTCTGACTTGTGCAAAACGGCAACTTCAACCACGTCGGTTTTATTGTCTGCACTAATAAACACCAGTTTGTTCCGTTGATAGAGCGCGCGTTTTGGCAAATGCCAAACATCCGTCAAGGTTTTGCTTGGCATGCTCACCTCAACAAAGGCGCCGGGCAGCAACGGAACGGCTACTGTAAATGGGTCTTGCACTTCGATCACGGCAGAAATCATGCGCGTGGTGGTATTGATGAATGCATCCGTACGTTTTAATTGCCCTTGCCATTGATGGGGAGTGCCTGCAATGCTCGCTTCTATATTGACCACCTGGGACTCAAATGCCTCTGCGCTAATGGGCAAATTAATCAACGCCGCCTGTTGCTCGTTCAGAGGCACGTGCACCTCTACCACCTGAGAGTCGTAAACTTCGGCTAGGGGTGTGCCGGCCACAATATATTGGCCCACGTTCGCCATAGTGTTTTTTATACGGCCATTAAAGGGTAAGGTTATTTGTGTACGCTCTAGGTTTAATTGCGCGGTAGCCGCATCCGCCTCTGCAGCAGTCACAGAGGCTTTTGCTGCGGCTAACTGGGGTTTGCGTACAAACAAGTCATTGGCCGCTTGATTTCCTAGGTCACGCCACTCCCGTTTGGCTTGGCGGCTTAAGCCTTGCTCCTCTGCCAATGCACGTTTTGCATCCGCCAAACGTGCATTGGCCTGCGCTAACGCGGCTTGATAATCCCGTGGGTCAATATTCAGTAAAATTTCATTGGCACTGAAAAAGCCCCCACCATCAAACTTGGGGGACACGTGTGTAATCATCCCCGAAACTTGCGCTACCACATTAATCTGGCGCTTAGGCTCCACAGTACCTTGCGTGCGCACTGTTAACCGCGCAGTTTGCGCCTGTACTTGGGTGGCATCCACACTCATGTGTGCCGGTGCCTCCGGTGCTGGCTGCGTTGCCGGTTTAGGCTTTGCCAAAACCAATGTGGCAATAACGCCACTACCCACAAAGACGATACTTAGCGGTACTACAAACTTCTTCAGCATGATTTCTCCCCAAAGATTAATGGCATAAGGTCAAATGCCGCCTTGCTTAAAGGCCTTACCTAATTCCATTAAGCCATAGTGATTAACAAGTTTTACAGGGTAAAAACAGCCCCAACCACAGTAAAGGTTGAGTAGATTGGGGAACTGAGCGCGGGCTTTACTCAGCAGCTATATTAGAGGTGTTTATTAGTGTCTACAGTGGTGTATCCAGTCATGAAAGATCCTTTGTCCGTTTTTCACTGTGAATTTGGCCAATAAATGTACGTCATATCGGAACACCAAACAACCCTTAAGAGCGATAGATAAGATCCAATCAATACTTAGGCAGGCGAGTTTTTACACAGGTGAATATGGCGACTAGTGGAAGGTCTCGCAGTTTTTTAAGTGTCTTCTGCGTTAGAATGGGCCGTTTTTAGCTGGCCGAATCTATGACGCAAAATAACTTAGCCATTCGTATTCAACTGAACAACCAACAACCCCAAGAGCTGCCACCTTTAGCTAAAAGTGATGGCACAGACCCCCAATGGGAAATATTGTGGGGGCGGATTATGGTAGTAGGGCTATTGACCCTAGGCGGCGCGGGCTTCGGGTTATGGACATGGCAAAACAATAAGAGCATTGCCCATACACCAAGGGCCGCTGCGGTTCCATCTCATCAAACCACTGGCACCCTAGACGCCGAACCACGCCTTGTGGCGCCGGTTTCTAAACCCACAGTACCTGGAGAACCCAAGGTACCCGAGCCGCAAACCGCAACGCATACCATCAGTACGACACCTGCGACCACAACCACCTCGGCGTCACCTACAGAATTACCCAATACCGAGCAAGCGCCTAACATTACTGCCCGTGTTTCACCCGTTAGTGGTAATTTAAGCTCCACGAAGAATGCAAAACTCGAGTTGTTTTCATCCAAAATAAAAAACGCAGCGCTAAGCCAGCACATCAACAAACGTCAACCTGGCGCGCCTTTGCCCTCGGTTATCAGCATGGAAGGCAACCAGTTAATTACAGTCTATTTTTTTGCAAATTACGAGAATCTAAAAGGCACCTGGATACATCACGAGTGGTACTTAAACGACAAGCGCGTGGCGCGTGTTAAAGCCCGCCCCCATAAGCAACTCTTTAACGCATATGCCAGTAAATATATTGATCAAAATATGAAGGGTAACTGGCAGGTAAAAGTGGTCACAGAAGATAAAACACTTTTGGCCACGGCAGCGTTTGAGGTTGTGCCGTAAATACCGAAGCAAAAATTACTAACTAGTGGCCTGTTTTAATTAAAAAATTTTGTGAAGAACCCGCGCTTGGGCTCAAACAGCTGTTGATGTGCGGCATGAACCAGGCCTT
>CAYZQH010000229.1:0-5085 GCA_964480055.1 uncultured Cellvibrionaceae bacterium
TCAAATTCAATTTGATAACCAATACTGATAGACATATCTTCAATGTCTGAGTTAATTTTTGGTAAGAAGCCAAGCGGTATCACCGCATCTCCGTCGGCAAGTTGTGGGTTACCCCCAGCGTTGCCATTGTGCCGGAAAAAAGCCGCAGACTCATTCTCCCTGGTGGAATAAGTTGCAAAGCCATACAAACTGCCGGCACCCACATCCACCGAGGCGTTAAGGGCCAGGCCTATCTGTTCCGATTCAGCATCACCGATTCGAAAGGTTTGCCGGTCAGCCGTAACTTCCCTTGGGTCGCCAGGCTCTAAAATTCCATCGTGATCCGTATCAACACATGCTGTGGCAAATTGACACGATCCGTGTAAACCCGCCCGGTTGGTAAACCCTCTATCACGATAATTAGCGGTTAGGTTGATAAAGCCCGTATCACCAAGCGCAAACCCCTTGTTGACATCTAGGTTGAAGGTTTCGCCATCGCCCTCAGAGTATTCGCCGTAGCGAACATCGACACTGCCTTGCTCCTCAGAATCTTTCAATACAATATTGATAACACCCGCTATTGCGTCTGAGCCGTACTGTGCAGCAGCGCCGTCACGTAACACTTCAATGCGCGCAATTGAGGCAGCAGGAATGGCATTTAAATCGGTACCTGCGGTGCCGCGCCCAACCGAGGTATTAATATGAATTAATGACGCCTGATGACGGCGCTTACCGTTGATAAGTACAAGTGTTTGATCGGGGCCCAACCCCCGCAAAGTGGCCGGTCGTAAGGCATCGGTACCGTCACTGATACTAGAACTTGGAAAATTAAACGATGGCGCTAATGACTGCAGCATGCGACCAACTTCTACCTGGCCCGTATCTTCTAAAGCTTCTGAACTAAGCGTATCAACAGGTACTGGCAGATCCGCTTCGGTACGCCCCGGTATACGTGAGCCTACACCAAGTACTAATACCTCCTGTACAGTGTCGCTTACAGGATCGCTTTGTGCATAGCTGGGTGATGTAACCGGAAAAGCTAACACAACTAAGACAGCCTTCGATAGAAACCGTGTTTTCCGTCGGTCAGACTTCATAATCATTTCCCCAATTTTATTTAAGACAGTTTTAAGACAAGTGCCACCAGTGCATTAAACCTCGATCAATCAGGCTTGTCTATCTCCATAAATAAAAATAAAATGATAATTTGTGCGCCAAAATAAACGCCTAGTAGGCGCCCGTAGTAACCTGTAAAACCAAGAAAGTCTTATTGCGGGTGTACATATTTTAGGCCGGGGTCTTCTATTGTATTTTTACGGCCCAACAATCCCTTTTAGCCGTTGCTGCTGAAGATCACTCAAATAAATAGAATTTTCGTGCATTAATCTAACGATATTCTGAGGATCAGTAACGCCCTGTTCAGCCATTTCCAACAAAGTATCCGTTGCAGCAACGCGCACCTTCATTTCTGGCTCTGCCTCTAACATGGCGCCTAAAACCTCTAATTGAGTATCGTCCTTAGACGCTAAAATACCATCTACAAACTGCAGACGCTCTTCAGCCGTCTCAAGCATTGTTGGATCAATGCTCTTGATTGCTTTATGCTCTTCGTAAGCAAAAGTTTCTGAACTTTGAATAAGCTGCTCGGGCTCGTTACAAAATGCCGTTTCATTAATAGACGCACCACTTGTAGGCCCCACCTTAAGAAGAAGGTCCGCACCCACGCTTTGACCACCACCGTGGGTAGCATTCGACAGTATTAATTTCGAAAGCTCCACAATTCTAAAATCCATATTCTCTGTTGCAAGATTCTTAACCGCCTCTTCAATAATTCAGGCAGAGCAACAGAAATGACTAGAGCGCTCACACGCAGTAAAATAGAGACGGTACTTCTCATAAAAATTGATCTATCAAATTTAGTGCGCAGTGCTGAATACTTGTAATTTGAGAGGGGCCTTGCGGTGTACATATTTAGATGGAACAAGTTTCTCTTCAGTTGGAATTTATACCAACCCGCCAGGTTCCCACCCTATTAATGAAGCATTGGAGCCACCAATGACAGTAGAACGAAAAGAAAGAATTTGCGCCTTGTTGAAGGGCATCGAAACGGGTGCCCCCGAGTCAGTTTCGGTGGTAAACCCGGACAAGTACATTCAACACAACCCTCAAACCCATGAAGGTGGCGAAGGTTTAGCGGTACTTTTTAAACGCCTGTCTCAAAGCTCTCCTCGAGTGAACATCGTTCGCATTTTTTCTGACGGCGATTTTGTTTTTGGCCACACTGAATACGAATTTAGTACTTCTCGGGTCGGCTTTGAGGTATTTCGTTTCGAGGGTGACCAAACCGTCGAGCATTGGGACAATATTCAATCTAGAAAGGGCCCCAATCTATCTGGGCATTCGATGGTGGATGGCTCGGTAGAAGTTTGTGACCGGGAAAGAACTCAAGAAAATCGAATGTTGGTGAACCAGTTCATTGAGCGTGTCCTAATTGGCAATGAACTTCAGGAACTGCCCAACTTCATTTCAGAGCGCTATGTAGAGCACAATCCCAGCCTGGCAGACGGGCTGACCACGCTACGGGCAGCGCTTCTCGATCAATCTGACCAAAACACGCCAGCCATTGATTATAAAAAGCTGCACAGAGTATTAGCCGAAGGTAATTTTGTACTCTCAGTTTGTGAGGGATATCTTAAGGGTTCACACACGGCTTTTTATGATTTATTCCGGCTTGAAGACGGGTTGATTGTAGAGCATTGGGATACCACCGAACCGGTACCGCCAACTACTGAGTGGAAAAACACCAATGGCAAATTCTGAAAAACGCATTAAAACTGAAACCACATAAAGTGCACAAAAAAAATATACAACGGAATAAACATTGCATTAATTTAACGTTGTTCAGAGGTTTGCTGATGTTCTGATAATAAACGATAAGCTTCAAGGGGCCTTGTAATGAATACACCGGTAACTTCGACTCATGATAAAGCACTGTGCATCAATTTGGAGCCTTTGCGCTACGGGTCCTTTGCCGAGATAGGCGCAGGGCAAGAGGTAGTGCGTTGGTTTTTTAGAGTGGGCGGCGCGGCGGGTACCATCGCCAAAAGCATCTCTGCTTATGATATGCAAGTCAGTGATGCCATTTACGGCAAAGGCAAACGCTACGTGTGCCGTGAGCGATTAGACGCAATGTTGCAGTATGAGCAAAACCTCAATCTAGAGCGCTTAAGTGATTCACGCGGGGCCACTACGGCCTTTTTCTCCTTTGCCAATACGGTTTCGGCGCGCAATTTTCACGGCACTAATGAATGTCATGGTTGGTTGGGCATTCGCTACCAAACTACGCCCGGTGAAAAAGACAGTGAAATCATTATTCACGTTCGAATGTTAGACCATGAAAACGCGCTTCAACAAGAGGCCCTGGGCATAGTCGGTGTGAACCTTATTTATGGAGCGATGTTTTTATCAGACCAGCCAGATAAGCTTTTGCAATCATTGCTAGACGGCTTAAACATCGAGCGCATAGAAATCGATATGGTGGATTTTTCTGGCCAGGCTTTTGCGGAAGTAGACAACCGTATTATGAGCCTACGCCTGGTGCAATTGGGGCTCAGTGGCGCCGCAATGTTTGCCTCTGACGGTACCGTGCTGCAACCGTCTGAGCATTTACGTAAAAAGAGTGTCATGGTCGAGCGCGGTCGCTTCCGTCCAGTTACCCACGTGAATATTGATATGCTTAATGCCGCGCTAGAGGCCGTCGACGCAGAAGAAGACACCACCGCTGGTGAAACCGTGGCTATCATGGAGATCACCATGCACAACTTACGCTCAGCCGGCGAGGTAGATTTACAAGATTTTATTAGCCGTGCCGAGGTATTAGAAGCTACCGGGTATACGGTGATGATTTCGGATTACCCCGAGTATTATCGTTTGGCGGCTTATCTTGCAAGGTACACCAATCGCCGTATTGGTTTAACCATGGGGGCACACAGCTTGGCAGAGCTATTCGAGGAGCATTATTACGCGCACTTAGCTGGCGGCCTACTAGAAAGCTTTGGTCGGCTGTTCAAAAATAATGTGAAGCTGTATATCTACCCTTATCGAGACCCAAGCTCTGGGCAGCTGATGAAAACCCACAATTTAGAGGTTGCTCAAAAGCAAAAGTTGTTTTATCAGTATTTGGTGGAGCGTGGCTGTATTGCGCAGCTAGAAAAAATCACCGAAACCTACTTGGATATCTTCTCGCCCGATGTGTTAAAGCAAATTGCCGAGGGCGGTGACAGCTGGGAGGCGCTGGTACCAGAAATTGTTGCACAAAAAATAAAATCGCAAAACTTATTTGGTTATTCAAAATGAACCTTCACAGGGCATAGGCCAAACGCTTTATGGGTGCAACGGCAATTCACTGGGTAGATTGGTGGGTTATTGGTGTTTATTTATTTGGGCTGATCGCCTTTAGTATTTGGCTTTCTCTCAGGCAGTTTTCGCGCTCAGATTACTACGTGGGTGGACGCGCCATTGGCCCGCTGCCCATTGCTATTTCTACTATGGCCACCCAATGCTCCACCAATAGTATATTGGGCGCACCTGCGTTTGTGGCATTTACCGCAGGTGGCGGTTTGCTGTGGCTACAATATGAGCTGGCTGTGCCATTGGCCATGCTGGCCATCATGACGTTATTGTTGCCCGTGTTTCGGCAGTTGCGCCTGGTCAGTGTTTATGAATACCTGGAACGCAGATTTGATTTAAAAACCCGCTTGATACTGAGTGCCGTATTTCAAATTGTACGTGCCTTTGCTACCGCGGTGACCATATACAGCATTGCTCTGGTGATAGAGTTAATTACCGGCTTGCCATTTTTCTGGTCGGTGATGTTGCTTGGCGCCATTACCCTGGTGTACGACATTTTTGGTGGGGTGCGCGGGGTCATATACAGTGATGTGGCGCAAATGATTATTTTGGTGGCGGTGTTAGTGCTCGTATTGATTTTGCTAGTACAAGAAGCCGGTGGCTTCGGCAACATGTTCGCAACATTCCCTACAGATCGTTTGCAGACCTTGGATTTCTCCCATCACGGCTTAGGTGATGGCCAAACTTTTGCTTTTT
>CAYZQH010000230.1:0-5060 GCA_964480055.1 uncultured Cellvibrionaceae bacterium
TAGCACAAAAAACCTATGTGCGATGTATCATTTAAAAAATGTTAATGGTGGCTCCGCCCCTAAAAATGTGTCGGTTTGGCGGTGGGTGGTCACTCAGATATTAGCTCACCTCACGCACAGATTCACTCTCTACTGCTGCTACCTTGTATTGGTTTCTGCCGGCTTGTTTGGCCATATACAAAGCGCTGTCTGCAGCAGTAATTAAGGTATCCAACGTGGTGGTGGAATCTGGTGTGATGGTGACAATGCCAGCGCTCACACTCACAAAAGGCACGGTGGTTGATTTTAAGTGAGGAATGGCAAGGGAGATGACTCGCTCGCAAATCCAACGTCCGTACTTATGCGCATCTTTTACATCGGTATTGGGCAAAACGGCTACAAACTCTTCGCCGCCGTAGCGCGCCACAAACTCACCGGGGCGGCGTGACCCATTATGAATAGCACCGGCAACTTCTCGTAAACACGCATCGCCGTGTAAATGTCCGTAGTGATCGTTAAAGGCTTTAAAGTGGTCTATATCCAAAAGCGCCAAAGTCAGCGGCTGTTGTTGACGGTAATGGCGTTTTAATTCTACGCGCGCTTGCCCTTCAAAATACCGACGGTTATAAACTTCGGTTAAACCGTCGCGGTCCGCCAAGTTTTGCAACAGAGTTTGATGTCGCGAAAGCGATAAGTGCGTTTTAACTCGCGCTTTTACAACGGGTGGACTGTAGGGTTTGCTAATAAAATCTACGGCACCGGCCTCAAGGGCCTGTACCTCACTGTTCTCATTCTCGTGAGAGGTAACAACAATGACGGCGCAGTCTTTAGTATCACGCAGCGCTTTTAAACGCTTGCATACCTCTATGCCGTTAACGTCTTTCATTACCAGTGCTGTAATTATGAGGTCTGGTTTGCGCTGGCTAGCAAGAAATAGCCCCGCTTCACCAGAGGTGGCCACGATTACATCGCCTTGGTCTTTTATGAGATTCCCCAAGAATCTCAACTCATTCACATTGTCATCAATAATGAGAATGAGGTTATTTTTTTTGTTCACTCGCATAATTTGGTCATGCTCTTATATGGCTTAGCCTATGCATTTTGAGTCTAGATAACGATACTCGTTTACGCCATTTAAGAGCCTTTTGATGGTTAAAAGTTATATGCTTCCCGACGAACGGCGTTTAAAAAAGCATCAATGCCCGTGGGCGATTCCCTCTGGTTATAAGAAAAATTAAAACCAAACAATTCGCCATAAGTAACTACTGGGCAGAGTCGCACTGATTAGCCGCGAGAGGCGTTTTTTTAGAGTGTTTAAAGCCACAGTTTTGATGTTGCCAAGCGTACGGTTCGAGTTTTCATTATTGTTATGTCATTAAGCGATTCGCACAAAAGCTGTTGGGGTATCGCTTTAACTCAATGGCGTAATAAGCCCGCAGTAAGTCCTCTTCAATACCGATCTTTGCGCGCGCCTGGGCAATGGTTAAACCGTGCAGTGCTTTATAATCCACCTTATCTAACCTTTCACAATCACTGATGTAACCTAGACGCACTGCGTCTTTAAAAATTTGTACGGCTTCATCACTGAATTGGTATTGCTTAGGGAATAGATATTTGGCAAAAAAGCTGTAGAGCTTTTCCTCTGTGGTAGATACGCGGTTGGTACTGCCCATGGTAAAGCCAATAATAAAAGCCTCATCTGCGGCCAAAAGCCCACGACCCAATAAAATGTGTATGTTGTCGTGGGTATCTAGATCGGTTGCGCCGTTGAATATCTCTATTCCAGGAAGGTCAAACTTGGGGTTTTCTACCAGTTGAATAATTAGGGGTATGTCCTCTTGCGCCAACGCTTGCTTGGCTAAGTTGTCTTTGGCTTGTTTAAAATTTTGCTTGCCGGCACTTAAGGGCACGTGCCAGTTTTTGATAATTGACTGAGTGGAGGGCTTTGGTGAGGCGGTTTGAGCGCCGGTGTCGCCCGGCTTGGGTGTGGTGGCCATACGTGCTCCTGCTAGAATGGGGTGTATTCATCCTATGCGAGAGATGCAATGAAAGCAAACCTCACCATCTTCCCAGATGTACGTCCCAAGTGGTTGCAATTTGTACTGACAGTTTTGCCGTTTGTGTTACTAATATGTACGTATTTTTGGGCCTCTCATGCGCGGTTAGAAGCCAACCCTAACGACAAACTATTACCCAGCGCAGAAAAAATGACCAATGCTGTGGAGCGTATGGCTTTTAAAGAAGATAAGCGCACAGGCAAAATAATACTGTGGTCCGATACCTATGCCAGCATGAAGCGCCTGTTGATTGGCATGGGGTGTGCAGCAGTTTTGGCGTGCTGGGTGGGCCTTAATATGGGATTATTTCGCATCACCGAAAACGTACTCTTGGCCTTTGTGACTACGTTGGCCATGATTCCACCCATGGCGGTGCTGCCGGTATTGTTCATTGTTTTTGGGTTAGGGGAACTGGGTAAAATTATGCTGATTTTTATCGGCGCCTTCCCCGTAATTACCCGTGATATTTACCTGGCAGTTAAGCATATTCCCAAAGAGCAAATTGTAAAAAGCATGACATTAGGGGCCAGCAATTTGGCCGTGGCCTACAAAATAGTTTTACCGCAAATTTTGCCCCGGCTGATCCAAGCGGTGCGTTTAACCCTGGGCGCAGGCTGGTTATTTCTGATTGCCTCAGAAGCTATTGCTGCCACAGACGGCTTAGGCTACCGAATCTTTTTGGTGCGGCGATATATGGCAATGGATGTGATTTTGCCCTATGTGGCATGGATTACGTGTTTGGGGTACGTGATGGATACCCTATTAAGAGGGTTACTCCACTGGAAGTTTAAATGGTACATGGAGGGTCAAGAATGAGCGCTTCTTACAAGCTGCATATAGAAGATGTGTATAAATCTTATGATGGTCGTTGCATCTTAGACAATATCGATCTCAAGGTGGCAGAGGGTGAATTTTGTACAGTGGTTGGCCCCAGTGGGTGTGGTAAGTCCACGCTATTGCGCTTGATTTTGGGGCAAGAGCAGCCAGACCCTGGCAGTGGTTATATTCACATCAATGGTGCGCTAACGGGTAAGCCCAACACTCGCCGAGGTATTGTGTATCAGCGTTATACTTTGTTGCCACATTTAACGGTGCTGCAAAATGTGATGCTGGGCAAAACGCTTACCCAAGGCCAATGGTGGAACCCTTGGTACAAAAATAAAAGCCACACCGACGAGGCTATGCACTACTTAGGGCGCGTGCGCCTGGCAGATGCAGCGCACAAGCATCCGCATGAGTTATCTGGCGGTATGCGTCAACGGGTAGCCATTGCCCAGGCGCTGATAATGAAACCGCCCATTTTATTGATGGATGAGCCCTTTGGCGCCCTAGACCCAGACACTCGTCAAGACGTACAGCTGTATTTATTAGAGTTGTGGGAAAGCGAGAAACTCACCATCTTTTTTGTAACGCACGATATGGGCGAGGCCTGTTACCTGGGCTCGCGTTTACTGGTGCTATCTCAATACTACACAGACGATAGAGGCGAAGGCGCAGAGGTAAAACGTGGTGGACGCATAGTGGCAGATTATCAATTGCCCGAGGTGGCCAGCAGTACTCATGTGGTGCATTCACCGGAGTTTCAAAAGTTGATTGCCCAAGTAAAACATGACGGGTTTGACCCAGAATTGCGCCAGCATGTAGAGGCTTTTAATTTACAGCATCAAGATGCTTGGCGAACATTGACCGATGCAGAGCTGAATGCTCAAACGCATAACGATTCATGAGCCAAAGGGAGCTGGTGGCCATTTTTCCTACTGTTAACTAAATTGATTTAAGCTTGATCTGGATTTGAATTACGCGCCAGCCACGCCCCGTGATTTGCAGGCGCTGGGTTGTAATCTATGATACTTTGGAGGCCGAACAAGGAGCGATTTATGCGACATATCCACGTGTTTCGAAGATTTTCACTGTTAAACGTTACTTCAATGGGTGTGCTGGGTGTTATTTTCTGCTCGGCTTTCGTGGCCAACGCCGCACCGTCCTATGTCTCCTCTAAGCCCTTGGCAGAATCTGTTCGTACCAGTGTAGGGAACGTTAACACCAAAGGCGCCACCGAAGTGCCCATGATTACCTGGGGTGGCGACTTGGCCACCATATACGCCAACGGTAACTCGGCCACCACCTCTAATGGCTCCATTTTCTCTAAGCAAGGTTTAACACTGCACTTAAAGCGCCAAGATGACTTTAGCGAGCAGGTTAAGCGCTACATGGCGGGTAAAACGCCGTACTTGCGCGGGACTTTGGGGATGATTAATTCAGCCTCTGACCTTTTGAATAAAAGCTCAAAAACTCGCCCGGTGGTGATCTATCAAATGACCTGGTCTGCCGGAGGGGATGCCCTGGTGGTGAAAGACACCATTAAATCCGCGAAGGATTTACAAGGTAAGACCATTGCCTTGCAAGCCAATGGGCCACATGTGGATTATGCCATTCGAATGATTCAAGATGCGGGCTTAAGCATTGGTGATGTCAACATTAAGTGGCTACCCGATTTAACCGGTACCGCCAATAGCCCAATGGCTGCGCTGTATGAAAAAGACGTAGATGCGGCTTTTGTGATTATCCCTGATGCCCTGGCGTTAACCTCGGGCGGGAATGTGGGCACGGGCTCTGAAGATTCTGTACGCGGTGCGCGTATTTTACTGTCCACCAAAACGGCCAACCGAGTGATAGCAGATGTGTATGCAGTACGCTCAGATTATTTCTCCCAGCACAAAGCCAAAGTACAGGCTTTTGTTAAGGGCTTAATGGAAGGCGAAGAAGCGTTAGGCAAGTTGGTGGCAGCACGTCAAGGCAGGGCAAAAGAATACAGCGCCGCCATGCGCACCGGCGCCAAGCTTTTATTAGACAGCGCGCAAGCCGTTGCAGATACAGAGGGCCTTTATGCCGATGTAGAGTTTGTACATTTTGGCGGCAACCAGCGGTTTTTTGCCGACGCTTCGTACCCGCGCAGGTTTGATGTGTTAAATGGGGAGGTTCAAAGTGGCTTAAAGAGTTTTGGTTTGGTTAAAAGCCCTAAAT
>CAYZQH010000231.1:0-5045 GCA_964480055.1 uncultured Cellvibrionaceae bacterium
AAACAATTTGTGGTTTCAGTGGCGCCAAAAACTTCTGGTGATTTATGACGACATCTATCAGGCAAGCGTTCGGTCATTAAACAACCAACCAGAATAACTATTGTACGCACTCGGTGGCATTGGGTGACACAGTACTCACCATTCACCTAAATCCAAGTCAATTTTTTGGGGTGGTTGAAGATATGCTCTATCTTCCAATAAATACAGATTAGATTTCTGTTGGGCCGAGCCGGTATAAAACCAATACAGCAGCAGGTGGCCACACGGAACATTTAATCGCGAGTATAAGAAGTGTCCTTCGCGGAACACCTAACAGTACTTAGGGGCAACCCTCAGAGAATATCGCTCTGCACTACCCCTGCATACCCCCGGCAAGCCGAGCATGGCAAGAAGTAATCTCAGATGTGCGAACAACCCATTGTGCAAATACGACAATCGATAAAATTAGCAGAGCGGCAAGAAGCCCAAACCCACGACCTACAAAATTATTTATGCGCGTCGTTGCCACGGCTGCACAAGGCCATCGACCTGCCCGATGAAAACCCCAACCAGGCCTTGTTGAATTTTGTAGTGCAATATATTGAACATGTGCCCGATGTATTAGAGACCCTCACAACCCTTCTTAAAGAGGCAGATATTTACGAAGCATGTGAAGTTTTTATTCACATTGCGGAAGATTTTTTTCTAAAGCCGCCAGAGATTATTCAAACACACACAGGGCTGCATGCGCTCATTGACGAAGCCTACTTAGCACACCGCTTAATGGAAGAAGTCAATGATCGTTTGATTATGCTATGTGGCGTACCCTTAACGCCTATGGACATGACATTGGCCAATATCATTGTGCACGACTTATTGGGCGAAGAGTACGCCAATCAGTTGGACCTGGCCGTACACTACGCCATTGAAGCGTTATTTAATCAGGACGAATTAGATAACGGGCAATTAAGGGCTATGCTGAAAGTGAAAAATATAAAACACTGGAAAGATGTTCTTAAGCGCTGGCCTGGAATCCACGGCAATGATGGCGATATATTATTAAACCTTCGGCCGAGCACCGCAGATTCAATCCACTGATTCAAGCTGGCTAAAACAACTCGCTTTGATTGCATATCACTCAAACAAGCTCGTTTAAACCAGTTGATTCCACGCTTAAATATTTGGCTTTTAAACACCTGCCCAATGCACCTTGAAGGCTGCACCGCTTTTGAAAAGAGTTTAACCTTGGTAGATTTAAACTCGGCGAATTGACATAGAAAATACAAAACGCCACGAATGGCGCTTCAGTAAATGGCTTAACTCATCCAAAAATCGTATTCAACCATACCGTATGGGTAAGTCAATCCAAAAGAATAATGGACGTCGTAAAAGAACTATTACTTACCTTTATCTAAATCTAAAATATTGACCGTTTGAATGTGCTCCATCTTCTCCTGCGCCGTAACATTTACTCGTGTAGACAGTTCTTTTGGGGATTGTTTAAAGCGCATTTCATCATTAAAACCGCATTGCACACACTCGCGATAGTCTACGTCGTCTATGCGATACATTTGGATGGTATCCATGGCGCTACATTTTGGGCATACCGCACCAGCGATAAAGCGTTTTTTACTGTTACTCACCACTGCCTGCCTCATGAGTTAACCCACTATGACGCATCAATGCATCAATGCTGGGCTCACGTCCCCTAAACTGTTTAAAAATTGTCATTGCATCGTATGAGCCGCCTTGCTCTAAAACGGTTTCTAAAAAGCGTTTTCCTGTTGCCTCATTAAATATGCCTTCTTCTTCAAATGCGGCATAGGCATCGGCAGACAATACCTCGGCCCATTTATAGCTGTAATACCCCGCAGAATAACCACCGGCAAAGATATGGCTAAAACCATTTTGAAAACGATTAAATGCTGGAGGAATTAAAACAGCCACCTGTTGACGCACCTCGTCTAACAATGCCTGCACACCTCTAAAATTATCATTGCCGTATTCCTTGTGCAGTCGTAGATCAAAAATAGAAAACTCTAGCTGCCTAACCATCATCATGGCCGACTGAAAATTTTTGGCCGCCAATAATTTTTTTATCTCTTCTTGAGGCAGGCATTGGCCGCTTTGATAATGCTTAGATATCTTTGCCAAGACTTCTGGCTCCCAGCAAAAATTCTCTAAAAACTGGCTTGGTAACTCTACCGCGTCCCATGCTACGCCATTAATTCCACTGACCGCCGCCACATCCACTTGCGTTAACATATGATGTAAGCCATGACCAAATTCATGAAATAACGTGGTCACTTCATTGTGTGTTAACAGACAAGGCGCATCACCAACCGGGGCGTTAAAGTTGCACACTAAAAATGCCACCGGCAATTGAATGCCCTGCACGGTTTTGCGACGCACACGGCAATCCGCCATCCAAGCGCCGCCGCGTTTGCCTTCACGGGCGTAAGCATCTAAATAAAATGCCGCTATGGGTTTGTCATTACGATAAATGCGATAAAACGCAGCGTCTTTGTGCCACAGCGCCACATCCTCGTCAGGTTTAATAGATACGTTAAACAGCTGTCCCACTAAATCAAACAACCCTTGTTTAACCTGCGGCAAAGGAAAGTAAGGCCGCAAGGCCTCTTGCGAGGTTTCAAACTTTGCCTGTTTGAGCTTTTCACTGTAATAGGGCACATCCCAGGCATTCAACGTTTCGATGTTGTAATGCTCTTTTACCCATACTTGAAGCTCGTGCAGCTCGTTTTGAGCGAACGGCTTGGATTGATCCGCTAATTTTTGCAAAAAATCTAAAACTTGATCGCTGCTATTGGCCATTTTGGGCGCAATAGACAGCTCAGTATAATGGTCAAACCCCAAAAGAACTGCCAGCTCTTGCTTGAGCGTTAAAATGTCCTCAATTAACTGCGCATTGTCCCACTGCCCGGCGGTAGGGCCTTGGTCCGAAGCCCGTGTCATGTAACCTTCATACAAGGCTTGGCGCAATTGGGCATTGTCTGCCTGCGTCATTACCGTCAAGTAAACAGGGCCATCTAACGTAAACGCCCAACCTTGCTCGCTTTTTTGCTTAGCTACTTCAGCCGCCGCTGCAATTGCCTGCTCAGGCAAACCGGCAAGCATTGGCTTATCAGTAATTAGCTTGTACCAACCTTGCGTAGCATCGAGCACGTTATTAGAAAATTGATTACTCAACTTGGATAGCTCGGCCTGAATCTCTGCATAACGGGCCTTTTTTGCTTTAGGCAACGCCACACCGGCCAGTTTGAAGTCTCGCACGGCATTGCGCACCGCTTGCTGCTTGGCCTGAGTTAGACTCTCAAACTCGGTGCCATTGAGCAAATGCTCATAGGCTTTGTACAGCCCCTCATGCTGGCCCATGGCTGTGCTATAGGCACTGAGTTTTGCCAGGCATTTTTCATAAGCGCCCCTCAATGCCTCATTGTTGGCCACACCGTTTAAGTGGCTCACGGGGCTCCATGCTTGGCTGAGCGTATCCTCCCGCGCCTCCAGGGGTGCCACTAGGCTCTGCCAACTCACGTCACTTAGGCTCTCCAGTTGCGCCTCTAACGCATCTAGGTTGCCTTGGGTTAGTTCTGTAATGGCCGGCTCAATGTGCCGAGGCGTAATGTTATTAAACGGCGGCAGGATATGGTGCTGCAATAAGGGGTTGGCAGTCATTGGAAGCTCTGTAGTCAGTGATCAATTTACTTATAATGGGTCCATTCGCGCAAAGCTCAAGCATTGCGCTCAACCAAACAGGAGCCTACATGAGCAACCCCGTTCGCCCGTACAAGAACCACACCCCAAAATTAGGGAACGATACCTACATAGATGAAGCCGCGTGCGTCATTGGCGACGTCGTTATAGGTGAAGACAGCTCCGTTTGGCCCTGTGCCGTCATTCGCGGAGATATGCACAAAATTCGCATTGGCGCGCGCACCAGCGTGCAAGACAACGCAGTGTTGCACATTACCCACGCCAGCGACTTCAACCCCGAAGGCTGGCCGCTAACCATTGGCTGTGACGTGACCATTGGCCACGGTGCCTGCTTGCATGGCTGCACCATCGGCAGCCGCGTTTTGGTGGGCATTGGCGCTACCGTACTAGACGGCGCAATTGTAGAGAGTGAGGTGGTGATTGCGGCAGGCGCGCTGGTTCCACCCGGTAAAAAATTAGAAAGTGGGTATTTGTATATAGGCAGCCCGGCCAAGCAGGCACGGCCACTTAAGCAAAGTGAATTGGCATTTTTTAAATATTCGGCAGAGAACTACGTGAAGCTTAAAAATGAATACCTAAGCGCGAGGCGCTAACGCGCTACGCCAGCTCTTTTTCCGATTTACGGGCCATGACAGCGTCATACAGTGCGTCTCGGTCTCGCTTTTGAGTGTTTTGATCCTTATAGACCAACACATACTCGCTTGTCCCACGGGCCATGCCTGGCCTTAAAAGAAACGTTTGCTGAATAAAAAAACCAGGTAAGCATTGTTGAACTGTCAACGAGCTGAGCATCGAGGTAGTTCGTTGAACAGGCTCACCATCCTTGCTTGCGTCAAACCCAATACCCTGCTCGACAATGGCATAGCGGCGTGGAACAGCAGGAACCGTCGAGGCGTTGTAATTAATACAGGTAACTAATGAAGAGTCTTTTACATACTTGGTCAAACAAGCGCTAAGGGCGGTTAGCGAACTGTTGTTCATGTAGTTAAAAAAGTCCCACGCAATCACCACGTCAAATTTTACCTCGGGCCCAAACGGTAGATAGGTACCATTGCGTAAATAATTGACAATGGTCGCCTCATCTTTGCCTTTTAAGCGTTGCAGTACCTGACGTAAATCTACGGTATATACATCTGCAAAATGCGCCTTCCAATGCTCTTCATTGTTTAAACTGCGGCCACCCAAATCCAATATGCGCATACCTGGTTTATTACCTGCGCATTCATATATGTGCTGTAACGAAGGAGAGGCAAGCTGCGTGCTTAAGCGCGCTTGCGAAGTTGCCATTTCTGAAAATGAAAATACGCCTTGGCTCATATGCTCCCCGGGGCTGT
>CAYZQH010000232.1:0-5030 GCA_964480055.1 uncultured Cellvibrionaceae bacterium
AGTACCTAAATTTTGAAAACATAAGGCTTTGGTGCTTAAGCCTCATCACCGACGATTGAGTTATAGCGGAAGCCCAAATGAGGTATTGGCAGCTAAGTAGGTGCGAGGGGTGCATGTGGATGGTATCGACATATGTGCATGTCATGTCGAAAAAACAGCAAAAATTAAACATGTGCTGCAATGGGGTTTCACAATATTAGGTCAGTTTCTATTTGGTAGGCCTTACATTTTTTTTACGTGCGTTAACGCCTCGTAAATCAATTCAAAATCTTCAGCAGCGCGATGCAGTCTGTGCTTACCTGAATAGGCTAGTTTTGTCTTGGTGTTGTCAAACTGAGGGTGTTGTTTTGATTCCAGTAAATCATAGAGCGATAGAATGTGAAAAAGCTGCGGTTCGTTTGCTGCGTAGTAGAGGGTGTTGATCCAGTCGGAATCCCACTGTGCTGAGTCACTGTATACGATACCTTCAGTCGGGCTTAAAAATGTATTCAGCTCGATGGCTACTTGTGAGGGCGGTAAACCGGACGAGGTTAGTTCAGAGCGAGAGATCCAGTGTAAGCTTTCAGCAGTAAGCCTGGAAAGGAAGACTCTACAATAGAGGAGAAGCAGCGTGCTATGTTCGTGATTGAGGGGAGCAAAGTAGCCATTAGAAACGCTGTTGGGTCTTCATAAATACCCGCAGACTATTAACTTAACAACTCAAGAGATGCTTGCTGCGTTATGTTTTGTTCCATTCGATTTAGTGCCGTTTTAAAATTGCCGGGTATTGTGCGCATTGATATAAAATCAGCTTTTGTTAGATTGATGCACAGCCTTCCATGCGGAAAATTCAGATGGTCTTAAGCCATACCGGGCTAACACACCTTCATGCAATCGCCTTAACTCTTCGATAATTAGCGCTTGAAGATCCTTTTGCTCAGCGATAGGCGTTTCAGCTTTTACTGCTTGCTGAATAAGAGTGAACGGGTCTTGTTCAGGGTGAATCACAACCAACTGAACCGTTTGCTTGATAAAATCTCGCCAAGTCAGGCGTAACGGATCTGGCTCGGCCAAGTCTTGTTTAATGGCTAAATACTCTTGCGTTGAGCGCTCATAAGCCCACACATAAAGGTCGCGTAACAATTCGACCCGCGCCATTTCATAAATACCTAGCATTGCTCTGCTATAGGCCTGTTCTGGCACATCGAGAAAAGTCAGCGGGCAAAGATTGGCACGAAATAAAGGCAGATTTGCAGCTAAGCGAGAGGTTCGTTTATTTATGTCAGCAAATGGCTGTAAATATGGCAAATGTACCATCATAAAAAAGGACTGTTCAAAAGAGTCACCAATTTGACTGGCTTTATTCAGCAATAGTTTTAAAGCATCTTCGATTTGTGCAGTTACTGATAAGGGATGGTAAACGCTCTTGCCAATATCCACTGCATGCTGCCGAACCCTTCCCTCATCCGCAGGGTTTGGCAGCAAGTTTTCTGACAGCGAGCTGTGAATGTTCATCAGGGTATAGTGATCAAATTCGACTGATTCAATGCTTCCCACTAACAGCTCGATGGCCAATTTATGATTTAGAATCATTTGCGTCTCTATGGCTGCCTTGCCCTGTGCAGACCTTCCATGCTCAATGAGCTCACGTGTATCCAAGCGAGAATAGGTGTTGCCTTCCAAATGGCTCGATGCCCAAGATAAATCAATCAATAATCGATTTAAGATGGCGCGAGAGTATGTACCTGCCGGTTCTTGGCTATCTGTGGTTTTACCCATTTTATGTAACTGCCGACGCAGGGACGCTGACAGATACCACGTTTTATTTGGCTGATAGGAATCTAAGAAATCTCGTTGATAGCCAACAGGTTTGCGCGCTTCAAGTGGCTGATTAATGTAATGTAAAATATCGTGGCTATCTGCAGACACGGGTATGAACCTAGGAAATGCATCACCATCATCTGTTTGAGTGTCAGCCCTTAGCGAAATAGCAGTACCAAAATAGCGCCGCCCTCTGCCATCTCCTTGGGCGATTACGTGCCCACTTTTTACCAACGCGGCAACTTGCCTCTGCGCTGAACGTCTGGCTAGCACTGGGTGTATGGCCATGATCTCTGCCATAGACAACCCATTGTCGGCTGCACGAATGCTATTTAATAATTCAGTGGTAGATGACATAGAACTTTGGCGCAATTAAAGCTTAGGCGTGGCGCAATTATGGCGCAATTTTATGAATTGCGCCACATAAAGGACGTTAACTGGCGCGTTTATAGTGTTATGGTGCTTTTTTGTATTAATAAACACCATTACCCGCTCAAAGGTATTGGTGGTTGATAGCCTGAGATAAGCGTCAAACTCGTGCAATGCCACTCCCCAATGTAAAATCCCACCTTTGTCTAAGCCCTTTGATGCAGCCGGACTCACCCCATGCAGATTACTGCCCAAACCCCCAAGCAGGTTAAACAGCTTTATACCCGCTACCAGGCCTTAAGCGCCTATGAGCAGTGCGTGCTCAAGGTGTTGGCCATTACCTACTGGCCTGTTGGGGTGAGTAAGTTTAACAAGCTGCTTGCCCAGGTCAGTAGTATGGGGTGTTTTAAATCCGGTGTGCATTTGCCGGGGTTAAAGCCAGAGCAGCGTGCAACCTTGGTGGAGCAAGGGTTTATAGAGCATGACAATAGCGGCATGCGCCTTAACCCGTTACTGCTAAATGCCCTTGCCGTAGATTGCGTAAAAGACAAAAGCTATTCGCGGCTTTTTCATAATATAGAGGCGCAAAGGCCAGCGGGTTACGCCCGTGATTGGGGGCAGGCCAGTGAGGATTTGGTGCTGGTAGTGCGTTATGCGTTTTTTGTGGGGTCAAAGCAGCCGCTAGAACAGTTATTGGCGTTTCATAAAAACCCACAGGTGATTGACTTAAGCGCCCAAGAGGTACTTATTGGTCTATGTTTTGTTCCGTTTGACTTAAACGCGTTTTTAAAACTGCCGGATCTTGTGCAATATCAGGCTTTTGCCGCTTGGTTTTTGGTGAATACGCAATGTGGGTATGCCAATGCGTATTGGGCCAGCTTATTGCAGCAGGTTATTGGTAAAAACCCGGGCAACCAACTGCTCTCTTACTTGTTGGCCGAGTATTTTTTATACGCTTTGAGCCTAGACCGAGTACACAGCGTTATTGGGGTGGAAGACAATAGCTGCTACGCACTTCAGTTAAAGGCCGCACGCTTAATGCTGAGTGGAGATTTTAACGGGGCTGACCAGTTATTTGACCAAGCCCTAATCGCAAAAAATAAATTAGCACGGCGCAAGCGGCAATATCTATTTGGCACATTGGGCCTGCTTCATAAGTTGTGTTTAATTATTTTGGGTGGGGATGACGCGGGGTACTATGAAAAAGCCCTAGATCAGATGGATGCGCAAATTAATGATAAGAACACGGATAACCCAACAAGGAATGTACTCTATATATTATCGAATATTGCGAGTTGTTTAACCCACGGCAAAAACTTCAGTGCCAGCAGAGTGCATGAGCACAACTTGCCGTACTTTAAACACCTGCAAATAGTACTCAATGGCCTTGGTGCGGTGTGGTGTGGGGACGGGCTCAATAAAGATGGCGTAAAAGCACTAAAAACTGCCCACGTTTTTTTTACTGATGCAGAGCATACACTTTTTTTAACTTTGGCAGAGCAGCTATTGTCATCGGCTAAGGCTGACACTTCAAGCTCTGGTGCTTCAAGTAAAAGCGCTGCTAAAACAAAACCTGTAAAAAAAACCGCAAAACAAAAAGCGCCTATCAACACTGCTCTAGTAGACTTCCCCGCTTTGGTTACCCGTAAAGCCGAGTGGGATCTGGCCTTAGAAAAACTCATTGCCTTAAAGCCTGATACGCAACAAACAAAAGACGCGGCAGTAAAAAGCACAAAGCCTGCCCGATTAATATGGGAGTTACACCTTGATGGTCAAAGCCCAGAATTTAAGGCGCGGGAGCAAAAACAATCATCTAAAGGGTGGAGCAAAGGGCGTACGGTGGCGTTAAAAAGGCTGGCATTTGAGGCCAGTACCTTTGGCTATTTAAGTGATGCCGACAAAGCCATGTGCGAGGCCATTTCTATTTACCAAAGTTGGGATTACTACCAATCAACCGAGTATCGCCTAGAAGGGGTAGAGGCTTTAGAGGCCGCAACGGCGTTGGATAATGTGTATTTGGCCTCTGACCTTGATCACCCCATTGACTTAATAAAAAAAGAACCAGAGCTTACGGTGAGTCAGCAAGGTAACCAATTGTTATTAAGCATTGCGGATTTGCCCCCGTATTTTGACGATGAAAGTGCTTTTAGCTTTAAAGCGCTTTCTACCGGGCGGTATGGTTTTACGGTTTTTAACGAACAGCACCTAAAGGTTGCCAATATTGTGGGTGAAGGTGGGTTAATGATTCCTGCTGCGGCCAAACAAAAAGCGCTAGACGGCGTTGCTGCCATTGCGCCATTACTGAATATTCAATCGGATATTGATGAGCTAGATACGGGCCTAGAAACTTTAGCATGTGATGAGCATATGGTCATTAATATTCAGCCAGTGGGGGATGGGTTGGAATTTACCTGTCTGGTGATGCCTTTTGGTGAAAAAGGCCCCAGCTTTAAACCCATTGTGGGTAACGCCAAGTTGACCACTGAGTTAGCAGACAAGCGCGTGGCCACAAAGCGCAACCTTATAAAAGAGCAAGTGCAACTAGATGCATTAGATCAACACTGCCCAGCGTTTTTGGATATGCCAGATAACGTGCTTACGGTGACAGACCCACAAGCGGCGTTAGCTACCCTAGAGCAATTGGAGCAACTTATTGGCATGGCGCCCGCGCCTATTGCCTTGCGCTTGCGTTGGCCAAAGGGTAAAAAAATAGCGCTCAGTAAAACCTTAAAAAGCGAGCACCTATCACTGGCCATTGGTAAAAAAAGCGAGTGGTTTGATATTACTGGGGATTTGGCGGTTGATGAGCAACAAGTGCTAGAGCTGAGAACGCTGCTTGATTTAATCAAAGGTGCCAGTGG
>CAYZQH010000233.1:0-5024 GCA_964480055.1 uncultured Cellvibrionaceae bacterium
CTCTACAAGGTGACTGGTGGCCTACTACGGGCTGTGTTGTTCAGTATGACTGAATTAAGTTATTCGGGTCGTTAGCTTAGCTGGTAGAGCAGTTGGCTTTTAAGTAATGTGTTCGGCTCATCCTTGAGCCGAATCGCGGAGCGACTTGCGCAGCTAAATCGCTCCAGGCGATTTAGTGGTCACTGGTTCGAGTAATCGGCACGACAGCCGATTACCACAGCCGTTAGGCTGGCCGAAGGCCGAGAGTTTTGTGTGCGAGTAAGTAATCAGTAGGATAGCTGATTAGCACAGCCATTAGGCTGGCCGAAGGCTGAGCGCCATGGATGGTGCGAGTGAATCCAGTACGACCCACCATATACAACAAAGCCGCCTTTAGGGCGGCTTTGTTGTATATGGTGTTTGTATATTTAGCCAACGGTTTATTTCGTTTTTATTGCTAACGCTGGTAAACTGTATAGCCGTTTTTTTGAACAATTGATTATGAGTGACACCATAACCACCTCTGACACCGCTGTGCCTCCAGACCAGCTTGTAAAGTCATACCTCGATCGTCTAAGTAAAGAAGCCCAACCCAGTGCTGAGCAAGCGCGTGCGCAAAAAGCGTCTATAACGCGTCAACTCAAGGCGCACAATGCGGTATTAGTGGCGCATTACTATGCCGACCCAGCGGTGCAAGCCCTAGCGGAAGAAACGGGCGGCTGCGTTGCAGACTCCTTAGAAATGGCTCGTTTTGGCAAAGAGCACCGGGCAGATACATTAATTGTGGCTGGGGTTAAGTTTATGGGGGAAACCGCCAAAATATTGACCCCCCACAAGCGCGTGCTTATGCCCACCTTGGCGGCCACATGTTCTTTAGATATTGGTTGTGAGGTGGAGGCGTTTTCTGCGTTTTGCGATGAGCACCCTGATAGAACGGTTGTGGTGTATGCCAATACCTCTGCCGCAGTTAAAGCTAGAGCCGACTGGGTGGTAACGTCCAGTATTGCGGTTGACCTAGTGGACCATTTAGATAAAAAAGGCGAAAAATTAATTTGGGCGCCCGATAAGCATTTGGGTGGTTACGTTAAAAAAATGACCGGTGCAGATATGATCTTGTGGCAAGGCAGTTGTATTGTCCACGAGGAGTTTAAGGCTCGCGGTGTAGAAGATTTAAAAGCCAAGCACCCAGAGGCGTTAGTGTTGGTGCATCCAGAGTCACCAGAGAGCGTGGTGGAGCTTGCGGATGTAGTGGGCTCTACCTCGCAGTTGATTCACGCAGCTCAAGCCTCTAACAAATCAGAATTTATTGTGGCCACAGACCAAGGCATTTTTTACAAAATGCAAAGCCTCTGCCCGGATAAAGCGTTTTACATTGCGCCCACTGCCGGCAGTGGTGCAACGTGCCGGTCTTGTGCTAATTGCCCATGGATGGCTATGAACTCTTTAAAGCGCTTAAGCGAAGTATTTGATCAGGCCGATAACGAAGTTTTTGTTGATGCCAAGCTTGGTGAACGCGCCATGTTGCCGTTGGAGCGTATGCTAGGGTTCGCGCGCCGGTAGTCTTATTTATTGCAGCCAAACATAAGAGTTGGGTGTGATTTGGCGTAAATGCGAAAGGGCGCTATCGGCAAAGTTTTTAATTGGGCTGTGAGCTTTGCAGCTGGCCACCGTTTTGAGCATTTGTACGGTGGCGTCTTCCCACTCTAGTGATGACAGCGCAGAGTGGTAATGTTCTTTCACCAAACTTTCTAGTGCTGTGTCATCTAGCGTCAGCGCTGGTGAGCTTTTCTGTTTCATATCGTCTCGCAAGCAACACAAAATATTGGCGTAACGCCTTTGGTTTTTTGAGTGGGCGGGTTGGCCGTTTAAGGTCACTCCTAATGGTCTATTTGTTGTGTTCATATTGCTGGCGTTTTTCTCTATGACATAGTAAGAGTTAAGCGGTATCGATTACCTTAATGCAAGGTGACCGGTGGTTCTTTGCGTTTTGGCGCGGGCTTAACCGCTTTTTTTGGCGGTTGCTCATTAATGGATCGTTGCAGCTGTAACACCATTTTGCTGAGGTATTCTATGCTTTGGTTAAGCTCGCTGACTGCAATGCGCATGGTTTCTGCGTCTTTGAGTTTATTGTCGTTTGAATTACAACTCATGGGGTGCTCCTAAACGTAGGCCTTACGTTTTTTTGGTCGTTTTTCTTAGTCATTTTTTATTGGTTTAATCTGGGCCGCGGTTTTGGCCGGGCCCAGGTTTAGTTTAACGGCAGTGGCTTAATCCCAGCTTAATGCACCACCGGTTTGATACTCAATGACTCGAGTTTCAAAAAAGTTTTTCTCTTTGCGTAGATCCATTATTTCACTCATCCATGGGAATGGGTTTTGCGCACCAGGAAAGGCTTCTTGCAGCCCAAGCTGCGCTAAACGGCGGTTGGCAATAAAGTGTAAATATTCTTCCATCATGCCGGCGTTCATACCCAATACACCGCGAGGCATGGTGTCACGCGCGTATTGAATTTCAAGCTCGGTACCTTCTAAGACCATTTGCACCACTTCGGCCACAAACTCTTCCGTCCATAGGTGTGGGTTTTCTAGCTTAATTTGGTTGATGACATCAATACCAAAATTTAAGTGCATGCTTTCATCGCGCAAAATATATTGAAATTGCTCTGCAACCCCAGTCATTTTATTGCGCCTGCCCATGGACAAAATTTGAGTAAAACCACAGTAAAAGAAAATGCCCTCTGTGATTACATAGAAGCCAATGAGGTTACGCAATAATTCTTGGTCTGTCTCTGGTGTACCGGTTTGGAAGTGCGGGTTGCTAATGCCTTGGGTGTGGCTGATGCTCCAGGCGGCTTTTTTGGCCACGCAAGGCACTTCGCGATACATATTAAAGACTTCGCCTTCATCCATGCCCAGTGATTCAATACAATATTGGTAGGCGTGCGTATGGATGGCTTCTTCAAAAGCTTGGCGCAGTAAATATTGGCGTGCTTCCGGGCAAGTGATATGGCGGTATATGGCCAGGATTAAATTGTTGGCCACCAATGAATCGGCAGTAGAGAAGTAACCCAAAGAGCGCATGATAATGGTGCGCTCGTCATCAGTTAAGCCGTCGGCAGCCTTCCAGGTAGCCACGTCGGCGGTCATATTTATTTCTTGTGGCATCCAGTGGTTGGCGCAACCATCTAGATATTTCTGCCAGGCCCATTCGTATTTAAAAGGCACCAGTTGGTTTAAATCTGCGCGGCAATTAATCATGCGCTTGTCGTCGACTTGTATGCGCTCTGCGCCCATATCGAGCTCTTCAAAGCCTGGGGTTGGGTCCAGGCTATTAATGGACTCTTGGGCAAGGTCTACGGCTTCTTGCATGGTGGCAGGCTGAGCAGCCGCTTTTGTGTTCGGCGGTATATTGGCCGTAATGGGCTCTTGAGTTGGAGGCGTTACCTCTGCTGCCTTGGGCGTTTGTGGCGCCGCGCCCTGGGCGCTAGGGGCTGGCTTTTCCGAAGAGGAGCCGTCGCTCAGTACGGCAGGCTCTGCGGGGTTGGTAGGAACGGGCCGTGTTGCAATGGGGGCATCTGAGTTGTAATCATCCCAACTTAACATAGGTGTTTGTCCTGTCAGTTTTCATTGTGGTCACTGGTTATGTTTTTATTTAGGCTGCGCCGGGCAGCCCTTAGCCAATGGGCGCGCAGCTATTGGCACGCCTCGCAGTCTGGGTCGTCTAAAGAGCAGGCTTTTGGTACATCTGCGGGCCCGGCGTTTAAGCCTTGGCTGGCGGGTGCGGATGAGGCTACAGCGTTTAATGAGCCGGTTTCTACAGTGGACTTTTCTGTAGTGGTGGCGGCCAGTGCACGCAAGTAATAGGTGGTTTTTAAGCCGCGGAACCATGCCATACGGTAGGTGAAATCTAGCTTCTTACCGTTTGCACCTGCAACGTATAAATTCAGGCTTTGAGCTTGATCTAACCACTTTTGGCGGCGGCTTGCTGCATCTACAATCCAGCGTGGCTCTACCTCAAAGGCAGTGGCGTACTGTTGCTTTAAATCTTCTGGAACGCGGTCAATTTTTTGCACCGAGCCTTCGTAGTATTTGAGGTCGTTGACCATGACGTTATCCCACAGTTTTCGGTCTTTTAGGTCGTGAACCAAAAATGGGTTAACCACGGTGAATTCACCCGATAAGTTGGATTTAACGTACAGGTTTTGATACGTAGGCTCGATGGATTGAGACACCCCGGTAATGTTGGCTATGGTGGCGGTGGGAGCAATGGCCATGACGTTAGAGTTGCGCATACCTTGGGATTGCACTTTGGCGCGTAGGGCGGCCCAATCTTTAGTTTGGCTGCGGTCTTGGTCTAGGTATTGCTCTCCGCGGTTTTTGGCCAGAATCTCTATAGAGTCGATGGGCAAAATGCCTTGGCTCCAAAGCGACCCATCGTAAGAGCTGTATGCCCCGCGCTCTGCAGCTAAGTCGCTGGAGGCGGTAATGGCGTAGTAACTGATCATCTCCATAGAGCGATCGGCAAACTCTACCGCCGAGTCGCTACTGTATGGCATGCGCATTTTATACAAAGCGTCTTGAAAGCCCATTAAGCCTAAGCCGATGGGCCGATGGCGCAAGTTGGAGTCACGCGCGCTGGGTACGGCGTAGTAGTTGATGTCAATGACGTTATCCAGCATGCGAATGGCGGTGGTGACGGTGCCTTTGAGTTTTTCTTCGTCTAGTTTGCCGTCCACAATGTGTTGCGCCAAGTTCACCGAGCCTAAATTACACACGGCAATTTCGTCGTTGGCTTTGGTATTTAAGGTGATTTCTGTACATAAGTTAGATGAGTGCACTACACCGGCGTGTTGCTGTGGGCTGCGCAAGTTACAGCTGTCTTTAAAGGTGATCCACGGGTGGCCGGTTTCAAATAGCATCCCCAACATTTTGCGCCACAAGTCTAACGCTCGAACTGTTTTGTGCAGCTTGAGTTCTCCGTTTGCGGCTTGGCGTTCGTATTCGTTATAGCGAGCCTCAAAGGCTTCACCGATCAGGTCGTGTAAA
>CAYZQH010000234.1:0-5012 GCA_964480055.1 uncultured Cellvibrionaceae bacterium
GACGCGGATCAATTGTCGGTAACCGCTGGCGGCGGCACAGCATTTGATGAGGGTCGAGGCAATATTGCGTTTAGCCTTTATTGGGATAAAAATGAACCAATTTACTCAAGAGACAGGGCGTTCTCTAAAAATAACGAGCGTTTGGGCAACCGCGAATTTTTTAGTATTTTTACGCCCACCGGTACCATTGTTTCTGAAAACGGCCCGGTAGTGGCCAATGATTCTGGACAATGGGTAACACCCTATAACCCCGCCCAATATGGCTATAACCAAGCGGATGAGCGACAATTATCTATTCCGCTAGAGCGCCTGCAGTGGCAATTGTCTAGCGCTTATCAGCTGAGTGAAAACTCATCATTTTATGGGGAATTGCGCCAAAGCTTAAATGACTCTTCAAACCAGCAAGAGCCATCGGTACTGATATTTAACAATCGCCCAACCCCATTGCCATCGACCTACCCCTACTTTCCATCAGAAGTTTTGGCAAGCTGGACAGACGCGGGCGAAAGTATCCCGCCACAAATACCGTACTACCGCCGCTTGAGCGAGCTTGGGCCGAGGACTTATAAACAATCTAGAAACACACTGAGCTTTCTTACCGGTGTGAAAACTGAGTTTGGACAGTGGCTGAGCGATATCAGCTACCAATATGGTAAAACTCAATTTTCTCAGGCCTCTAGCGGCCACTATAACACCACACGCATGGCCTATGCCTTGGATGTAGAAACTGACCCCGCCAACCCCGGCGATTTTCGCTGTGCCTCTGAAGAGGCGCGAGTTTTAGGCTGCGCGCCAGCTGACATATTTTCTACCCAAAGCATCAACCAAAGCACGTTGGATTTTATCAGAGCGCAACAATTTACCGACTCTGAAATTCAAATGGAGGCCGTTAACCTTCGGTTACAAGGGCCGTTATTGGCTCTACCGGCAGGGCCTATGGAAACCGCACTGGGAGTAGATTGGCGCAAAGAGGCAATACACTCAGTTGTTGATGCACTTACCTTGAGCGGACAAACCTCTAGCGTTGCGCTAAGCGGTGTTAACGGTGAAGAAGAGCTCAAAGAAGCGTTTATTGAGCTAAAAATACCCTTGTTAGACCAAAACTGGGTTGATCATTTAGGGCTTTCATTGGCGTATCGCTTGTCGGATTACAGCTCTGTGGGCACCATGAAAAGTTGGAATACCGGGCTGACATTCAAACCGACTCAACGTGTACAATTCTATGCTAGGCGGGGTTTGGCTATTCGCGCGCCTTCTGTGAGTGAATTATATATGCCCGAAAGCGGTGGTGTAATTGGCCTTTCTGACCCGTGTGATGCCGCGGCAAATGTTCCTGCCCAAGTTACAATCAACTGCGCAGCAGAAGGCGTACCCGAAGATTACAGCCCCACAGATTTTGAAAGAACAGTGCCCTATAGAACAGCCGGCAACACCGCCTTAAATGAAGAACGGGGTTTTACAACCACCTATGGTTTTTCAATTGATGCGTTACCACATTCACTTCTTACCCTACGTGCCGACTATTTTGATATCAACATTAAGGGCGCGATTGTAGTGCCTAACATAATGTTCAGTTTAAACAATTGCTATGCATCCTCTAACTTCCCCAACAATGAATTTTGCGCGCCTTTTAATCGTAACGGTGCAGATCAAAACTTTACCTTTAACCAAATTAATAGGGGGCCAGAAAATATTGGCTTAATGTCTACGCGTGGCGTGGATATCTCGCTGTTATCCTCTATTTCGCTTTGGGGCGGTACACTCAAAAATCATTTGACAGCCAGCCGCACGCTTGAATGGGAACAAACCTCTAATGGCTCTACGCTAGATAGAGTGGACGAGCCTGGGTTTCAGTCTTGGAAGGGCCTTTATACTGTAAGTTTTGTAAAGCCCAAATGGCATGGCGCATTACTAGCGCACTACTTAGGCAGCGCGGTGATTGAAAACAACTCTACCACCGACTACATACAGCAAAATAATGACCTGCCTTCAGTAACCTATTTTGATTTACACCTTTCTCGTAACATTTCTTTAAACAATAAAAATATAGAGCCTTCGCGCCTAAGTGTGTATGCATCCATTAATAATTTAACCGATAAACAACCTCCTTATGTACCCGCAGACAGCCGCAGTGGCACCCGTGGTACCAGCACAGCGGCCAATGTGTATGACGTATTAGGACGGCTTTATCGTGTGGGTATGAAATATCAGTTCTAAACTTTAGTGCGCCTGTTTACACGGGTGCAAACCATAAACCAGGAGGAAACTATGAAGTATTTTAATAAAAAGACAATGACCGTAGTAGGGGCTATTGCGGTACTGTTCAGTGTGCTTGCGCAAAACGCTCATAGCGCCAAAAAAGAGCACTATAAAATCCCAAAGGCCTATCAGGCTAACTGTCCAAAAGGTTATTTCAATGCGGTAACAGAACCGGCTGTCGTCAGAAAAGATTTCAATGTTAGGAAGTTAAAAATCTACCGGTTACCAAAAAATGTGTGTGCTCGTCGCATATCTATTGAAACTAAAGAAGTTGGCGATGGCAGGTCGTTTTTTATGCCAACCAATTTTACAAAATCTGACTTTATTCCCATTAAACGAGGCAAAATCTCCCCCTTTAAGGGCGTTAAATTTAATAAGTATCAATACGAACCTCTGGTAGGCCACTACACTTCTTTTGAACTTAGTTGGGCCGATTCCACTAACAGTAATTCTTACACCTATATGAATTTTAATGGTAAGCATCCCTTTCTAGTGAGTAGAAAAGCCGCTGCCGCCATCGAATATAAAAGGGGGCAATACTTAATAGACAAGCAAACAGCTTTTGAAGTGAATAGCGCCAACGGTAAACCCAAATCACATTACACTCGTTGCCCGCACAATTATTCAACTTATGGCTTGAGTAAAACTTGTTACTCTCAAAAGAACGGCGTAAAAGTAAAAAGTGGCCACCACGTAGAGCTGGTTGAGCTCAGTTTTTATAATAAAAAACATGCCCGCCAAAGGTGCCCGCAAGGCATGGCCATGGCAGGTTTACTGGGTTCTAATCGTGGGCTGTGTACTTCTACCCAAGTATTGTTTGAAGGACTTAGTAAATTTGGAATTCGTGCCAGTAAATATCCTGGTCAATGCCCACACGGCACTGCCTTTTACAAAAGCGGCACGGGCGCCTGTTTACCTCAGCTAACGGCAGTACATTGTGATGAAGACAGTATAATGCAAAAAACCAATGAGAACCCAAGCCGCGTAATGATTTGGCCCACCTATATAGTTGGTGAAAACTCATCTTTAGTGGAGTTTGTTCATCATTATGACTCTACTACCACCAGACCCGTTAGCGCCGAAGTACTAAAAATTCATGCGGATAAAATTCCCGACGATGAGGTGCCTTTTACTATATCTCCGGTTGATAATGGATTGATCCCAATGATACATATGCATACGAGCGAGAATTGTTCTAGCTTGGTGGATAATGGCGGGTATGCGTTAGACCCTATTACGGTTTTTTGGTGAAACTTAGCCAGCTCGCTGGATTCGCAACCAGCTTCTAGCGAGTAAAAATTAGTTAATAAAACTCCGAATATGTACGGGGACTTGGATGTCGACTACTTCAGCATTAAACTTGCACGTCGAATTTATTTCCCCCTTATATTTTTTACCCAGCTCACTCAAAGACTTTTGAAGTAACAGACATACTATTTTTATCTGTGAATGACCCTTCGGTAACCGCCTGGAAAATGTTTCTAATATTTCCTGTAGTAATTTTTCGGACTCAGTATACCGCCCTTCGAATAATAACAATGCTGCTAGATCACGCTTAAACGCCAGGACACTAAAATGTTGGTTATTAGAACTCGACAACCCTTTACCAATATATAAATTTGCTTTATCTAGATCCCCTCGAAGTAAACTTAACCATCCATTTAGCATATGCATTTTCATTTTATTAATTGATTCAATTTCATTTTCCAGCTCTAAGCTTTTCATTAATTCGAAAGCAGAATCTACTTTCGAAGAATAGATCAAATTTTCAACTTTTAGAAGCTTGGTTTTAATTTGTATTTGATTCGAATTCGTAGATTGATCTAATTCAGACGATAGAAGTTTGTTGATATAGATATCAGAATCAATATATCTTTGCTGTCTGTTTGTTATTAATGCTAATAGATAAAGCACGTTGAGTTGCTGAGGGTGATCTTCCGGCAAACTCGATTTAGTTTGATCATATGCCTCCCCTACCATAACTTCAGCTTCCTGAAATTTTTCTTGTGCAACGAGCATTTGAGCTAAGCCCAATTGCGTTAATGCAACAGCCGAGTGACCCGCACCTAACGCCTTCTTTTTGTAAATTAGAGCCTCACGCATACTATCAACGGCACGATCCAAATTTCCGTATACAAACTGGTCCATAGCTAGAACATGTAACGCATAAGATCTAATTCTATCGCCCTTACCTCCTAAAGCTTTGAGACCAGTCAAAGTGTCAGCAATAACTTTCATTGCTTCATCACGCTTATTCTGCCTAAAGAGAGCAATACTTAGAAATGTCTTCGTCTCCCCATAGAGAGAAGTCTCAGTGTTTCCATTCTGCTCCTGAAGTAAAAGGCTTTGACGCAACAACTCTTCCGTACTTTTAAGCTTACCCAACCCCATTCTTTGCTGCGCGAGTCGTAGCTGACTCTCTGCCAGCAATGCAGTATCTATACTCCCAATGCCTTCGTTATTCTCCAAAAGATTGGTTAATAGTTCATTGGCTTGCTCAAAATCCCGTTGTCTGTAGTAGATCACCCCAATAATATTCAGTAACTCCGCCTGTACTTCTGGCGTATCTTTTAATTCTTCATTAATTTTTGTTCTAGCGCTTTCCAATAAATCCGCTGCTGTCGTTCCTTTTAGCCCGCCTTTATTTGGGTCTGCGGCTTCAAAGGTTTGGGTTAAAAAGCCGGCTACCTGCTCGGCCTTTTTCTTTTCTAATTCGGCTTTTTGTTGCTCTTGCTGGGCGGTTGCTAGGGCAT
>CAYZQH010000235.1:0-4996 GCA_964480055.1 uncultured Cellvibrionaceae bacterium
CTCTCCTGAAGGGGCGTTTTGAAGGTCATCTATGGGTACTGTGTTAACCGCCACGTGCAGGTCTATTCTATCCAGCAGGGGGCCAGAGATTTTACTGCGGTAGCGCTTAATTTGTACGGGGCTGCATTCACACACGCCCCCTGGCGTGCCCCAAAACCCACAGGGGCAAGGGTTCATGGCGGCAACCAATTGAAACTTGGCTGGAAACTCCACTTGGGCATTAGCACGCGAGATACTAATCACCCCACTCTCTAAGGGCTCGCGTAAGACTTCCAACACATTTCTTGGGAACTCCGGCAATTCATCTAAAAATAATACGCCGTTATGCGCAAGGGAGATTTCCCCAGGTTTGGGATTAGAACCGCCGCCTACCAAAGCAATGGCTGATGCGGTGTGATGCGGGCTTCTAAAGGGGCGTTGCTGCCAGTGCTTAATGGCGTTGGTTTTGTTAACCGAGTTAATTGCAGCCACGCTCATGGCCTCTTGGTATTCCAGTGGCGGCAATATGCCGGGCAAGCGGCTGGCTAGCATAGATTTACCCGTCCCCGGTGGGCCAAACATCAATAAGTTATGCCCACCAGCGGCCGCTATCTCTAGGGCTCTGCGCGCTTGCAGCTGGCCTTTTACATCCGCTAGATCTTTATCTAAGGCCTCTAGCTCTAGCGTTGACAGCGCTGGGCCACTTAATGTCTCGCGCTCGTGTAAATGTGCGCATACACTCAACAAATTTGGGGCCACGTGAATATTGGCGTGCTTACACAATGCCAACTCTTGCTGGTTGCCTTGCGCGCCCACCAGTACTCGGTTGGATAAATCGCATTGTAATGCGGCTGCGATACAACCACGTACTGGGCGCAGCTCACCAGAAAGCGCCAGCTCACCCAAAAATTCGTAGCGCTCTAAATTTGCAGAAGGAATTTGCTCTGAAGCCGCTAAAATACCTATGGCAATGGCCAAATCATAGCGGCCGCCTTCTTTAGGCAAGTCGGCAGGGGCCAAATTAACGGTAATGCGTTTTTGAGGGAATTCGAAGTGGCTATTTAACAAAGCGCTGCGCACACGGTCTTTGCTTTCTTTAACTGCTGTTTCTGGCAAGCCCACAATGGCAAAGCCGGGCAGACCATTAGAAAGGTGTGTTTCTACACTTACCAGGGGAGCATCAATACCCAATTGGGCGCGGGTATAAACCAGCGAGAGCGACATAACAGTTCCTTGTTCAAAAATATCCTTAGGGCATATAGTTTTTCAGCTCACGTTCAGTTTTGATCGCGAGCCAAGCAACAACCCTTTAACTCGGTGAATTGTATATCACCACGTTTAAGTGTGTCGATGCGTATTAGGCATTTTCTATGTGCGTGATTACCGGGTTAGGGATATGTAAAGTGGAGGTTGGGAAGGCGCATTCGGCCTCTAGCCCCTCAATAATTTGAATAATGCGCAGCATTACATCCTGCTTAATTTGATGGTACTCGGCCCAGTTGGTGGTTTTGGTAAAGCAGTAAATAAAAAAGTCTAGGGAGCTTGGGGCAAATTTATTGAAGTTAACAATGATGGTTTGGCTTGTATCAATATCTGGGTGCGTTTCAATCATATTTTTAACTGCACTAATGATTGCATCCATCTTGGCAGCATCATCGTAACGCACACCAATGGTCTCTTTGATACGGCGGTTGGTCATACGCGAGGGGTTTTCCACGGATATTTGCGCAAAAGTTGCGTTGGGTACATACAAGGGCCGCTTATCAAAAGTGCGGATACGGGTTAAGCGCCAGCCAATATCCTCTACTGTGCCTTCAATGTTTTTATCCGGTGAACGCACCCAATCCCCAACGCGAAACGGCCTATCTAAATACACCATCAAACCACCAAAAAAGTTGGCTAATAGATCTTTTGCGGCAAAACCCACCGCAATACCGCCAATACCGCCAAAGGCTAACACCCCAGAAATGCTATAGCCCAAGGACTGAAGCGCAACCAATAGTGCCGTAACAATCACAGAGATACGCAACAACTTACCCAGCGCCATAGCCGTAGTTGGGTCCATGGGTTTATGGCTGTAGCCTTCGCTCATTAAATTGGTTTCTACGCGTTTAACCAAACTCACCAAAAACCAAGTAAAAATTGCAATGGTGCCTATGCGGCGAATGGAGGGCACCACTTCAAAAATGGCGCTTTCGGTTTGGCCTGCTGCAATTTGCGCCGCATAAGTAAAACCCACCAACCAAACCATGCTTCTTGCAGGTTTGGATAGGGCGTCGAATACGGCGTCATCCCAAACATTTTTAGTGCTTTTTGAGCGCTCCGATAACTTCGTAATAAAGCGCGATACCAATACCGCTGCCACTAAGGTAACCAACGTCACCAAAAATATCTCGGCAACCCACAGGTGTTGCTTACCGGTTATTGAGGCTAAATATTCCTGCCAAGCTTCCATGTTTCCCCCGTCAATTAGTTTTATAGTGGGCAACGTTAGCCCTGCGTTTGTTTGGCGTCTTCTATGTAGGTTTCGGTTTCTTGCTCGGTTTGATCTTCAGTCTCTTCCGGCCCTTTGGGCTCATAATCACCGTCGTACCGCACTAACGCATCGCTTTCAAAATAGAGCGTGAAGCGCTTATCACGCAGTTGCTTATCACCGCGACGTAACTGGTAGATGTAATCCCAACGGTCTTCATGAAACACATCGGTCAATAATGGCGTACCCATTACATACTGTACTTGGCGCTTGGTCATACCCAGCTTTAATTGATCTACCTTTTTTTGATCAATGATATTGCCTTGCATCACGGCAATACGGTACACACCTGGGAACTTCAAACTTGAGCACCCCGAGGCAATGAAGGCCAGTAAGATTAAAGATAAAGCCGGTAGAAATGAGAAAGAACTACTTTTTTGCATACTTAGGGGTTCCAGATCGTGTCGCAGGCAGGGATAATACCCGATCTTTGCGCGGGCGAAAACGACGTTTATCCGCAACTTGCATAGGGTTTTAGTGTAGATCCCTGCAAATTTGCTACTGCCCACTTTGTGATTAACCAAGAGATCCTGAAATGTCTGAGAATCAAGAGCTACGTAAAGCCGGGCTTAAAGTGACCCTGCCCCGCGTTAAGATTCTACAAATTCTTGAAAATTCCCAAGACCGTCATCTAAGTGCTGAAGATGTTTATAAAGCACTGCTAGAGGCAGGTGACGACGTAGGCTTGGCCACGGTTTACCGGGTATTAACACAGTTTGAGCAGGCAGGGCTGGTAGAGCGCCATAACTTTGATGGCGGCCATTCAGTATTTGAACTCGACAGTGGCGAGCACCACGACCACCTCGTATGCACAGACACCGGCAAAGTTATTGAGTTTCACAACGATAAGATAGAACAACTGCAAGAGCAAATAGCCAAAGAGCTTGGGTACAAGCTAACAGGCCACAGCTTGGTGCTGTACGCAAAACCCGTTGATTAACTGTATTAGTGTGATTACCAAGGGCAAAGCAAACGGCCACGCCCTTTAAGCCTCGGTAACGTCCAACATTTCCCGCGCGTGGGCCAAAGACTGCTTGGAATCTATAGCGCCGCCCATCATACGCGCCACCTCCAACACTCTATCTTCTGCACCAAGGTGCTTAATCACGGTGTTAGCCACCTTCTTCTTGATGACTTTTTCTACCGTTAAGTGGTGATGAGCCTTACTGGCCACTTGCGCTAGGTGCGTCACACACAGCACCTGCGTTTTTTTACCCAGCTTGCGCAGCATATCCCCAACCACATCCCCGGTGGCGCCGCCAATCCCTACATCCACCTCATCAAACACTAGGGTGGGCGTGACAGAGGTTTTTGCTATCACCACCTGAATAGCCAGGCTGATTCTTGAAAGCTCCCCACCCGAGGCAACCTTGCTTAAAGCACTGGCAGGCTGATTTGGCACCGTGGCAATTTGAAACTCCAACGCCTCTTGCCCATTCCGGCTAGGGGCATTCAATGGCAGGGCTTTTATTTCAAACCGTGCCTGCCCCATGGCCAATTTTTTAAGTTGTTGATTGACAGACTTTGCCAGGCCCTGCGCCGCTTTTAGCCGTGCTTCTGATAAAGCTTGGGCCGCCAGAGTATAGTGTTGCAGCGCTTGTAATGCGCTGGCCTCCAAAGCTTCAATCTCGTCATCTCCACTTTTTAGCGCATTTAGCTCTTGGGCGACTTGCTCATGTAAGCTAACCAACTCTTGAGGCTGCACCCTGTGTTTTCTGGCCACATCGTATATACCGCTCAAGCGCTGCTCAATAATAGGCAGCTCCTCAACACTGCCATCGGCATTGGCCTCACCACTTAACTCGTGCCCCGCCTCCTCTATTTGAATTTTTGCGTCAGACAATAAGCTTTTGATAGATTCGGCACGTGCACTTTTATAAGGGAGCTGCTCTAGCTGACTTAACATACGGTGCAGCTGGCTGACCAAAGCGTCATCGTCCAAACACGCCGCCGCTAATTGCTGGCAAGTGGTTTGAACCTGCTCGGCATTGGCTAAGCGCTGCTGTTTTGCCTCTAACTCTTCTAGTTCGCCAGCGGCTAGGCTTAGCTGGTCCAGCTCTTGGGCTTGATAACTCAACAGCTGAAACCGCGCGTTCATTTCGTCGGAGTGCTCTTGCACGTGTTTAAGCTCAACAGTCACTTCTTGCCATTGCTTAAACGCGGCTCGCACAGCATCCAACAACTTGATATTTTGCCCAAACTCATCCACCAAGCGCAGATGATTCGCACTGACCAATAAAGATTGGTGCTCATGCTGACTATGAACACCCAGTAATACCTCGCCCAACGACCGTAATTGCGTTTGCGTGACCGGGCGACCGTTCACATACGCCTTTGCCCGGCCTTCGGCAAACACCACGCGCCGAATAATGCATTCACTGGGGTTTCCTGAGCAGCTTAAACTCGCATCTTTAAGCCAAGCTCTTACTTCGGGTAACGCCTGCACATCAAAGCTGGCGCTTACCTCTGCTTGGTCTTGCCCGG
>CAYZQH010000236.1:0-4976 GCA_964480055.1 uncultured Cellvibrionaceae bacterium
TTTTACAGTTTACACCTTGCCGCTTTAGGTTATTCCAAAACCCATATTGGTTGGTTGTGGGCGGCGGGGGTTTTTGCAGAAATTATAATCTTTATTAAAATCCCATGGATATTCTCCCGTTTTAGTCTTTGGGGGTGTTATGTGGCAGCGCTTGGAGCATCTTGCGTACGTTGGGTCATTGTGGCTTATTACCCGCAATACAGTGTCGTAATGTTGGTGACTCAGCTCTTTCATGCATTAACATTTGGTGTGGCTCATGCGGTTGCTATTGAGATAGTCCGCAAGAGCTTTTCCAGGCAAGACAGAGGCAAGGCACAGGCTTTGTATTCAGCATTGTGTTTTGGTGCAGGCGGAGCATTAGGCGCATATTCTAGTGGTATGGTGTGGGGGTATGGGGCCGAATATAGTTTTATTTTTGCGTCGATTGTTTCTGCGTTGGGTGCGTGTGTTGCGCTTATTGGAATGAGGCAGTTTCATACCCAAGATATTTAACCTAATTTGATATTCCTCCACGTTGAAGTATTGGTACTGGCCTTAGGTAGGGTTAAGGCCAGTACCATTGCTAGGTTCAGTGGTCTATCACGGTAAAGCCGCACTTGTTTCCTGGTTTTTCTTTGGTTTTAACGACCGCACCTAGGGTGAGTGTGGTTTGATGCGTGTTAGGTGATCGCGTGCCAAATAAATCAAATGAAGTACCGGCCATTGCTAACTGTGGGATATTCATATTAGACAGCAGCTCGGCGCCGTTACTGGCTCTGAGCGCGAAAAGAGAAAAGTCTTGATGAGCAATGTTCCAGCCGTACGGTGGCGTAAGCCCCCCGCTAAAAGGGTTGGCAAGTTGCATGGCTTTGTAAAACTTCACCCTTACCCGCGAAGACGGGTCGCGTGGTGTTACGATATAGGATTGTACTTCGAAAGGTTCTTTGCATATGAGCCGCACCTGAAAGCTAGGTGTGTTCCCATCGAGTACAAAATTGGGTTTTTCTACAAAGCGTAACTCGTCTGCGGATGCATGGTTTGCAAATATGGTGGCCACGGTCATAAATAGGGCGGCTTTTACTGAAGGTTTCATGGGTTGCTCCTCGGTCATAAATAATATTGTGTAATTGATTCGTTTGTTTTACGTGATCAATGTAAAAAATGGCGTAATCGCAGTCGTGGCCAAATTCACCGTTAAGGTGGTGAAATCTTCACAGACTTTTTGGTTTAGAAGCATCGAATAGGTGAGGAGAGCGTGCTGCGGTGGTTTGATCCGTATTTAGCGTTCATGTGATCCGTACTTATGCTGCCGAGCGGCGACAATCTCCCTTTGCTACTTGTGACGCCAGTCTCAATATTCCATATGCCCGCTGCACAAAAACAGAATATTTGAGCTTTATGTCTAAAAAATGATCATGTTGGGCGGTGGTGGTGTGTTCTCGTTGTTATGCTTTAGGGGGGACTAGGGTGAATTGACGCACACTGTTCCCGTGCTTTGTAGCCGTTGATTGGCTTAAGCGACCTATGATAAAGATAATAACGATAGGTGTACCGGTGACAATAGTTAAGACTTTAATAGGCGTACTTTTGTACGGCACTCTGGCCACGACTTTTGCTTTCGCGCAGAATAACTGCTCGGCAGTAGATTGTGATTGCAGCGCGATCAACGAACCTGCCTGGGTGGCTGTGTGCGAGGCGCGCGAGCGAGTTGTTGTGCAAGAGTGCGAAACCAATGATGGCTTGCCTAAAAGTTATTGTAAGCTTCATGGGCCTGAGGCAACGCCTGTGGCGACTTCAGTAAAAGCTACAACGCTTTCAGCAAACGTTCTTTTAAAAACTCGTATAGAACGCACCGACAAATTAGCGATGATAAATACGGCGCAGTGGTCTGTGCGACAAGATTTATCGGCGCTCAATGGCGCGTTTGAAAGCCGTGAGTGGTCGCGATTTGTCTCATTAGAGCGCTTATATAAAAAACAATGCGCCAGTGTTTTTGAGCAGCAGCGCGTACTGTTGGCCAGTTGGGCTCAAGTGGGAAGCAATTCGCATGCGCGAAACAGATTGCCGGAATTTGTTGGGTTTTGGCATAGTCTATCAAATGATTTGGATGAGTTGAGTGTTCGTGCGTTAGATGACTTTAAAGGCGGTGATGCCAAAAAGTTAGTCAAAGCTCAGCATAAATTAGCGCGCCAAGCGGCGGTGTTATTGGAGTACTCTGGTGTGTTACAAGCGCAGGTCCACGAGTATAGTCAAGCGGCAAAATCATGGCAAAAAGCTGCAGCGTTGGCGGAGCAGTTGGTGGTGCGCGCGTTGTCAGTTAGCGCACCGGTGAAGCATGTTGAATACTATAGAAGTCAAGCGTCTGCGCGTTGGCACCGCGCTGCATATTATTGGATGTTGGCAAAGGATATAGACGGCTTTCAAGTGGCTTATCAAAATGGTGAGCAGGCATTGGTTCCTGGTGTAACTCCTGCTATAGCGGAAAACTAAACGCTATGTTTATGCATGCTGCGCTAAATTGCTAAAGCGTGAACTTTGGCGTCAAAGTATTAGTTGGTTAGCGTATTTACCACACTAGAAGTGCACGATACCTTCTAAATAAATGCCCGAAACCGATGCGTCTACATAGAGTTGGTCAAACTCTGCCACATCTAGATACAAGTCTCGATAACCTAAGTTAAAACCAAAATCCATCCCTAACGATTCGTAGTAGTACCCAAGTTGGAAGGCGTAGTCGTGGAACCCATCGCCTCTAAACCGAATGGCGTGCCCCATAGCCCCCAAAAACCAGCCGCTAAATGGCAGGTTAATTTTTGCAGCGCTGTAGAGCATGGGGAGCGTTCCGTCTAGCGTGGATGTGGTCGACTCAAACTCTGATGCCGCGCTTACGTAGCCGTCAAATATGCGTGCAGTCACACCAAGGTCAATTTCAACCCAATTGTCTAGAAGCTCGTAATATAACGTTACATCCATGTGAGAGAGACTTAGTTCACTTTGAGTTTTAACTTCCGCATCAAATACAATCCCGCCTAAAGAGAAAGATTGCGTAATGGTTGCACTGGACTCGGACGAGATGTCGGTGTACATCACTCTAACATTGGGTAGCACAGGGATGCCGTGTTCAAAGTTGGCCCAAAATACGTTGTTGTTTTCTTTGCTAAAACCCAGGTCGTCTAAGGTGGTGGCGTTGTCTTTTTCCCCTGTTAACCCTTTGACTTCACCTTGCCACTGACCGACGCCCAGGTGAAGCCCCAAAATGGTGTCTCCCCACGTAAATCCAGACATGAAAAATAAAAAACAAAAACCTATGTGTTTCATTGTATTGCTGCTCTCAGGCTGATATCGCGGGCTAACACGGAGTGAATCCTGGTTGTTTACTCACCTTATTGTACTCAAAAGTCACAGGCTGTATCTTTTTATTCAGTAAAATTAGAAGGAGTATGCAATATATGCAAGTGACAATATGGCCTCAATTAGTACTATGGCATTAATAAGCACTTGTTTACTTGGCCTCTACCAGCATGGCGTTAAACGCTTGTGCTGCATTACTTAAATGACGTTTTGAGTGTTGTACCACGCCTAATTCGCGGGCCAACTGTACCTTTTCTACCTGGATGATTTTTAATGTGTGGTCTTCCAACATAGATTTGGGTAAGACGCTCCAGCCTAAGCCCACTGAAACCATCATTTTTATTGTTTCCAAATAATTGGTAGCCATATTTAAGGACAGAGATAGGTGGTGTTGGTCAAAACAAGATTTGATCAACCGGCCTGTGTAGGTATTTAAATCCGGCAGTATGGCCGGTTCTTGGCTTAGGGTTTTTAGGGTTGTGTTGGTGGGTAGGCTGGAATTTATATGGGTGACAAACGTTAGCTTGTCTGTCCAAAGGTGGTTGACGATGAGTGCGTCGGGGCACTTGGGTGGCAGTGTAATGACCGCAAGCTCGCATAGCCCTTTTGCGACCCTATCCAATGCGATTTCTGAATCTAAAAATTCGAATTGAAGGTTAACCTCCGGGTATTTTGCGCAGTAGCGCCTGAGTACAGGGGGCAGCTTATGCAAGCCTAAATGGTGGCTAGTGGCGACTTTTAGCTCTCCTCGTACGCCCTCGGCTAAATCCACAATGCTTTTTTTGGCTCTCTCTACATCCAGCACAATAGCTTGAGCTTTCGGCTGCAGGGTTTTGCCCGCCTGGGTCAGCTGAAGGTTTCTCCCCACTCTATCTATCAATGGTGTACCCAATTCAGCCTCCAGGCTTGCTAATCGCTTACTGACCGCGGGCTGAGTCACATAAAGGGCTTCAGCAGTCAAAGAAAAGGAGCCGGTCTTGGCAATGGTCAAAAACGCACGCAGCTGGTCAATATCCATAGTATTCCTATTTGGAATTCAAAAGATAAAAATAATGAATTTGAGTAATGATAAGCGAGGATCTATGATGGAATCAAATTTACCGCAGTGTTAAGAGGGGACGTTTCAATGGCCGGTAAGACCTTATATGACAAATTATGGGATCAGCACGTCGTAAAGCAGCGCGATGATGGCTCTGCACTCGTTTACATAGATCGCCACATCGTCCATGAAGTGACATCGCCGCAAGCGTTTGAAGGCCTACGTATTGCCGGCAGAAAGCCATGGCGCGTGGACAGTGTGGTGGCAACACCGGATCATAATGTGCCGACGACATCGGCAGAGCGTGCATCCGGAGTAGAGGGTATTGAAGACCCAATCTCTAAAATTCAGGTGCAAACCCTAGATAACAATTGTGATGAGCTGGGTATTTTAGAATTTAAAATTAATGATGCAAGGCAAGGAATTGTCCATGTGGTAGGCCCAGAAACCGGTGCTTGCCTACCTGGTATGACGATAGTTTGTGGTGATTCACACACTTCGACCAACGGTGCCTTGGGGGCTTTATCTATAGGGATTGGTACCAGTGAAGTGGAGCACGTATTGGCCACCCAATGCTTGGTTGCCAAGAAGATGAAAAACTTACTGG
>CAYZQH010000237.1:0-4974 GCA_964480055.1 uncultured Cellvibrionaceae bacterium
CTGGATCATGGCAGGCATTAGACCGAATAAACCAGGCAGGCACAAGCTTTAGATAACGCCCGAGCGGACTACACAAGAAGAGTACGAAAGGATGAACTATATTTGAATAGTCCCAATAAAATCGATACCCCTTATGAATACATCTATTGGAGCTCGCGACGCCTTTCGCGTAGAGCAAAATATACTCTTCGACTTCCGCCAGGTCAGTGAGCACGTGGTCACCAACCAATCGCCTGAAGATGTATTTGAGCAAGGGCAAGCGCTTGGGGTGCTCGGTCAGCTTAAGCGCATTGACCGAGAGGCCAATCAAACGCTCAAGATTCTTACGGATAAAAACCGCCTACTGGGGGATTACCTTCAGCGCCTTAACGCCAAGGTGGACTTGATTGCACGCTACACCTTATTTACCAACGAGTCGGACCAAAGCACCGAGCAGGTCAGTTTAAGTGAAACCGGAATCAGCTTTGCAAATAGCAGCGCGCTACCGGCTGGTGAATTTTTAGCCACCAGAATGATATTTATGCCCACATACCTGCCTGTCATTGTTTTTGCTCGTGTTGTGCGAAGCATCCCGCAAGACGAAAGCTACCAAATTGCCGCTGAATTTTATAAGCTCTGTGACAGAGACCGCCAAGAACTGGCCAAGCAGGTGTTCAAAGCCCAGGTCCAAAACCGAAAAAAGCAGGATAAACCGGAGAACTACTAACCATGCGATTGTTCAAACACACCTCTTTCACTGCATTCAAATTGGCTTTTTCGTTGGCATTGGTTGGGGCGTCTGCCACATCAGTGGCAGAAACTGTTGCAATCCCCTTGGGGCAGCAAGGCAAAGCCTGGCAGGTAGAAACACCCCGTACTGGCGTTACCAAAGAGGCCGTAGAGGCACAATACGGCAGCCCGCTTGATACTCAAGGCCCAGTAGGCGAACCGCCAATTACTACCTGGGAGTACGAGCAATTTACTGTGTACTTTGAGTATAACCACGTCATTCACGCCGTGGTTAAACACAACGCGAATAAGTAACGCAATACCAAACTTAAAGTTAGAAGCAACCCTTTATTTAGGATTATCCTAAATTTGGGGTTGGTGAGCCCCTCCTACAGTACTCCATACCACCACTGACTCTTAATACCGATTCAATCGATTCAAGCCATTGAGCGCAGCCACGCGGTAAGCCTCTGCCATTGTGGGGTAGTTAAAGGTGGTATTGGTAAAATAGGTTACGGTATTGGCCCCTTCTTTTTGATCCATCACCACTTGGCCAATATGTACAATCTCTGCTGCTTCATCGCCAAAACAATGCACACCTAATATCTCTAATGTATCTAAGTGGAACAAGATTTTAAGCATCCCTACTTCCTCACCGCTGATTTGAGCGCGCGCTAAGTCTTTAAAAAATGCACGCCCCACCTCGTAAGGTACTTTGGCGGCCGTTAGGTCGGCCTCAGTTTTACCTACAGAGCTGATCTCTGGCAAAGTGTAAATACCGGTGGGGGTTTCTGATGTGTTGGTGGTTTGTTGATTAGTGATGGAGTTTATAACCGAGCGCCCCTGGTCATAGGAGGCACTGGCAAGGCTAGGCCAACCAATCACATCACCAGCGGCATAAATATGTGGCTTAGCAGTGCGATACTCCTTATCCACTTCTATTTGCCCACGGTGATTAGCCTCAAGTCCGGCGGCCGGTAAATTAATGCGGTCCGTATTACCGCTTCTACCATTACACCAAAGCAAAGCGTCAGCTTTAATACGTTTACCTGAATCCAACTTTAGCTCTACCCCTGAGTCTGTAGCCGCAATAGATTCAAACTCTTCACTATTTCGCACTAATACACCACGATCACGTAGGTGATAACTTAGGGCGTCTGATATTTCCCCGTCTAAAAACGTCAGTAATCGTTCGCGCGTATTGACTAAATCGACTTTCATGCCCAAACCACTGAAAATTGAGGCGTACTCACATCCAATAACCCCGGCACCAAAAATAATCAAAGTGCGAGGAGTGTGCTCCATGGTCAATATAGAATCACTGTCGTAAATTCTGGGGTGGTTAAAATCAATATCTGCCGGTTGATACGGACGAGAGCCAGTGGCAATAAGTATGTGCTTGGCTTTTATGGTATCGGCAAGGCCATGATCGTTTGATACCTCCATGGTATGTTCGTCTTTAAACTTGGCAACACCGCTATGCATGGCCACGCGATTTTTTAAAAAATACGATCGATGCATAGCCACCTTTTTAGGGATCACTTGCTTAGCCGCCGATAAAATTTTGGGGTACGATATTTGAGGCAATGAAGCCAACTGCAACATCTCTGGCTGCTGGCGATAGTGAATGACTTGTTTTGCTGCGTGCCGTAAAGATTTTGAAGGAATAGTCCCCTTATGCGTGCAGTTTCCACCAAGGGCATCCATATCATCCACCACACCCACCTGCAGGTTATTTTTGGCTGCTGCCATCGCGGCGGCTTCGCCCGCAGGCCCGGCGCCAATCACTAATAAATCGTATGAATACTCTGGCATAAATTCCTCTTATTAAGCTTTAACTTTCTTAACTTGGCAATCCTTAACAATCGGTAAGGGCAACCAAGTCTTCAGTCTTGAACTATTCAGTTTTAAACCAAAAATGGCACTGCTAATGTTCACGCCTTAACTCTACAAATACACCCTATGATTTTACTTCGTAAAAACCCTTTTGATCTTCTGCACTATTTTTACCGCTACGAGCTTTATCTTTTTTGGTGGAGTCACATTTGTTCTTATCACCGCCACAAATATCACAATCTTGCCCCATACCCAAAGCCGCAATGCCACCGCAAGAGCCTTTGATAGGCTTACCTTGTAAAATGACCCCAATGGCCATCGCTGCCATGACGGTACCGAGTAAAATAAATGCAAAAAATATCGTTGCCATCGTTATTACCTCTCTAATCTCATGCAAACAATCCATTCGGTACCAAACCCGAACAACAAGCCTTCCGAATTTAGACCTTTATACCTAATCGTGTTCGTAAAAATTCATATCAATTTGCTGTCAAATAACGCTCAAAAGCAGAAGAGGCTTTGCTCTCAAAACCCTCGTCGGTCTTTACAATAAAAAGCGCCGCAACTTGATGCTGTTCAGCCAACGCCAAACCTTTTTTTGCCCCCATTACCGTCATGGCCGTCGCTAGTGCGTCTGCCTTGGCACAGGTATTAGCAATAATGGTAACCGAAGCCGTCTTGTGCGTAATGGGGCGCCCAGTATGTGGATCTATGGTATGAGAATAACGCTTACCGCGCAGCTCATAATAATTGCGGTAATCCCCCGATGTCGCCATGGCAACATCGCTCAACTCCACAGTTTGTGCAGCAGATGGTTCGCTGACCAACACATTGTACCGAGGGTTTTCTACGCCAATTCTCCACGGCCCACCGCGCGGGCTTTTACCACGCATCACTAGCTCGCCCCCCACTTCCACCATGACATTGGCAAAGCCTTTTTCTAGCAACATGCTGGCCACTTGATCCACTGCATAGCCTTTAGCAACCGCCGATAGATCCATAGTGACCCCGGCAGGCTTGCGTACCTTACCTTCACTCAACTCAATTTTAGCGTACCCTACCTGTTCCTGCGCTTTAGCCAAGGCTTCATCGGAGGGTAATTTAAACTGATTTGGCTTTGGCCCAAACCCCCACAGGTTTACCAGCGGCATCACTGTTATATCAAAGGCACCCTCCGTTAGCGTACTAATGCCCTGGCTTACCTCTAGAACTTGATATAACGGTGGAGAAGCATCAACCCATCCCTGCTCTGCACTTGCGTTCAACAGAGACAGCTCTGAGGTAGAAATATAAGAAGACATGCTTTGGTTGATGGCACCAAGTACCTCGTCTGACCAAGTCTTTAAGTCAGACTCACTTGGAAGGGCCGCTTTAGCGGCAACCACTTTCACTGAATAAGTGGTGCCCATAGTTTGCCCTTGTATCACAACCACATCAGCATCGGGTTTAGGTGAACACCCACTGGCAACAGTAACACTCAGTACGCACAACAAAAAAAGCGAGAGACGAATCCCGCCTCTCGCTTTTGGGAGTATGGTCAACACACTATTCATATGTGCTTAACCACTCTCACGGTATTCACCATGCTTTTTTGATCAACCACCAAAGTCATCCAGCATAATATTTTCGTCTTCTACGCCCAAATCCTTAAGCATTTTAATGACCGCAGCGTTCATCATTGGGGGCCCACACATATAGTATTCACAATCTTCTGGCGCTGGGTGCTCCTTCAAGTATTGCTCGAACAATACATTATGGATAAACCCGGTTAGGCCCTCCCAGTTATCTTCTGGTTGTGGGTCTGACAACGCGATGTGCCAATCAAAGTTTTTATTTTCATTGGCCAGTTGATCGTACTCGTCGTTATAGAACAGTTCACGCAAGGAGCGCGCGCCGTACCAAAAAGACATTTTACGGTCCGACTTGATACGACGTAACTGATCAAAAATGTGAGAACGCATAGGCGCCATACCGGCGCCACCGCCAATAAAGACCATTTCTGCATCGGTATCTCTGGCAAAGAACTCACCAAAGGGCCCATAAACGGTGACCTTATCGCCAGGCTTTAAGTTAAACACCCAAGATGACATTTGCCCGGGCGGAATACCTTGCGAACGCGGCGGTGGCGTTGCAATACGGATATTGAACTTAACTACGCCTTTTTCTTCTGGGTAATTTGCCATGGAATATGCACGGATTACGGGCTCTGTAATTTTTGACTCAAGATTAAAAAATCCAAAGTGCTCCCAATCTCCACGGTACTCTTCTTCCACGTCAAAATCGCTAAACTTCACATGATATGGCGGTGCTTCTAACTGCACGTAGCCGCCAGCTCGAAAGTCTACATTTTCGCCCTCTGGCAAGCGCAAAGTTAGCTCTTTAATAAACGTTGCAACGTTCGGGTTAGACTCTACAGTACATTCCCATTGT
>CAYZQH010000238.1:0-4931 GCA_964480055.1 uncultured Cellvibrionaceae bacterium
ATACAGGCTGGCATAGGTGGTGGTATGGCGCCCTTTTTTTACCCCCTCTGATAATGCACCAACCTTGATAGGCTCGTTGGGGAGTAAGCTTTGAATAAGTGAAGACTTCCCCACACCCGATTGCCCCACAAAAATGCTAACCTCGGCTTTGAGAGTGGTTTTGAGTTGCTCCATATTGATATCGCGGTGTGCAGAAATTGACAGTACGGTATAGCCCAGTTGACGGTATTGGGCCTCTAATTTATGCGTAATATCATCAGTGGCGGCCAGGTCGCTTTTGTTAATTGCAATGATGGGCGTGATATTTAATGCATGGATGGCAACAAGGTAACGGTCAATTAGGTTGGCGTGTGGCTCGGGCTCTGGTGCAATGGTGACAATCGCTTGGGTAACATTGGCTGCAACAATCTTGAGCTTGCCGTATGAGTCTGGCCGCAGTAATTCGGTTTGCCTTGGTAGCACCGCTTCCACAACCCCTAAGGATTCGCCGTCGCGCCATAAGACTTTATCGCCTGCGGCTAAGTCGCCTAAGTTGGCGCGTAAGTGGCACCGGGCTGTGGTTGATGGGGTGTTTACCGGTTCAATGTCTGCTTGAGTCCCAAAGTGGCGTATGACCAATCCCTCTTGGGAGGGGCCCAACTGACTTTCGTCCACTGCCTCGGCAACGGCACGCTTGGCTTTGCGGCGCTCGGCTATGCGTTGTACTTGTTGTTTGGTGAGCCTTCGTTTTGCCAACAGTGGGCCTATGCTTCAATTGCCGTAAACCCCTATTCTAACCTGAAAAGGGCAATGTATTACTGCTATCATTAAATGGCTTGAGAAACCTTGCTTACGGGTTCGCACAAATGAATCGTACCGAGAAAATCACCAAGCACACCGTTAAGTAAGGTTTAATAAACTCGATCACCAAACCCCAACGCAAGAGAGCACTGCATGGCAATTGATGAGACGCATTTGATCTGGACTGACCTGGAAATGACCGGCTTAGAGCCTGCCAGTGATGTGATTATTGAAATAGCCACTGTGGTTACCGATGCAGAGCTGAACCTACTGGCCGAGGGCCCGGTAATGGCCATTGCTCAACCGGAGGTGGTTATGGGTGCAATGGATGAGTGGAATACCCGGCAACATGGTCAGTCGGGCCTGACGGATCGAGTACTCAGCTCAACAGTCAATACGCGCCAAGCAGAACAAGAAACACTGCAATTTTTAAAGCAATGGGTACCAAAGGGTAAATCCCCCATGTGTGGTAACTCCATCTGCCAGGATAGGCGTTTTATGGCGCGTTTGATGCCAGAGCTAGAAGCGTATTTTTTGTATCGAAACCTGGATGTTTCGACGTTAAAAGAATTGGCGCGCAGGTGGCGGCCAGAGTTAATTAAGGGGTTTACTAAAAAAGGTTCGCACTTGGCAATGGATGATATTTTAGATTCTATCGCCGAGCTGAAATATTATCGTACGCACTTCATTCAGGGCTAAATCTAATTTAAGGGCACTTCTAAAAATAGTCATTTTTGTTTGAAGACGGAACTAACGCAGTAATCGAACAAACAAAGCTTTTTTAGAGATGCTCTTAAGGCTTAGCTTCAATCTAAGTTTGCATCAGCTCAATAATGCGCCGGTAATGACCTTGCCGCCATCGAAGCGGGTATCAATCACTTGATCATCGATGCCAACGGCTTTAGCGAGGGTTTTTCCCACTGCGACTAGGGTTTGTTCAAAGGGAATGTCGCCGGTGTCTGATGCATTTCCGCTGGCAGCGTCAATGGCGCGCGCTTTAAAGTCTTTTAGCTCATTGCGATTGTTATAGATAGGTTCAATGCCGCCAATCACCCCTGGTTGAATGTTAGGTCCAAAGGTGAATAAGCTGTGGTGCGAGCCGTTGTGATCACGCCCGCCGCCAGTATTACGCAGCAAGGTTCTGCCAAAAACATTGAGCGAGGCAAATACAGTATTGTTTTCTAAATTGGCGGCTTTTAAGCGTTGCCAAAGAGTGTTAATGGCTTGCATGGATTGGTTGGTTTCTGTTACCTCATTCAGTAAATTAATATCGGCGTGATTATCTCCGCCAAATTCCATGCCCAATGTCACTACTGGGGTTAAATTAAGCTGAATGAGCGCTACTGCCATTTTGGCTTGGTTAATGGTGTCGTTGCCGTCGATGTCAGTGATTAAGGCGCCCAGGTTGTCCCCCATGGTATTGGCTTCTTGCTGACTTAAGGCGTAGCGATCCATAAACGCTCTGTGTGCGGGAGTGCCGTGGGTTTTTATATCCGCGTAAACTTGATCAACAAAATGATCGCGCAGCGCCAACATTTGATCCAGGTTGGATACGTCACTTAAGAAAAGGCCCTGAATATCGGTGGGCTTTAACACCGGTTGATTTCGTCCGGTAAATTCTATGGCGGGTCCGCCAATACATAGGGGCTCTGTTAATACAGTGCCTAACCCTGCGCGTGTATGAGTGGCAATCAAGGAGTCCAGTTGGTCAGTGCCTGTGCCTTCAGGCCCTTTTATCGCGCCGTTAAATGCCATTACAGAGTCAAAATCTGGGTGTGCATTGGTGTAGGTTCCGTGGTTCCAAAAGGCCAAGTTTGCTCTTAAGTCGGCATCCAGCGTGCTCCATGGTTGTGCCGCTAAAACTGTCTTTTGGCCGAGGCTGAAAGAAGTGGGTGTTTCGTACCCGGTAGCCACCGCGCCTAATTCGGCAACGGTTGGATGTGCTATTTGCGTTAGAGGGTCGTTGGCGTCGCCAGGGTTTACCGGGTAAGTACCCGGCGCGTTGGTGTTGGCAGGGTCCGCGCGGGACTGGTGCGACATGATCAAATATTTTTCTTCCCCGGTTTGGGCAAAGCTTTTACTTATTGGGGCTAGCAAAAATGACACGGGTAAGCCGGTGATTAATGATCTGAGCGACAAAGACCCAAAGCCCATTGCAGATCGAACTAATAAGTTGCGGCGTTGAAAATTTGGCATAGCGTGCTCCTTATAGTCCAATGGAAATAGCATCTGGCGAAGTGCAAGCGGCAAACCAAGCCGCTCGCAATGAAGGGGTTGTGTTATTGCCGTAACCACAGGCAACAGTATTTTGAGTGGTTGGGTTTATAGCCGCTTCACAGGGTGTGCGATGAAAGCTAATGTCATAAATGCGTTGTAACTGATTTTTAGCGGTGGCGTGGCGTGGATGATTATTAGGTAAGCCCATGATGATTGTCACAAGCTGTTCAATGGCGGGCACAACGCCATCATCAACGTTGATGACCCTATTGGTGCCACGCTGAAATACAGAAGTCGCCACTTGCGCACAGATGCGATCAATAGATTTAGAATCAAAAGCTGCCAGCTGCGTGGTCTGTATTAAGTCGGCATCACCGCGAATAAATTTGTCGGGCTGAATAATGCCAAAGTTGTCGTCTTTGCAGGCTTTGATACTGCCGGTAGTGGTGTTGATTTCATTGAGCGTTTTGACTCGCGCATCGAGCGCCGCACAAAAATGATTGGCACGGATCATGCTCACAAAAAATGTTCTTGATTCGTGCGTTTGTATCTTTTGTGTTGCGGTAGAAATGGGCGAGCTAAAAAATTCGCGTATTAATAATTTGAGGTTAAAATTTTGTGTTTCAAAGACGCTCGCCAAACGTTGAAACTCTGGGTCTAAAGCATCGCAACGTTGAGAGTTGGCCCACATGCAAAGTTTTTGTACCCAGGCACTGGCAAAACCCGGATGTGAGACTAGCTGTTGTGCAAATTCGTCTACGGTGTCTACGTTTTGACGCACACCGTCTAAAACAAATGCGGGTTGCATTGTGGTAATTGATTGTTTTGCCCGGTTACGAGAGACCTGAAAGTTGCTAAACACCAAACGCATTGGGTCCATTAACCGATGGCAGTTATAACAGGTGGTGTCTGGATCAATGTGGCTGGGTGGAATTGCCTCGTCAGAAAAGTGTGCGGTGCCGTCTGAGGGGTCAAAAATTTTATCCAATGCCGCAATTAATGTTTGTTGCGTGGTAACTCTAAAGTCATTGTCATCATTGGTGGGCCATAACTCATAAAATGACGGCGTGCTAAAAAATCCCACACGAGGGAAGAGAAGAGCAATGCTATCGCCTTCGCTAATGGCTCGTACCTTAGATGCAAAGCTTGCCGTATTTTCGTATTCATAAGGTGTACTACCCTGGCTCAGAGTAACCGTACGCCAATCAGAAAAATCCGCCTCGGTTAAATGGGCAAATGCTCGTAAGCGATCTTCTACTTTGGGGTTGCGTTGGTAGCTTCTGTTTTCTGTTTGATTTTCTTTTTCTAAATAAATTAAGGTCACCAATACTGCGGTAGTCACTTTCCACTGACGTGTGGTAACTACTTGGCGAAAATCTTGCTCGTTGTTGACGATATCCCAAGCGGTATGTAAAAACATTTGATTCAAATTATCCACCAATGCTGGTGAGTCAATCACGCGGTCACGATTAAATATATTATTTAATTGGTCTACGTATTGTGTGCGGTCATCAGTGACTTGTTGCAGTGTAACGGATAAAAAGTCTCGTATTTTAGCTTCGTATTGTGGGGTTTGCTCCCATGTTGTAATAAGGGTTTTTAAGTCGTTGTTGCTGGGTGTGGCTTCGGCACCACCAAGTGCAGTCAGCTCGGTCTCCGTTGGTGCAAGCCCACTTAATAAATATTTTGATTTACTCAACACTTGTGGCGCAATGGCTGGCTCAAAAGGGGCAGAGTATTGTTCGTCTGGGGTCTTTGTGGCCACTATGTGCTCCACCCACTGGGTTAAACATTGGTGGTCGTTATCCGTTAGTGAGCTGCCTGACGGGGGCATAGCTTGGCGTGAACAACCGGTGTTTGTCAGGTTGTCGAGTAATGTGGGGTTTGTTAATTTTAATAGTAGAGAGTTTTCAAAGTTGTCGGCGTCGATGAGC
>CAYZQH010000239.1:0-4924 GCA_964480055.1 uncultured Cellvibrionaceae bacterium
GCGGCTTTTTGCTCTATCAGAATGGGGTGCGCTTGGCGGTCTGTTAGCAGTTGGTTTTGCAGCTGGTCAATAAATTGTTGATCTGAAAAATGGGCCGGATAGTCTGCGTAGCCGGAATCTACCTGATCTAATGAAACACCAAAGGCATCGGCAGACAATAAGACCCGGGGCTCTAATATTTCAAAGCTCAGTTTTTTGATTGGGTTTTGTCTATTTGCGACAGGTCGCTTCCAACGTTTTAATCTCACATCAAACCAACTATAAGTTAAATAGCTTCCACTCAACTGAAGTGGGTGTTAAAAGTAGTAACTTTTAGTTATTTATGCCTTTGGGTTATATGAGTGCACAAATACTATTGCAAATACTTAAAATCTAGACACATTTAGGTGTCAATTCAAAAATTTTAGAGACTTAGATGGCAAAAGCGGTAATTAGTAGATGAATGGTGAACTTGATTTTTTGAAGGTAATTTTTATAGTAAAGCAAGGGCATAATATCAGCGTAGTGAGACTGATTTACACAGTTTTTCGCAAGGTTATGCTTTTATCACTGTCAAATATTACTTGGATAGAAAAGATTCCATCGTGTATGTCATGGCCTCCATTATCAGGCGCTGCGAAGCGCTAAAATATCAAAGCTTAATCTCCGTCTGCAGTCTGCTCGCTTGTGGCGTAATTTGGCTTTTCATTTAAATCTAAAAAACCAAAAGCAGAGTTACTCAAATCCCACAAGATAACAGTTAGTTATATGCATGGCTGATGTATACCGCTATTAGTTAATAGCTAAGAATGAATACATAGCCCAATGGGACGATGTATGACGAGCAAGCAAGACGTTAGAGACGCTTAAATAAAGTACTGTGCGTTACTGTAGGTGAGTAAAGAGCGTAGTAAGGCTAAAAAAACGAAGCAAATACTAAAAGTAAACCGGCCCATGAGGAGACTATGAGTAAATCAAAGGCCATCCATATACCTGAAGTAGAATAAAATTGGTGAGATGTAACAGTTTTATCGGTTAAAACTTTGCTTGACATTTTAAACCTGCCGGTAATTTGTTATCTGGGTTAGCTATTTCTAAACGCACACCAAAAGTGCCGCTTGCCGCATTGCCCACAGGGTCCACCACTACAACTTTGGCCTTGCGGGTTTTATCCGGGAAGGCCTCAATATGGATATTTGCGGTCATTCCAGGTTTAATGCTTCCGAAATATTCGATGGGTAATATTGCTTCTACGTTAAGCGGGTCCAATTGCGCCACTGTAAGAATGGGCTGCTCTTCTACGTACTCACCAACATTTTTAGTTACTTCAAGGATATACCCTGAAAACGGCGCTCGTATTGTTTTTTGCGCCAATTTTGCCTCCATGCCTGCCAATTCGTATTTACGGATACGTTTTAAGTCTTTTGCTTGCTGCAAACGAGCCTTTGCAATGCGCTCGTCACGCTCTATTTCGTCTCTGGTTTCCTCTGAAATATTTTTTTTCTTGTATAGCGAATCCATTCTTACTTTGCGCTTTTTATCAAAAACCGTATTAATCTGCCCTTCTTTTATTTCCGAATCTACTTGAGAACGAACCTTGGCAAGGTCGACGGCGGCTTTCTCTACACTCGATTCAAGCTTCGCAATGACTTGCCCTTGCTCTACCACATCGCTTTTTTCAACCGATACTTCGCTTAAAACCCCCACAGTGGGGCTACTAATTTGAGTAACGCGGTGCGGCAGAATCAAACAATCTGCAGCGGTATAAACCGTCTGGGCGTGACACACCCCGAAACCGTAAACACCTAAAAAAAGCAATATAAACTGCGATGAACGTTTGTTCATTGTATTAACAGTACCTATGTATACCGTACGGGGTGACACCGACAACCATCATTCCATTAGGGTAGGTAAATATTCTTATTTGAAACCAACGAGTATATTAAGCATAGCCGGTCTAAAAGACTTGTCCATTGTAATGGCTGCCTTACAGTTTCAGCTCTTCTTGCACCTTTCGCCTAAGGTTTTCATATACCCTAACCCCAATAGGCTGGGGTGTACGGCCAAATTTAGCCACCATTCTGCCCCCTGGCACCACTCCGGGCTGTACGATATTGCTTACATGAAATTTTATTTCAACTTCAAATACCGGTTTTAGGGCAGTAACCCCCTTAGGGTCAGACGTATCTACTGTCATTTGCCCGCCAAACAAGCTTCCCAAATACTTTGAACTTAAGGTTTTAGTTGCCGCCGGAATTAAGTTAACACTCTCAATGACAGGCTGATACTTAGGGGACGCTTCAAATTTCAAGCTTGAATCTGCTTTGGTAAGCTGGATATTGGCGACTTGACCTTGCGTCAATACAAATACAGCACGGTGCTCCTTTGAAGATACAATACCGATAGATTGTCCCCGTTTTACAAAGCGACCAAGAAAATAGATACCGTCTTTAAAAGTCACTTGCCCGGCCACTTTTGCTCTTACCACCAATGCCTGCTTTTGCTTCAATAGATCTTTGTATTCAGATTGATAGGTATCCAGCAATGAGCGATACCAAGCGGTTTCATTTGAGGCGCTCGATAAGGTTTGATTTAACGACAGCTGAGTTTGCGTAATCTGCATTGATACATGGGTAAGCTTGGTATCCAACTCCTTGTTCTTCAACTGCATGATCACCGCGCCTTTACTTACACTTTCCCCTGGGGCAACCGCTACATTTGCCACAAAACCATTCACACCGGCAGTTATTAAGTGATCACCAGTGGCAACAATGACTCCCTTTGCAACTTCGGGCCTGTCAACAGGTACAAACAACACAACACCAAGAAGCACCACTGCGCTCATTAGTGTTACACCCAAAAAACGAAGCTGACTGTGCGCTTGCTTGGACTGCCACATAGCGTTTTTAAACCAAGCGGCCACCGGTAAAAACCATTGCGATGTCAAAGACCATACACCCAACAACAACCCAACCGCTAAGTACTGGCTAGCCACATATATGGCTATCCACAAACTTAAAACGATTCGGTAACAATAAGACGCTAATCCGTAAAAAAAATACCAGGCTCTCTCGTATACAGTCGCGCAGTCAAACGTTGACTCGCGCTTGCCAACGGCAAAGCCGTTAATCAGATTTATCCAATACCGGTTAGCCTGCGTACCTAGATTGGGTAGCTCCAAGCCGTCACACAACATGTAGTAGGCATCATATCTCAACAGTGGGTTACCGTTAAAAAACAAAGATGACACTGCGCCTATGAGCATGATATTGAAACAAATATCTTTAATTAAAATATTGTCAGTAACGGTCCATAATAGGAGCGCCCCTACCGCTACGGTCAGCTCCACAATCATACCCGCAGCGGATACAACTATACGTTGGTACTTTGAGGTAAATAAGGTACTGGATGACGCATCCACATATGGTACAGGCATAAAAAACAACAAGGCCACGCCGGCTTCGTGGACGGCTCCACCCCACCGTTTGGTACTCAGCCCGTGCCCAAGTTCATGTAGCATTTTTAGAAACGGGTAGATAAATACCACCAAAATTATATTTTGAGGGTCAAAAAAACGTGTATCCCAATAATGTGTCAGTGTCGGCCACTGATGTTCGGCCACCAGTACGCCCAATACAAGCCATGCACACCACAAGGCAAATATCTTAGGCGACCAAACCCAAAACGTGGCTTTATTGAGCACAGTTAGCAATGTATTCGGGTTAAAAATGGGGATGCGAATAAACCAAGGCCTTACCCATTGCATTAACCGTTTCTTAGATTCTTGCTGAGCACTTTTTTTAATGCTCTGTTCAAAGTCGATGGATAAATCCGAAACAACAACGCCCGCCTCAATAAGCTTAGACATCAATATTGCGCTGGATTCGCTTTCAAGCAATGCAGATTCTAAACTTGAATTTTGCGTCAATAGTTCACGAATGGTTTTTTCACCATCCAAGTGAACAAGCAACTCTTTCACAAAAATGGTGGTTTTAAAAAATTGATTCTTTAGTGGGTTATGGACAATAACCAAATTCTCGCCACGATTTTGTTGAGAAGAAAACGTCACATGTGGCGCCAACCTCAAAGTACAATCAAGTAGCTGATCCCATAAATCTGGCTGCGCCAGAGCGTGTTGGTGATCTGTTTTTTGAACCTGTTGGCCACTCATTTAAAACCAGGCCCATAGTTTTATCCAAAGCCAATTAAACATGCGTTCTGCCGCAGTAACTATAACCGCCTGTTCTGCTCCACTAATTTTAGCTAAGCCGGTCATCCCTGGGCGCATTTGATTTACGGGCCCTTCAATTGCTCCTTCAACTCGATATACAATCGCTTGCTCTTCACTAGAAAAAACCGATGATACTTGCGTTATTTTGAAAAAAACGGGGGCGTTAGGTGCCGCTTTTAATAAGGCCTTTCCGCTCATACCAACTGCGACTTTTGAGATAGAGCGCTCGGGTACCCAGGCCACCACCTTAAAATTGTTGTGCGGCGCCACTTCAAATAGTATCTGCCCTTGACTTACGGGTGAGCCAATAGACCGGCTCAAATCCCCACGAATAATTTGCCCGCTCATTGGCGCTTTAATTTGAGTGCGCTTCAGTTTTTTACTTGCCAACTCCATCTGAGCCTTAGCCTGGGCCACTTTAGATTTCGCTATTCTTATCTGTACGTGGTTGAGCGCATTCAACTCTTTAGTGAATTCGCGTTCATACTCAATCACTTCGCTTTGTAGGCGCTGTACATCCAAGAGCAAATCTTTGTCATCCAGTTGCACGAGTAATTCGCTTTCTTCAACCGGTTGCCCCGCCACAACATGGCTTTTTAGAATAAAACCATCTTCCGGTGCCACCACCGCCATTTCAATTGCGCCTTCTATATCTACTCTAGCGGTAATGGTTTGCGGTAGCTTTATCACACAGGTCAACGCAACAACCCCCAT
>CAYZQH010000240.1:0-4919 GCA_964480055.1 uncultured Cellvibrionaceae bacterium
CAGAGCATGAAACCACCGGCGAGAAAATATTCTTAATGGCCGAGGCCTACCACGAGGCCAATGATTTACCCAGGGCTGTAGCCACATATGAAGCCGTGGCCTTTGAGCGGCTAGACCAAATGTATGGCTCCAAAGCTGGGTACAACGCTATCGTGACCATTCAAAAGCTAATAGATACAAGCGCAGAGCCCGAAACCAAAGCCCAATGGCAAACCGCCAAAATTCAAAACGCCATTCTCTTCGCGGATTTTTACCCCTTTGATGCGCAAGCCGCCCCAGTATTAACCGAAGCGGCTAACACCTTATTTGAGCAAGGCGCACACGAGCAAGCCCTACCGCTGGCCGAGCGCTTAACCGCGTGGGACCCACCACAAGCAGTAGCGCTACAAAAAACCGCTTGGCTGATAGTGGCCCATACCAAATTTGACGCAGGCCTATTTACAGAAGCAGAAGCGGCCTACCACCAAGTGCTAACCCGCCTGACGCCCACCAGCAAAGAGCGACCGCAAATTGAAGAGCGTATTGCCGCCAGTATGTTCAAAAGCGCAGAGCAAAAAGTGGTGCAGGGCGATATAGACAGCGCCATCAATCAATGGCTGGCCATTGAGAATATATCGCCAGGCAGCAAAATCTCTGTTAAGGCACAATACGAAGCTGGTAATTACTTAATGGAGCAAAAAAATTGGTCGCAAGCCGAGGTATTGCTCCAACAATTTAAAGGCCGCTACCCCCAGCATGCCTTAACCAAAACGCTAGCGCCCAAGTTTGCGCTGATTTACCAAGAACTAAAGCAGTGGGATAAAGCCGCCGCCGCCCTAACCGAAATGGCCAACAGCAGCGATGACCCAGAAACCAAGCGCCAAACCTTATATTTAGCCGCCGAGCTTTACCACAAATCTGGCCGTGAGAAGGCCGCCATTGACGCTTACAAAAAATACATCAAGGCTTACCCTCAACCGCTAGATTTGGCCACAGAGGCACGCAACCATGTGTTAGAGATGGTGACCGCACGCGGCGATACCAATGCCCGCCGCTATTGGCTGCAGCAATTAATACGGGCCGACAAAAAAGCCGGCAAAAACACCACCGAGCGCGCCCACTACTTGGCCGCATACGGCTCCAGTGAACTTGCCCTAGAAGAATTTAATCGCTTTGAACGTATCAAACTCACCTTGCCCATTAAAAAGAGCTTTAAGAGTAAGAAAAAGGCCCTAGAGCGTACGTTAGATGCCTATAAAACAGTCATTAATTACGGCGTTGGCGATTTTGTCACCGAAGCCAACTACCGCATTGGGAATGTGTACTCCCAACTCAGCCGTGACTTACTCGACTCAGAACGCCCCAAGGGCCTAGACGATTTAGCCATGGAGCAATACGAAATTTTATTAGAAGAACAAGCCTACCCCTTTGAGGAAAAATCTGTAGAGCTTTTGGCAGCCAACGCCGAGCGCGCTTGGGATGGCTATTATGATGACTGGGTAAAACAAAGCCTTAAAGAGCTGGCAAAACTATTGCCTGCACGCTACGGCAAACAAGAAACTACCTCAGAGGTAAGTCATGGCCTACACTGATTACCGCTGCTCAATTAGTGGCTTACGCCCATTAACAAGCGTATTGCTCATTGCCTTTGTGTTGGGCTTATGCGCCTGTGGTGGCATGACCAAAAAAGACGCTTCCAGCCCGATGACGGTCGAAGAATCTGCCGAAGGTATTGAAACGCCCATCGTATTGATTCCAAACCCCTATTTAACGCAAACCATTAACCCACCACCTGAAGTTAAACATTTATTTGATCAAGCCCATGTGGCCATGCAAGCAGAAGACTGGAGCACGGCCAACAAACTATTAACCGCTTTAACCCAAAGCCACCCGACTTTTTCCGGCCCGTTTGTTAATTTAGGCATTGTTCAAAGGCAGCAAAACCAATTGGAAGACGCACAAGCGAGTTTTGAAAAAGCCATTACCACCAACCCCAACAATAACGACGCCTACAACCAACTGGGTGTGCTACTGCGTGAACAAGGGCGCTTTGATGAGGCAGAAGCCATCTACAAACAAGCCCTAGGCGTATGGCCACATGCACCACAAACGTTACGTAACCTAGGCATTTTATATGACCTGTATATGGGTAAATTCGACCTAGCGCTTGCCCAATACGAGCTGGCCTTAAGGGTAAGCCAAGAGCCAAGCCGTGAGTTACAAGGCTGGATTATTGATCTTAAACGCCGTATTGCTGAGGCTAACCCACAGTGAAGACAGTCACAAAAAATAAACATAGAAAAAATTCGGCAATCGCGCTCTGGTTAATGGTATTTTGCGCATCTTGGCTCCGCCCGGTACAAGCACAGGAGGAAGGCGTCATTGTATTGAGCGACACCATCACCGGTAACCAAGAGCAGCCCAAAGTACTTTATATTGTGCCGTGGCAAGCGGCAGACGACCAAACTATGCTTAAACAATCACTGGTGACAAAATTGCAAAACGATGTATTTGCGCACATTGAGCGCCCAGAGCATCGTCGCCAATTGCAATTTATAGAGCAATTAACCAAAAGCGGCACCGAAACGGAATAAAGCAATTGTTATTCGCAATGGTGATGAGTACCCTCTTCCATCATTACATTTAATCAGCTACAGTTTTTAATGCCGTGGCTTTTTTACAGTGGGTGGCCTTTGTTATTAACGCAGTGCTTACCCCACAACACCTACTACTAAAGACAAATGCGTTTTACGCAATTTAACACCGGTTTACTGGAGGCCAAATAACCATGGGTTTTTTTAATACCGCAGTCAGCTTTTTTCAAAACGGTGGCCCGTTTATGTACCCCATCGCGCTGGTATTGGTATTTGGCTTAGCCGTGGCTACAGAACGCTGGCTATATTTAACACGCGCCAAAATGACCAACCGCAGTACCTTTAACCGCTTGTTGCCGCTGCTTAAGCGCAAAGATTTTAAAGGCGCCAGCGAGACGGCCCGCAAATCCCGCGCGCCCATTGGTCAAATTATCGCCGCCGGCCTTGCCCGCATGGCACACACCCCACACCGCGAAGACATTGAATACGCCATGGAAGAAGGCGTGCTAGAGACTGTACCGCGCCTAGAAAAACGCACCGCGTACATTGCAACGCTTGCCAATATTGCCACCTTGCTTGGCTTACTCGGTACCATTATGGGTTTGATTGCCGCATTTACCGCCGTTGCCAACGCAGACCCAGCAGAAAAAGCCAACTTGCTGTCACAAAGTATTTCTGTGGCCATGAACACCACGGCCTTTGGTTTGATGGCCGCCATTCCTTTACTACTGATACACACCACCTTACAAAACAAAACCAACGAGATCATAGACAGCCTAGAAATGGCCGGGGTGAAGTGTTTAAACATTCTTGCCAACGCCAATACCCTAAGCGCCAAGACACGCACCGCCGACCCAAAAACTCCCAGTAAGTAACCCTTAGGTTTCGGTATGCGAATTCGACGACGAGCCAAAAAAGAGGCCGACCTCGACATTACCTCCTTTATGAACTTAATGATCATATTGGTACCGGTATTGTTGATGAGCATGGTGTTTTCCCATGTTTCGGTGCTGGATCTAAAGCTGCCAGATTTGGCTGCAGACAATGCCACGCCCGAGGACGACCCAAAAAACAAAATGCTTGAGGTGGTCATAGAGCCTGGCGCCTTTGTGGTGAACTACCCCGCAGGCACCCCGTTAAAAACCGTGACCAAAAAAGACGGCGAATACGACTACAAAATGCTGTCTACGGTACTGCAAGAAACCAAGCGTTTACTGCAAGACCGGGGCATAGAAAAGCGCGATATTTTTATCCTCTCGCAAACCGATACCAACTACCAAACCGTTGTCAGCACTATGGATACCGTACGCTCCTTTAAGGCCGTTGTTGCCGCCAACGTAGTTGATGCCGAACTCTTTCCAGAAATATCCTTAGGTGATGCCCCGCTTAAAGCTGCAGCTACCAACGCACAAAACGCGGAGGTAACGGCCCAATGAGACGCAGCGCCCACTCCCGCAGAACCGTACGCCGCCGCGACCGCTACAACGGTGCGTCCAAACTGAACTTAGTGTCCTTAATGGATATTTTTACCATTTTGGTATTTTTCTTACTGGTTAACTCCTCAGAAGTAGAAGTACTGCAAAATAACAAAAGCATTAAACTGCCAGAATCCGCAGCAGAGAAAAAGCCCGAGAACACCGTAGTAGTCATGGTTAGTAGCGAGGATATTCTGGTAGACGGCCGCCCCGTAGCTACCGTTGACACCGCCTTAAACAGCAAAGATGAAGAACTGGCCGCACTAAAAAAAGAACTCACCTATTTGGCCAGCCGTAAACCCTACAAAACCCCAGAAGAAAAAGAAAAGGGCCGCGACGTAACCATTATGGGGGATGCAAGCATTCCTTATACTTTGCTTAAAAAGATAATGACCACGTGCGCTAAATCTGAATTTAGAAACATCTCTTTAGCGGTGAGTAAAACCCCTGCCGAAGAGCCCAGCGCTACGGAGGGCAGCTAAGTGCCCCCGGTATATACACCCAACCTAGAATTGCCCTGGGCAAAAACCCAAGAGGACAGCCGCTTTTGGAAGGTGCTAGGCGCGCTGTTAATTCCGTTTTTGATATTAGGTGTAGTGATACCCGCGATAAACGTACCCGAGCCCAAGCGAGAAGAGCTAGAAAAACTGCCGCCACAGTTGGCCAAGGTGATAATAAAGAAAAAGGAGCTACCGCCTCCACCGCCTAAACCCAAAGAGAAAAAACCGGAAGAAAAAAAGCCAGAAGAAAAGAAACCGGAAGAGAAAAAACCCGAAAAGAAGCCCGAGAAAAAACCCGAGCCAGAGCCCGTAAAACTGAAAAAAGCCGTAGAGCAGGCCAAGAAATCTGGCGTTTTACAGTTTGCTGATGA
>CAYZQH010000241.1:0-4918 GCA_964480055.1 uncultured Cellvibrionaceae bacterium
ATGCACGGCCCCCAATAAAAACCATACTTAAGAATTAATAGCGCCTTACCTACACACCAAAATATTACTACTTAAGTACTTGTGAGCCTGTGAAAAGTTGCCCTGAATATTCGTAGGATTAAATCACGGATTCAGTGCAGTATTTGCCTACAGAACACCTCTAGCAATATATTTTTGTGTAAGGGCTGAACCGACACAGTGATGGAAGAATAAGCGCATTGTTAGAGGTGCCTTTCAGGTTTTTCTGAGGGTATTAGCCAAGATAATTTACAAAGCGTAAATACCGTGTGAAAAAACTAAGGCAAAAACTCGATAGGATAATTGACCGTTACAACGTCCACATCCTTGGCACCGAATTTAAACCCTTTAACGCGCGCAACTATACGACGCTCTAGCTTAGTATCGTTTAGCTCGCTACTAACAACCGACACTTTACTCACGCTGCCATCTGGCATAATCGTAATGGCCAACACCAACTTGCCCTTAAGCGAAGGGTTGGTTCTACGTGCGCGATTATATAAGGATTGCAATTGCCCCTTGTAACGGTCCATCACTAGGGTGATTTCTTCTTCTGAACGGCTCTTTGCGCTAACCGCGCCGCCATCTTCCACTTTTGCAAATGCGTCATCGGTGGCGGCCAATGCCGCTTGGGCAGCTGTAAGCTCTGCCTTTGACAGTTGAGTGCTGCCTGCTGTACTGGCGTATTTAGTGGCATCCACACCACCACTGCCTTCGGCTGAGTTAGCGGCAAACACTTTGGCATTTAAACCAGCAGACTGTTTGGCGCTTTTACTTTTATTGATAGAGCCTTTAACTTGCTTGCTTACCTCGGAGGTATCCATAAGATCATTAAGATCACTCATGTGTGCTAACAAACCACTTTTGGCGGCTTTTTCACGCGCTTTCTTTTGGGCTTTGGTAATAGGCTTTTTTACTTTTTTGGGCTTTTTGCGCTCAACCTTCGGCTTATCAGGTTTGGGTTCTTTTTTGGGCTCCGGCTTTGGTTTTAGTTTTGGCTTAGGTTTTGGTGCTGGAGGTTTTGGTTTAGGTTTTTTGCGCTCGGTAATAAATTTTGCAACACGCTCGGGCACTACAGGTTTAGCTGCACGTGGGCGCTTGGGCACTTCCATGGTAGACAGCACAATGCCGCCTACCAATAACGCCACCACACATACTGCGACCAACAATAAGAAAAGCCAATCGCCTTTTTTGTTGGGCTGCCAGCGTAGCGTAAGCTGCTGATAATTCATTGCGCTCATCAATCCACCTTACGACTTAGGCTTAGCTTTTTGCTGAGCGGCAAACGCAATTTCTGTGTAATTGGTTTGCTGACAGGTGGCTAAAATTTTACGGAGTAGGGCGTAAGGTACGTTTTGGTCGCCCATAATAGTTACCGCATGGCCCTTGTTTTTGTCCGCTTTACTGCGCGGGGTAATGGTCTTATTTTTTGCCTGAAACTCTAATTCTTTTTTAAGCGACGCAATCACATCGCCCTCTTGCTGGAGTAAACCTTTAATTTTGGCAACCTCCTGCCCCTGTACCAAAAGGCTTTGAGGGGTAATAACCAAAATTAAGGTTTCTTTTGGGGCTTTTTGCGCAATGGATGTAGGGAGCTGTAAATCTTTTTGGCTGGGTAATTGGGGTGCACTGGACGAGTTCACCAATAAAAAGAACACCAAAATAGTAAAAATATCCATTAACGACACCAAATTCAGCGGTGACGCTTTACGCATATTGTGGTGGCGCTGCATACGCCTAGCACGACGAGACCCGCCTTTCATTGGTTACCTCCGTCGACAACACTGGGCCGGGGGCAATGTATCCAAGCTAACCTCTTGGGTAGAAAGCTCGGTTAGTTCTGGCGCATCACCAATAGACACCGCAGGAAACAACTCTACCTCTTCTAACGTGGCCACATTAACAACCTCTGTGCTGCGCACATGGTCCATAACAGCAATGAGCGTTTTATAGGGAATGTCTTTGTGAAGTAACAAGGTGATGTCAGTTTTTTCTGGGTAACGCGTTTTTATGGCCAGTAATAACTCGGTTATGGGCGCCCAGTTAATGGCACCGCCTTCTGTTGGAAACTCTTTTAAACGGCCCACGGTGGCATCACGCACATCCACAAACTCTGGCGTAATCACCAATTGTAATTGAAGGTCAATTTTTTGACCGGGGTTTGAGGTGCTATTGAGCTGTGGCAAATTTAGCTCCAGCACAGTGATACGTGAGAACACAGCGGTAATTAACAAAAATGGCACTAAAATAACCATCAAGTTAAGAAACGCAGTGATATTTAACTCTACGGTTTCGTGCAGGGCTTTGCTGCGACGGAGTTTCATGGGGCAATTAATCTTTGGCCATTAAGTTAAGGCACTTCACCGTGGCCATCTCTATGGTATCCACCAGCTTGGTGGTTTTAGTGGCCAACACCGAGTGAATTAAAATCATTGGAATGGCTGCACACAAACCAAATGCAGTGGTGTTCATGGCAACGGAAATACTGGCAGAGAGTAGGTCGGCTTTTTCTGCAGGGTCTGCAGAGGCAACGGCCGTAAATGCTTGAATAAGACCAATGATGGTTCCGAGTAACCCCAATAAGGTAGCGATATTGGCTAGCGTGGCTAAGTAGTGGGTACGCTGCTCTAACTGTGGCATAACCTCCATTATGCCTTCTTCCATGGCGGACTCTACAGATTCGCGCTTAGCGTTGGCACCCATTTTAGCCAACCCGTATTGCAACACAATGGCCAGGGGTGTTTCTTGGTCTTCTAATACTGTGGCGGCCCGCTCAAAGTCATTGGCTTTTAGCATTGGTCGTAAACGCTTCCACACTTTGTTGGTTTTAACACCCGTAGCGCCAATGACAATAAAGCGCTCTATGGCTATGGCCAAACCTAATGCCAATACCACCAAAATGGCATACATAAACGGGCCGCCGGATTGAAAAAATTGCACAAGGTTCATAGTTATACCCTTTGGTTCAAATTACGCACCTGGCGTATTAAAGTCATTATTAAAGTCTGCTAAGTTTTCAATGATCACTGACTGATTATTGCATCACGCTCAGCCAGAGAATAAATTTTAGGCGTTGCTAATCTACACCTTTCCCATCCGCCAGGTCAGCTGGCAGTGAGGGTGTGGAATGCTCATTTGAAGAAGGAGTGGATGCCTCTTGCGTAACCTGGGGCACCAGTGAGAGGTCAGACTCTGGCCATCCTTTGCTGTCAACTTCTCCGTTAAACTCGTGATCAATACGATCTAGTAAGCTGCGACGCTGTGCCACGTATTCTATACGGGTTAACCGCTGATCGAAATAGTCTTCTACCAAATGGCGAAGCATTACGGAATAATTAATGTCTGTCATAACATGTTCACATGCTTAAGCTTAGGTTCAAGCCCGCGTTGCATTCTGCCTATTGTATTTCTCTTAGTACACGAAACCCGGTCTCTTGATCGGTGCTGCCAGAAAATGATTTTGCGCTAGCAAAGCCACATTCAGTCATCTCAGTATTATATGAGCCACCCACAGCAAGCCAGGTAGAGCCATTTGTTACCAACTCGCGTGCGTTACCCACATAGTTCACCAGTCCCCACCCATTTTGCTGGCCAATGGCCGCTTGCACCAAAGACCCGCCCTTTTCAATGCCGCGAATATTCAGTTTACAATTACGGTTAGAGTCCAAGCCGCGACCTTTTGCCTTGGCGGCTATTGTCCACTCTTGCTGCGTAGGTAAACGGTAAATGCGACCGCTTTGCTCACTCAACCAGGTTAAATACCCCTGTATCTGACCTGATGATAGCCCGGTAATTGGCAAGGCTTTTTTAGATGCGGGCAAGGGGGCGCAGCTGTTAGTGGCTAAACAATACTGGTTGTATTCCGACACACTCACCTCATAACGGCCAATAGCAAAGGGTTTTAAACCTTCTGCGGCAGGTACCACAACGGTGAGTGGGCTTTTGGTGCCGCTAGACAGTGTATCTTGGCAACGCGAGCGCCTACCACGAGTACCCAGCCCTGCCAAAGTTGCGTTACACGTATCTTTAGAGGGTGTTTTACTGGCCGCAAAAGAGACTTTATTACCAAATAATGCCTGCGCCGACTTCTGTGCTTTTAACCCTTCAGAGGGGAAGTTACGCGTAATGCGCTTAATGCACACAGTTAAGTCACTCACAATTTTTGGCTCCGCCTTTTGGTATTTAGCAGAACTGGTACGCTTAAGCGTGGCAATGGATTGCTCAAAAGCCGGCATATCCAATAGTCGGTCGCATTTAAGTTGATCGTTGACCGTTTTTAGCGCCGCATTAAATTGCTTCGAGCTGCTCGCTTTGGCTTGCAACTTTTTTTGTGCAGCGGCTTTTGCTGCCGCCGCAGCTTTTTGTGCTTGCACCTTTTGTGCAGCCAAGGCTTTTTCTTGCGTAATGGCTGCTAACTGCGCGTCAATATCTGTTTTAAATTGCGCCAGATCAGAGACACCTGAACTATAGTACTGGGCGTTTTCAATTAAGGCTTTTGCCTCATCATATGATTGACTTTGTATTTTGCTTCTAATGATATTAACGTATTCGCTGTAGGCTTGGTCCTTGGCGCTTTGCACCAATAAATTTTCTGTGCCCAGTAATTGCTCTAACTGGCGAATTTCTTCTTGTAAATGGGCCTGCCAACGCGCGTCAAAATTTAGGCTATTAAATAACCCAGCCAAGTTTTTTTGCGTCCTCTCTAAACGGTATTTGTGTTCTAGCTCACTGCGGTATTCTTCTTCTGAAATTTGCGGCTGCGCGGGTACAGGCTCTGGGTTGGCCATGAACTGAATGGCCCCAACACCCAGTAATGCCGAGGCAGCAATGCCCACAATAAACAATTTGCTTGCACCAGAGCGCTTATTGTTAAAAAGCTCCCAAAATTCATCGACCGAAC
>CAYZQH010000242.1:0-4898 GCA_964480055.1 uncultured Cellvibrionaceae bacterium
CGCTTGGGGCAACTACCCGGATGCCGTAGCCTTTGCTGTACTACTGATGAATTTTACTGCGCCCTTTTTGGACTACTACACCTTACCCAGAACCTACGGCCACAACAAACCCACTCAAGCCACCACCAAGCGCGAATGACGTTAAGGTAATTTATGCTAGGCAAAACCATATCCTCCAACAGCCTAATATTAGGCGCGTTTGCCGTGGTTACCGCGGGGCTTATTGCATTTACGTTTCAAAGCACAGAGGCACGTATTGCGGCGTCTGAACGTGCCGCAAAACAAAAAGCCTTGTTTGAGATTTTCCCAGAACAAACCCATGATAATGACCTGCTCAACACCACTGTTAACTTACCCGTGGCACTGACAGAAACACTCAATATTGCCAAAGACACCCAAGCCAATGTGGCCACAAATAGTGGCCACGTAGTGGGTATCATTCTGCCTGCTGTGACACCCGAAGGGTACAGCGGAGATATATCTATGATTATTGGCATTAGGACGGATGGCTCTATTGCTGGCGTGCGCGTACTTAGCCACAAAGAAACCCCAGGCCTTGGCGATAAGGTAGACTTGGCCAAAAGTGAATGGGTTTTAAGCTTTAATAACAAGAGCTTATCCAACCCTGCCATAGAGAATTGGGCCGTCAAAAAAGACGGCGGTGATTTTGATGCATTTACCGGTGCCACCATTACACCGCGGGCAGTGGTCAAACAAGTAAAAGCCGCACTAGAAGCGTACGAAGAACACCCCCTTCGTCTTGAGTTTTAAAAATTATTTTACGGCACGCACTATGGAAACATCAGAATTTAAAACCCTAAGCCAAAACGGTCTTTGGAAAAACAACCCAGCACTGGTTCAATTACTGGGGCTGTGCCCACTATTGGCCGTAAGCGGCTCTGTGGTGAACGCCTTAGGCCTTGGCTTGGCCACGCTGTTGGTTTTAATGGGGTCTAATATATCTGTCTCATTAATTCGCTCAGCCGTAAGTGATGCCGTGCGCTTGCCAGCCTTTGTGATGATCATTGCCGCATTTACCACCTGTACAGAGTTACTGATGCAGGCGTTCACCTATGAGCTGTACCAAATTCTAGGCATATTTATTCCTCTCATTGTGACCAACTGCGCCATCTTAGGGCGCGCCGATGCCTACGCAAGTAAAAATGCTCTACTCCCGTCGGCCGTCGACGGTTTTATGATGGGCATGGGGTTTATGTTAGTACTGGTGTGCGTGGGTGCGGTACGCGAGCTCATTGGCGAAGGCACATTACTCAGCAATATGCATTTATTGTTTGGGGAAGGCGCACGCAGTTGGGAATTGAACATTCTAGGGGATAACTACCCAGGCTTTTTAGTGGCCGTTTTACCCCCGGGGGCGTTCTTGGTGGTAGGCTTATTGATTGCCATTAAAAACCTGGTGGATGCACATATTGAAAAACGCCTGGCAGCCAAACGTGCCCCCGTCCCCAAAGGCAGCAAGCGCGTGCGTACAACGGGCAATGTGGCTTAAATACCACTATAGCTGTGCAGCTCATTTGACGGGCTAATTTAGTCATTAATAGGCCTAACTGCAAAAAACTTTAGGGTCGGCTTCAAAAAACGCACAAAAGTGCCTTAGGGCCAACTTCCATTTTTTTGGAATTAAACCTCAACAATTTGCGCGTTACCTATGAAATTATCAGCCGCCACACTTTGGCTTTTTGATCAATCCCCTTATACTCTTACCAAGTAACTCTACATACAAATCAAGGGCAAATTATGTGGCGTATTCTTGGGTTTGTACTATTGGTTATTGGCGACTTTACTCACGCGCAAAAAGCACCCATCCCCGTCATCGTCACAACCCTAGAAGAAAAGCCCTTTGTTCAGACCATTGAAGCGCTAGGCACCCTCAAGGCCAATGAAGCTATTACTCTAACGGCGACGGTTACCGACACCATTCGTGCCATTCATTTTGACGATGGGCAAACCGTGAAAGCAGGTGATGTTTTAGCCCAAATGACCAGTAATGAAGAGCACGCCCTACTTCAAGCAGCAAAATCGCATTTTTCAGAAGCTAAACAACAATTGGACCGGGTCACCGCATTAGCAGCCAAAGGCTTAGCTTCAGAGGCAGAGCTGGACGTAAAAATCCGCACTTATAATGCCGCTAAAGCGCAGTGGGAGGCCACACAATCGCGCTTGGAGGATAGAATTATCGTCGCACCCTTTGATGGCCAGGTGGGTTTTAGAAATATCAGCCTAGGCACACTGGTGCGCCCAGGGGACAGCATTACTACTCTAGATGACACCCGCACTATGAAACTGGATTTCACGGTGCCTTCGGTATATATGAATACATTAACCCCGGGGTTAGCCGTGTTGGCTTCATCTCCTAGCGTACCCAATCAGCGGTTCACAGGGGCGATTACTAGTATCAACTCTCGCATTGATATCAACACCCGCTCAATCAAGGCCCGCGCCAAACTCCCAAATCCAAATGGGCAACTAAAAGCTGGGTTACTCATGCACATAACTATTCAACAACCCGAGCGGAAAGAACTATTAATCCCTGAAGAAGCGTTAATTCAAGAGGGATATAAAAACTTTGTCTATTTAGTCAGCAACACTCAGCCACTAAAAGTAAAAAAGCAGGAAATCACCACCGGTCCCAGAGGCAATGGGCATATTGTGGCTACGCATGGGCTTAATGTTGGAGATAAAATTGTGACACACGGCATGATGCGCCTACGTAACGGTCGCACAATCACCATTCAAGCCGAGCAAACGGCTCCAGGTTCGGTGGCCGAAATAATTCGCGCCAATAACGGCGACTGAGCGCATGATTTTATCGGATGTCTGTATTAAACGACCGGTATTTGCCTCAGTGCTTTGCTTGCTGCTGGTGGTTTTTGGGGTTATCTCATTTCAACGTATCCCCTTACGAGAATACCCAAATATTGACCCACCGATAATTTCTATTCGCACCAGTTACCCAGGCGCAGCGGCCAAAGTAGTAGAAACACGCATTACCGAGATCATTGAAGAACGTATTTCTGGCTTAGAGGGTATCCAGTTTATTCAGTCGTCCAGCCAAGATGGGCGCTCTAGCATCGACATAGAGTTTGATGTTTCACGCAATATTGAATCTGCTGCCAATGATGTACGTGACCGTGTTGCACGTATATTAGATGACCTCCCAGAGCAAGCCGACCTACCCGACGTGCAAAAAGTAGATTCAAATGATGACGTAATTATGTGGCTAAACTTGGCTGGCGAAGGCATGACGGTGCCAGACCTTACCGACTACGCCCAGCGGTACTTGGTAGATCGCTTCTCTATAGTGGATGGCGTAGCCCGCGTAAGAATTGGCGGTGGCCAACGCTATGCTTTACGTATCTGGGTAGACAGAATTAAATTGGCGGCCCACCAACTCACCATCAGTGATATTGAAGCGGCCCTGCGCGCAGAGAATATTGAACTCCCCGCGGGTTTTATTGAATCCCAAACACGCCAGTTTTCAGTCCGCTTAGATCGCGTTTTTGTGGCGCCTAGTAATTTTAAGCAACTGGTCATAAAACGCAGCCCCAATGGTCACCACATTCGTTTAGGTGATGTGGCTACAGTGGTGAAAGGTGCAACCGAGCACCGGTTAAGCTTTCGTGGTAACGGGCAATCTATGGTTGGCATTGGCATTACCAAACAGTCCACAGCAAACACCATTGACGTGGCTCGTAACGCAAAACTTGAGGCGGAGCGCATTAACGCCACTCTACCTAGTGGCATTACCATAAAACAAAGCTATGACAGCTCTGTATTTATTGAACAAGCTATTGACGAGGTTTATAAAACCCTAAGCATAGCCATTGCCCTAGTGATTTTTGTTATTTACTGTTTTTTGGGCAGCGTACGAGCTATGTTGGTACCTGCCGTTACCGTTCCCGTTTCATTGATTGCCACCTTTATTGTACTTAACGCATTTGGCTTTACGGTTAATTTATTAACCCTACTGGCGTTGGTTTTGGCCATTGGTTTGGTGGTGGACGATGCCATTGTAGTATTAGAAAACATTCACAGACGCATGACCGAGTACAAAGAAAGTGCGTTGGTTGCCGCTTATAAAGGTGCGCGTCAGGTGGGCTTCGCCGTGATTGCAACCACGGCCGTTCTTATTGCCGTATTTGCACCCATTAGCTTACTGGGAGGCAATATTGGCCGCCTATTCTCTGAATTTGCTTTGACCATGAGTGCAGCAGTGATATTTTCTAGCTTTGTTGCATTAACACTTTCCCCAGTCATTGCGTCACGCTTACTTCGCCCCTCTGAGAAAGATTCTGCAGTTACCCGTGGGATAGACCGACAATTCACCGCGCTTAAGAATGCGTATTCTAAATTACTCCATGGGGCTTTAAAGCGCCGATGGTTAACAGTGGTAACCTTTTTTACATTCATAGCAGCCTCTGCATGGTTAATCCAAATATTGCCGCAAGAATATACCCCCAAAGAGGATAGAGGCGCATTCTTTATTCGTATTAACGGCCCAGAGGGCGCAACCTACGAATTTATGAAAGATTATATGGATGAAATCGAGTACCGCCTGATGCCTCTGGTAGAAAGCGGCGAGGCCCAACGAGTGTTAGTGCGTGCGCCACGCAGCTTTGGCAATATTTCCAGCTTTAATAGCGGTTTGATTATTATCGTCCTTAACAAATGGCAGCAACGCCGCTCTGCCTTTGAAATTATGGCGCAAATTAAAAAAGACTTGGCAGACTTAAGCGGGGTGAAGGCAGTACCCATAATGCGCCAAAGCATTGGCGGGCGCGTGGGTAAACCCGTGCAATTTGTGATTGGCGGTGGCAGCTATGAAGAACTTGCCAGCTGGCGTGACTTAATATTGGCACACATAGAAGACAACAACC
>CAYZQH010000243.1:0-4883 GCA_964480055.1 uncultured Cellvibrionaceae bacterium
TCTGTAGCCCAATCTGCCTCCGTGGCCACTTTAGCCGAAGCAACCATAGCGCAGGTTTTGTTGCATCCACGCACTTCCACGTCTTTATCGGAATATGCATCAATTAACTTAGGTAAAAGCTTCTGCGCAACAAGTTCATCCACCAATAGCGTTTCCATCGCATTACATACGCCATACCGGTGAGTTTTGGCGTTTAATGCAATATTGAAGGCTTTTTCTAGGTCTGCTGCGCCGTCCACATAAACGTGACAAATACCGTCTAAGTGCTTAATAACCGGGACTTTCGCGTCATCGGCAATGCGCTCAATCAACCCCCGCCCACCGCGCGGTACAATAACATCCACATATTCGGGCATTGTAATCAATTCACCCACCGCCGCACGGTCGGTGGTTGAAACCACTTGTACCGCGCTACGGGGCATATTCACCTGCTCTAGCCCCTCCGCAATACACTGGGCAATAGCACCATTGGATAAAATCGCTTCCTTACCTCCACGTAAAATAGCGGCATTACCAGATTTTAAGCACAGGCTGGCAGCATCAATGGTCACATTGGGGCGCGACTCATAGATGATCCCAATAACGCCTAGTGGAACTCGCATTTTGCCAAGCTGAATCCCACTTGGGCGATAAGCCATATCCGTGATTTCTCCACACGGATCCTGTAACGCCGCCACCTGCTGCAGCCCCTCAATCATCCCGTCGATTCGCGCTGGTGTAAGCTCTAGCCTGTCTAGCAGTGCGCTATCTAACCCATCGGCTTGGCCTTTTTCCATATCCGTGGTGTTTGCATCGGATAAAGCGGCCCGGCTCTTATCTATTTGATCAGCAATGGCCAAAAGTGCCGCATTTTTTGCTGAGGTATCTGCCGCCGCCAACACCCTAGACGCAGCGCGCGCCTGTTGGCCTAAGCTGGTCATGTATTCTTCAATGTTCATAAATTCTTTCACTCAAATATCAACCCTCATTATACAGTGATCCGCCTAACTCCTGATACACGGCCGAGCGTACAAATAGAGGGCGCTCGGCCCCTAAACACCTGTAGCCGTGTGCCACGTCACTAACCTTCTTACTCATTTATGTTATAAATCTATCCCGCAGTTATAGCATAACGTTTTGATATAGCGGACATTCATAAAAATCAACAGCACCTTTAACGTCATTCGAGGGCCCCATGAAGCGCCTACTAAAACTCCTGACCGCCGGCTCAACCGCCTTAGTTTTTACACTTCTATCCGCCTGCGGCGCAGGTAGTAGCCCCACTCCCAATGAAGAACCCAGCCAGACTGCGACCAAGGTAGAAGTCCTGGCGGTAAGAATGGCGGACTCCATCATGGAGCGGCGCCCTAACGGTTGGGGCGATTGGGATTATCAAACCGGAACCGTGCTAAGTGGGTTTGAAGAGCTATATAAAGCCACCGGGGACAAACGCTATTACGAATACATAAAATTGACAGTTGATAGGGTCATAAAAAACGACGGCACCATCTCTAACTACCGGGAAAGCGAATACAATATTGATGAGATCAAAGAAGGCACAGCCCTCTTGTTCCTCTATAACCAAACCAAAGATGCGCGCTACAAAACCGCCGCTCAAGCCCTACGACAGCAACTAACAAACCACCCACGCACCAAAAGCGGTGGGTTTTGGCACAAAAATAAGTACCCCAACCAGATGTGGCTGGACGGCCTATACATGGCCGAGCCCTTTTACGCACACTACGGGGCTATTTTTGAAGAACCTGCCAATTTTGACGACGTGGTACACCAACTCACATTGATGGAGAAAGTATCTCTAGACGATGACACTGGTTTGCTTTATCACGGCTGGGACGAATCCAAAAATCAAAACTGGGCAAACCCAACTACCGGCCGCTCGCCAGAATTTTGGGGGCGATCGTTAGGCTGGTACGTTATGGCCCTGGTAGATGTATTGGACTACATCCCACCAGAATACGCAGACCAAAGAGCAACAATTATCGCCATCCTTCAGCGCCGAGTAACTGCACTGGAGCGCTATCAAGACGAAGACGGCGTATGGTGGCAAATTACTGATAAGACTGACAGAATTGATAACTGGCAGGAATCCTCTGCTACCGCCATGTATGTGTATGCAATTGCTAAAGGTGTACACAAAGGTTATTTAGATCAGGCACATGCAATCACCGCCCAAAAAGGCTGGAACGGCCTAAACACCCAATTTGTGAATGAAAACCCAGACGGCACCGTGAGCTTAACCGGTACTTGTGTTGGCACCAGTGTGGGTAGTTACAGCTATTACGTGAGACGAGGCCGCAGTACCAATGACTCCAAGGGCCTTGGGCCGTACTTAATGGCCGGTGCTGCCATCAGCATGCTTTCGAATTAGCTTTCACTCTATAAATGGCTGGGAAGCTTAACCGAAGCTAACCCCTCTTCCTTGAGGCTAGGTTAACCGGGTTGTGTCCCCATTGGTTAACCTAGCATCTACTGGCTAGCGCCCAGCCATTCCTCAAACGCCACCAAACACTAATTTGTGCCCTAACCGAAAGTAATTGACCAAAAAATCCCGCACCTCAGCATATTTACGCTGGTGAATTCTGATATTTCGTTGCATTATAGAAACTTAAGCTAGAATAAATAGATCAGTGCAACCGAGGCTCTCTTGGGGGCAAACTGCCGTTGGAAGTAGAAACATGAATAGCTCAGCTCCGGCGCTAAGCGGGTTAGCGCGACGACTTGTTAAAGACGGTCTCATAGACGAAGAAACCGCGATTGAAGCCGTCGAAACCGCACAACAATCTGGCCACACTCTACCTTATGTGCTTGTTGAATCTCACGGTTTAAGCGCTTCAGCCATTTGCCTTGCCGCTTCGGACGAGTTTGGCACGCCAATTATGGATATAACCACAATTCAGCCCTCAGTTTTACCTGAGAAGCTGGTGGATTCCAAACTGGTCGCTAAACACCAATCGTTGCCGCTCTATAAGCGTGGCAACCGCTTGTTCGTTGCCGTCGCCGACCCAACCAACCTTCATGCGCTTGATGAAATCAAATTTAATACCGGCCTGAATACGGAAGCTGTAATTGTAGAGGCCGATAAGCTTGGCAAGGCCGTTGAGGCCTTCTTGAATGCCGCCGAAGAAAGCATTGGTGATGCACTCGGTGGCTTAGATGAAGATTCACTCGACGACCTCGACATTGAGGCAGTAGACGCCGATGGCCAAGGCGACGACGACACATCTGATGTTGATGAAGCTCCCATTGTCCGCTTTGTGAATAAAGTGCTGCTTGATGCAATCAAAATGGGGGCCTCAGATATCCACTTTGAGCCTTACGAAAAAGCCTATCGCGTGCGACTTCGTATCGACGGCATTTTACAAGAAGTAGCCAAACCTCCTGTCAATCTTGCCATTCGCTTAGCCGCTCGCCTTAAAGTGATGTCCCAAATGGATATCTCTGAACGACGCGTTCCGCAAGATGGTCGCATAAAGATGAAAATATCTAAGACGCGTGCCATCGACTTCCGTGTGAACACACTACCAACACTCTTCGGCGAAAAACTTGTACTGCGAATTTTAGACCCTTCCAGCGCCAAGTTAGGCATTGACGCATTGGGGTACGAAGACTTTCAAAAGGAGATGTTCTTAGAAGCGCTTGAGCAACCACAGGGAATGATATTGGTCACAGGGCCAACCGGGTCAGGTAAAACTGTATCGCTGTACACAGGTCTTAATATCTTAAATACTACGGAGAGAAATATATCCACCGCTGAAGACCCGGTGGAAATTAACATGGAAGGCATCAACCAGGTGAATGTCAATAATAAGGTTGGACTAACCTTCGCTGAAGCACTACGATCATTTCTGCGCCAAGATCCTGACATCGTCATGGTCGGTGAGATTCGAGACTTAGAAACTGCCGAAATTGGCATTAAGGCTGCTCAAACCGGTCACTTGGTACTGTCTACTCTGCACACAAACAGCGCGCCAGAAACCCTGACTCGTCTCATGAATATGGGGGTACCCACTTTCAATGTGGCTACCACCGTCAGCCTTATTATCGCTCAGCGCCTAGCAAGGCGCCTATGCTCATCCTGTAAAAAACCAGCGGATGATATTCCTGAAGAGATTCTAGAAGAAGAGGGTTTTGACAACATAGGCATGAGTAGAGACGAACTCACACTATTCCACCCTGCCGGTTGCGACAAATGTGTCAATGGATATAAAGGCCGTGTAGGTGTGTATGAGGTGGTTCGCATCACACCGGAGATATCAAAGATTATAATGGAGGGAGGTAATTCCATCCAAATCGCTGAAGCCGCTAAAAACGAGGGCTTTTTCGATCTTCGCATAGCCGCGCTACGTAAGGCTGCAATGGGGCTAACCAGCCTTGAAGAAGCAAACCGAGTAACGAAGGATTAATAATGGCCGCCAAAATCGAACAATTCGTATACAAAGGCATTGATAAGAAAGGTAAAAAAGTCGAAGGGGAGTTATCTGGCCCGAGCTCTGCCATTATCAAAGCTCAACTGCTGAAGCAGGGTATACGAGCTCAAAATGTCCGTAAAAAGCCCAAGCCATTATTTGGCGGGGGTAAGAAAAAAATCAAGCCTATGGACATTGCCATTTTTACCCGGCAAATGGCAACCATGATGAAAGCGGGCGTCCCCTTGGTTCAGAGCTTTGACATTGTCGCCGATGGTGTAGAAAACCCCGCGCTTGCAGACTTGATTCGATCAATTCGCGAGGATGTGGCCGCCGGCGGAGGGTTTGCCCCAAGCCTTAGGAAGCAGCCCAAATACTTCGACGACCTATTTTGTAACCTGGTGGAATCTGGTGAGCAATCCGGTGCACTAGAGACCATGCTCGACAGAATTGCCGTATACAAAGAAAAAACCGAGC
>CAYZQH010000244.1:0-4851 GCA_964480055.1 uncultured Cellvibrionaceae bacterium
AACGTGAATTTTGTGGCATTGCCATTGCCGATGACTTACAAAAAGATCAAAAGCTACCAGAGTTACTCATTACGCCTTCTACCAAAGGCGTCTTAAAAAACATACCTGGCGTACCCGAAGTAGACGACGTTAACATCACCAAGGGCGACATAGTAAACAACTACCAAGCCTTTAACTTTAAAAGCGTAGACCACATCAACCACTACGAAACTCTACTAAAAGAAGGGTTTGATGTGATCTCTCAAGCGCTTGCCGAAGTGGATCAAATATTTGTAGACACCAAATTTGAATTTGGATACGTCACAGACAAAAACGGGGTAGACAAAATGATCTACATGGATGAAGTTGGCACACCCGACTCATCTCGCATTTGGGACGGCGAAGAATACCGTGGCGGCAAAGTGATAGAAAAATCTAAAGAAGCCTTCCGACAAATGCTTTTAAATCACTTCCCAGACCCAGACATTCTTTTGAACAAAACACGAATGGAAGAACGTACAGCATTAGCCAGAGACAACGAGCTACCTGCCAATGTATTGCAACAAATATCAGAAATTTATTTGCAAATTGCAGAAGACATCACCGGTATCAGGCCAAGTATTCCGGTCAACGCAAAAGCAGAAATTACTGGAATTTTAAGAAGTGACTTCAACTTGATTGACTGAGTAAAACCGCTTTCGACTTAGGGCTTACTACTCATTAAGTCCAGCACCGGTTCGCCATCATAATCTTCACAAAATGCCTCGATCATTTCAGGGAGAGACAGCGCCAAACAGTCGATACTCAACCTCACACCTACACCCAACGCTTGAGCATATCGCCCAACGTCACGCGTACCAAAAGTGGCGAAGACATCGCTTGGCGTAATACTCTGACTTGTACACCGACTCATCCATGAACCCGCAGCTATGGCAGCCTCTTCACTTGCATTGGTAATAGATGTGATTAATGAAGAAACATCTATCGCTTTGCCATGAAGCGGCAATATCATCCCCAGCGCCGTCATAGCCGTTCTTAAACTGACGCTACAACCCTTGTCTTGAAGTTTATTCACCAGTATTTTCGCACCGTTTTTGGCCATATCCATTTCATCCTCCATTTGAGGCTCAGTAAAAATCACCCCTTACTTGCGGTAGAGATTAGCGGAGTTTGTGTCGTTTGAATGTAAAAGCCTGTAAAACCTCAAATAGTTGTAAAATGGGCGACCTGCTTACTTAGATAGCCCCAAATCACTAAGCTCGAGGCGCTTTTGATGCAAATATTCTTGTTAGAAGACGACGCGGCCCAAGCCGATATGCAATTGAGCTGGCTCGATGAATTAGGCCACAAGGCCCATCATGCCAGTACACTCAAGGCATTTAGGGCAAGCTTCAATGTCGAGGCTCCAGATCTATTTATATTGGATTGGGAATTACCAGACGGTACCGGTTTAGACGCCTTACACAGTATTAGAAACTCTCAAAATGACCAGGCCCCGGTACTTTTCACTACACACAGAGATTCTGAAGAAGACATAGTATTGGCACTAACGGCTGGTGCAGATGACTACTTATGCAAACCTCTGCGCCATCAAGAGTATTGTGCGCGCATCAATGCATTATCCAGAAGAGCAGGAGTTGATCAAAATTTAGACTCGATCAAAGAAGGACCCTTTGTTATAGATACTCTCTCTCAAATGGTGCGCAATGAGGGCAATGAGGTCAAACTGACTCAAAAAGACTATGCACTATGCCTAGAATTATTTACCAACATCGGCAAGGCTTTATCTCGAGAGTATTTATTACAGTCAGTTTGGGGCGTGAACTCAGGGCTAGACACAAGAACCGTGGACATGCACGTGAGTCGCGTCAGACGCGCATTAACATTAGGGCCAGAAACAGGGTATATCGTTAAAACAATTTACCAATTCGGATACCGCTTAGAGCCCATTACACAAGCAGGTGCGGGCCTTTAGATGAAAAACCTAAATAACATGGCGTCGTTGATCTCGCGCTTCCATCAAAAGACTTTCCCCCGTGATGGATCAAGCAGCATAAATCTAAGTGATATGAATATTTATAAGCCCAACTTAAAAATAGGCACATTATTAGTGTTGCTGCTTTTACCGTTGGTCAGTTATGGCCAGGATTGGGTTTACTCAGTCCGCCCTGGTGACACTTTATGGGGGCTTTGTAAATCGTACACAGTAAAATCCGATTGTTGGCAGAAAATTGGCCCCTACAATGGCGTAGAGTACCCTAAAACTTTGCAACCAGGCACTCTCATTAAATTCCCAACGCCTTGGCTAAAAAATCGCCCACAGGACGCAAAAGTTGTTTATCTATTAGGTCTTGGAACTTTTAACACAGCCGACTCTATCACCCCTGAACCTTCTCCCCTTAGAATCAACCATTCCCTTCAAGTGGGTGATCAAATTTGGTTAGAACCTGGCGCCATTGTAGGTGTTCAATTTGCTGATCAAACTGTAATGACCATTATGGGAGGATTAACAGGCTCGGATATTGCCTTTGATCAAATTACCATGGGACACGAAGGCCCCATCACAGACACCAAAATTCGACTCAATAAAGGCAATATGCAAACCAAAGTCCCGAAAAGAACGCCAGCCATTCAGTTCGAAGTGACTACGCCCTCTGTGGTCGCCGCGGTTCGAGGCACCGAGTTTTATTTGCAGGCGTCAGAAAATACAACCGTACACGGTGTTTTAGAAGGTTCTGTCGGTTTAGATAACTCACTAAATAATACTACAGTACCGGCGGGGTTTGGCATTATTGCAAACCGTAACACACCTCTGACTAAGCCGGAAAAACTTCTACCGCCGCCCGTTTTAGTTGTAAATTCAACGGCTAAACCAGATACGCCATGGGACCTTGAAAAAAAAATAAAATGGACACCCGTGCCTAATGCCACACACTACACGGTAGAGCTGACAAATAAAAAAAATCTACTTGTTTATTCTCAGCTTGCTTCAGCTACTAGCCATCGTTTTAAATCTGTACCTGTAGGCTGCTATCAAATACGGCTCAGTGCTGTTTCTCAAAGTACATTAAAAGGCCTACCCTCGAGTAATACTGGGTGCCGATACCAACCACTGCCCAAACCAAAAAATGTAGGCCTTATAAACCAAAATTTATCATGGGAACCTGTAGAAGGCGCCTCTCGCTATAAAATAGTTATTACTAACAAAAACGAAGATATTGCACCTATCACTCATTACACAGACACTCCCAGCTTTACCGTTAAAGAGAACCTCGCGTATATCTTGGCTATTGAAGTCAATGCAGAAGACGACGTCGCAAATGAAGGAAAGCCCAAACGTATACTGCTAGCGTCTGAGCCCAAAAACCAATGGCTATATTTCTTGTCGCTTGCGCTGATTTTAATCGGGCTTTAATTTGTGAGTCGCTTGCATCGCTCTGCTGCATTGCTGGCGTTGACCATCAGCCTCTTCATATGGGGCGCGGCCAGCGTACAGTGGGGGCAACTTTTAGACCTAAAGCTCTTAGATAACACACATAATTTTCGTGACTGGAACGCCAATTACCCAATTATTGTAATTGAAATAGATGAGCAAAGTATTCGACAAATAGGTCCCTGGCCCTGGCCTAGGAGCGTGCATGCTCAACTATTGCGGAAGTTGGCGCCAGCCAACCCAAAACATATTATTTTTGACGTTTTGTTCCCGGAAATGTCTGATGATATCGAGGCCGACAAGAGCTTTGCCCATGCCATGTCCGGTCTACCGCAGCTGGTGTTACCCATTTATTTTGCCAAGGATTCTTTCCATCAACAGGCCTTAGAAGTACCTCCTGCCCGGCTTTTTTATGCCCAGAACCCGAAATTAGGCCACCCACATGTAGACTGTAATACCGATGCGATTTGTCGTTCCGTATTTTTAAAAGAAGGCGTTGGCAAAGCGCATTGGCCTCACCTTACTTTGGCTGCGCTCAGCCAAGAAGTCGATCAACCTCCTGGGCAAAGAGCACAATACGCAACAACGGCACCGTTCAAGATCCGAAGAGATTTTCACAATTATATTCCCTTTCCCAATACCTATGACGGCATTCCTACCGTCTCTTATGTAGATGTATTAAATCGTCAAATTACATTCAACGAGTTTCAACATGCCACCATTCTTATAGGGATGACTGCAACAGGCCTAGGCGATGTCATTGCGACCCCTTCTGGGCTAATGCCCGGAGTTTTTGTCAATGCCATTATCTTTAATGCCCTAGAATCCAATACACTGATACAAAATTCTCACTCGCATAGTTTTATCGCAGTAGCCAGTATATTGAGTTTTGTGCTGATGCTTACACTTCAAAGGCTCAACCCATTTGCGTTTTTAATTGGCACCTCCGCCAGCCTAGCTTTAGCGGTTGGCTTTCACCACTTGAGTGTTTTGATTTGGAATAGTCAATTCCCTATGGCTTGCATATTAATAGGGCTCACGTTGCACTACCCACTTTGGAGCTGGCTACGCCTTCACTATGCATTTAGACATCTAAAAATTGATATTCGCAAGATAGGCGAAGAATTAGATAGCCACGCTTCTATTCTCCCAGGAACAAAAAATACTCAGCCCATGCGTAGCAGTGCTATCAAAAATAACACCTTTGAATCCGACATTCAGAGGCTTGCTCAAATAAAAAAATCTGTCACCAAGCAGCGGCACCTCATCACACAAACTTTAAACCATATTTCAGACGCGGTTTTAGTCGCAGAAGCTACAGGAGATGTCATTCTACACAATCAAAGTGCACGAACGTTACTCAACATCAATAGCGCCAACGGTAAAATCGACAATTTAAATATTTACAACTTCTTTAAACACTCAGATTGTCAACCCGA
>CAYZQH010000245.1:0-4777 GCA_964480055.1 uncultured Cellvibrionaceae bacterium
TACACCGTGTTTTAGAGGTATGCGCTGTGGCAGACTTAATGGTCTTTTCTGGGAATGCCAACCCAGAACTAGCAAAAAAAATTGTTGATCAGTTGGGCATACCGCTAGGCGATGCCACCGTCAGCCAGTTTTCTGATGGTGAAATAGCCATAGAAATTAACGAAAACGTACGCGGACGCGACGTTTTCGTCATCCAGCCCACCTGCGCCCCTACCAATGACAACATCATGGAGATGCTGCTCATTGTAGATGCCCTGCATCGTGCTTCGGCCGGTCGCATCACTGCGGTGGTGCCCTATTTTGGCTACGCCCGCCAAGACCGTCGTGTACGCTCTTCGCGCGTCCCCATCAGCGCCAAAGTGGTGGCTGACATGATGGCAAGCGTTGGCGTAGACCGCCTACTCACCGTCGATTTACACTCGGAGCAAATTCAGGGGTTTTTCGATATTGCCGTAGATAACGTGTACGGCTCGTCTGTGCTGTTGGCCGATATAGAGCAACGCAGCTTTGAAAATTTGATTGTCGTCTCACCTGATATTGGCGGCGTGGTTCGTGCCCGTGCAGTGGCTAAGCAATTGGGCATTGAGTTGGCCATTATTGATAAACGTCGCCCTTCGGCCAATGTCGCCGAAGTCATGAACCTCATTGGTGACGTAAAAGACCGCACCTGCTTATTGGTAGATGACATGGTGGATACCGCCGGCACGCTCTGCAAAGCCGCAGATGCCCTAAAACGCTACGGTGCTAAACAAGTCGTTGCCTATATTACTCACCCTATTTTGTCAGGCCCTGCGGTCGAACGCATTAGCGCGTCACAACTTGACGAGCTAACCGTCACCGACTCGGTACCTTTGACTTCAGATGCCGTATCATCGCGGCGCATTCGCCAGCTGACACTTTCTACAATGTTAGCCGAGGCCATGCGTCGCATTAGCAACGAAGAATCTTTAAGTGCCATGTATAGAGAATAATCTCTAAACCTAAGTACTTAACAAGCACTTTATTTCGCCTTGGCTTTGCTGCTGCGAAATAAACGCCAGCACTGCTGGCAATAAAATGCCGCTTGTTTCTGGTCGCGGAACTTGCGGTTTATCATTAGAACGGGGCTAACCCCCCAAGAGGATATACCCATGAAAGAAGATTTTACGCTACAAGCAACTGCGCGTGACGTGAAGGGGAAAGGTGCGAGCCGCCGCCTACGTCGCGAAGCAGGTTTGTTGCCCGCTATCGTATACGGTGACAACAAAGCTCCAACCATGATTACACTTGAGCACAAAGAGCTGACCAAGCATTTGGAGCACGAGTCTTTTTATTCGCACATCATCACCCTCAACGTTGAAGGTGGTAATACTGAAAGTGTTATTTTAAAAGACTTACAACGTCACCCTGCTAAGCCTGTGGTACTTCACGCTGATTTCTTACGCGTTTCTAAAACTAAGAAAATCACCGTTAATGTACCATTGCACTTCTTAAACGAAGACACTTGTGTTGGTGTAAAAATGAGCGGCGGTAACATTAGCCATAACGCCACACAATTAGAGATTAGCTGTCTGGCTGCTAACTTACCTGAGTTTATTGAAGTAGACTTGGCCGACGTAGACATTGGTCACATTGTTCATATCTCTGACATTAAGCTACCAGAAGGCGTCAGCTCGGTGGCGTTGAGCCACGGCTCTGATCACGACCTTCCCGTTGCCACTGTAACCAAGCCTAAAGGCAGCGCCAGTGAAGACGATGAAGATGAAGGTGAAAGCGAAGAAGAAAGCACAAGCGAATAATTCCGCTTGGTCGGCCCTCCTCATATGGAGGGCCACATTCTTGTTGGCCTCACCCTCTGCTGGCCTTTCTTGGTATTCCTAGGCACAGCTAAAGGAGTAGCCACCGCATTTGCTGGGCATGTTAAACTGACGCCCAAATCCAATCTTGTTAGACCCAATTTTTACGCAGTGCCCCATGCCCAAGCAGGTAGATACTCCCATTGAATTGATTGTTGGCTTAGGTAACCCAGGCACCGAGTACGAGCGTACTCGTCACAACGCTGGGGAAGACTGGGTACGCGAACTAGCGCACCAATCCCGACAAAGCTTAACGCCCACCCCCAAATTCTATGGTGAAAGCGCTCGCGTGCGGGTAGCCGGGCAAGATATCCGCCTATTGGTACCCTCCACGTATATGAACCGCTCCGGTCAGGCGGTGGGCGCCATTGCTCAGTTTTATAAAATTCCACCAGAGGCTATTTTAGTGGCACACGACGAGCTGGATCTGGCGCCGGGCACCGTACGCCTAAAACGCGGTGGCGGCCACGGGGGTCACAACGGGCTGCGTGATATTATTTCTGCCCTTGGTAACAACAAAAATTTCGCCCGCCTACGAATAGGCATTGGCCACCCAGGAAACGCCAAGCAAGTGGCCAATTTTGTTTTACAAAAAGCCCCGCAAACCGAATATGCACTGACCCAGAGTAGCAGTGAACGGGCACTAAATTTAATTGAAGGTATAGTTTCCGGCGATTGGGAACGCACCATGAACACATTACACAGCACTAATTGAGGCATCACCATGGGTTTTAAATGCGGCATCGTCGGCTTACCTAACGTGGGTAAATCCACGCTTTTTAATGCGCTAACACAAGCGGGGATTGACGCAGAGAACTTTCCGTTTTGTACCATTGAGCCTAACTCTGGCATTGTACCCGTGCCGGACTCACGTATCGACGCCTTAGCCGGTTTCGTCAAGCCAGAAAAAGTCATCCCAACCACTATGGAGTTTGTTGATATTGCAGGTTTGGTCGCTGGCGCCTCTAAAGGTGAAGGACTCGGCAATAAGTTTTTGGCCAACATTCGAGAAACCGATGCCATAGCCCATGTAGTGCGCTGCTTTGATGACGAAAACGTCATTCACGTAGATGGCACCATCAACCCCACAAGTGATATTGAAATCATCAATACCGAACTTGCCCTGGCGGATCTAGAGTCCGTAGAGAAGGGCATTCAACGCTACTCTAAACTCGCCAAAGGCCAAGACAAAAACGCCATTGCCATGAAGGCACTGCTTGAAAAAATTCAGCCGCACTTGGATGAAGCCAAGCCACTGCGCTCTTTTGGTTTAAGTGATGACGAAAAAGCCCTGCTGCACTCTCTGGCATTGCTTACACTAAAACCCACCATGTACATTGCCAACGTGAGCGAAGAAGGCTTTACCAACAACCCTCACTTGGATACAGTCAAAGCCATTGCCGCCAATGAAGGTGCCGTGGTCGTTCCCATTTGCAATAAACTAGAAAGTGAAATTGCCGAGTTAGACGCAGAAGAAAAAATTGAATTTTTAGCCGAAATGGGCATGGAAGAGCCCGGCCTTAACCGCGTAATTCGCGCAGGCTACGACCTACTGGGCTTGCATACGTACTTTACCGCAGGCGTAAAAGAAGTGCGCGCTTGGACTATCCCCGTAGGTGCCACCGCACCCCAAGCAGCGGGTAAAATTCACACAGATTTTGAAAAAGGTTTTATCCGCGCAGAGATTGTTGGCTACAACGATTTTATCGAAAACAAAGGCGAAGCCGGTGCCAAAGACGCTGGCAGATGGCGCTTAGAGGGCAAAGAGTACATTGTGGCAGATGGTGATGTGATTCACTTCAGGTTTAATGTGTAACTACAAAAGGTGCATTTTATAGGCGCCCTGAACATTTTATTGGCTAAAAGAAAGGTTTAGACTAACCTGTAGACAGCCCGGTGAGAACGCGATAAAAGCCTTCACTCAATACTCACAAATGGAACTTTGAATGCGCGTTACAATTTTTTGTGTGTTTATTTTATTCTGCGTCACCAGTTGTACCAACACCACACGCGTGGGCTATGGCTTTCTAGACTGGTACCTTCTGCACAAAGTCGAGCGCTTTGTTTCACTGAATAAGCCACAAAAAAAATCCACCAAAACCGCACTTAAAGGCTTCCACCAGTGGCACAGAGACACCCAGTTGCCACTGTATACCCAATTTATCGGCAACCTAAATGGTCGTTTGCAACAGGGCCCCATAACCGGCACTGAAATTCATGCATTAACCGACGAAGTACAATTACTGTTAGACAACTCTTTATCAAAAATACTGACGCCCGTCGCAAAAGTTTTGCACACTCTTTCAGATGCACAAGTAGCAGAAGTTATTCAAAACTTAGAAGAAGAACGGCAAGAATATATCGAAGACTATGTGACAGTCAGCAACAAAACCCGCATCAAGCGCCACCGTAAAGAGCTGACACGTTTTATGAAACGCCTAATTGGCGCACCTAACAAAACGCAAAAGCAGCAAATTGCGCAATGGGCGAAAGCCTTAGAGCCCTTTGAAAAACTCAACGCCCAGCAGCAAAAAATGTGGCAAAAAGACATCGGGAACCTGTTAAAAGACAGGCAAGACCTTGCAAAATTAACGGCTGGGCTCGGCGAATTAATGTTTTATCGTACCGATAACTGGGCACCAGAATTAGAAGCCATTTTAGACCGCAATCAAGAGCAAACGTACAGCTTAATTGCGCAATTGATTAATGAGCTAGACACCGCGCAGCGAGCAAAAATGATTACGCGCTTAGCCAACTATTCAAAAGATTTTGATCACTTGCACAATAAGGGGTGACAACACGTAGGGCTGGCGCAAACCCCACATTAACCAAGCTCTTGGCACTTAAGCTATTGGTACAACCCCGAGGTTTACCCAAGACTCCATATCCTCTTCATGCCAGCGTGCCATTAAATCAAAACTGTCATCCACCACCGCCAAATA
>CAYZQH010000246.1:0-4757 GCA_964480055.1 uncultured Cellvibrionaceae bacterium
GGTATTAAAAAAATAAACAATAAAACTCTGAATATCCAACCCATGATTATTTCCACTGAATTTTTGACAACCATATCAACCGCATAACGTCTTTTTCACTCGCAATGGAATGACTCACTAGCTGAGTAAAACTGGCCTTCTGTTTTTTATCGTCATAGTATTTCATAAGGTCAATAGGGCCGGCGGTGGGGTACCCAGGCGTAGATTTTTTTACCGCTTGTGAAATAATGCCGGTACTGCCTTTGTGCCCCCAAGATAAACTGATACCGCCTACCGCTTTTAGCACAGAGTGACCAAATTCGTGAGCGCACGTCAGCTTAAAATCATCGTCCGACAAACCAGCACGTGGGAAAAACCCCTTATTGTAAATAAACCTTGCATCCACACCCAATACACCGGCATTAAATGACCGGCCATATTTTTTGGCGTTGCTATTTACTTTAAGTATCACCGGAAAGGCGCTATCGGCTTTATGATATGCACGCACCGTAACGCTGTAGGTCGCATTGCCAATTGTGACGTCCCGGCTCCAATACTTACCTATACCTTGCGTTGCTAACCCTATCAATTTCGTACGGTTGGCCGCTGTTAGCTTAGGGCTTTTAAAATTGATGTAAACCGTAACGTCAATACTCTTGCTGGCGCTAGCAACAACAACGTCCGCCCACCGGCTACTGTGCTCATGTCGCTTGGGTATATTTTTATTGTATGGTTTATCAATGGCTTTGTGCAAAGCCGCATGAAATAAGCCTTCGCCAGAGCCTTTTGCTTTAATATCAACTGCTTGATTCATTTAATATCTCCATATAAAAATTCAACTTCCGTCAATTGATTGATATAGCAATTTTAAGGGGCAACTCTTAAAGGCAGCCCTCATAGCGCTCAACTTTACGGGCAGTGTTCATTATCAGCAGTACGCCGCTCAATGGATTTATCTTTGAGCTGGCCGCTCTCAAAATAATCGTAAATGGTGACTCGACCAGGCTCTATCACTCGCTCTGGTTTGTTATGAATAGGGTGCCAACAAGTTTGGGTGATCTTTGTATTACTGGTTATTTGTAGAACAGAGGCATCTACATTTACGCCGTACTGCCGCTGGCCGGGCCATTTTAGGGCTTGGGTTTTTTTGGTAGTGCGGCCTTGGGTGTCTCGCTCAAATAAAGTCACGTTACCCTTCCAGTCGGTTTGGGTTTGTACGGTGCCGTTGGGGTAGTAGCTTTTGTATTGGTTTGCAGCCGCGCAATTTTCTGATGCTTCGCCAACAACATGCGTAATTTTTTGCTGGCTATTGATGACACTGAAGTGGTATTCGTTGATTTTGCCTAGGCTATTAGTCACGCGTACGCGGCTTTCATCTAGATGGGTATAATCAATCTTGGCTTTCTCTTTATTGCCTGCATGCTCTGACGAAACTGCACGGCCTTGATCGTCGTAACCCCAGGTAGCATAACGTACACCTTTGCCGTCGATAACGCCGGTAATCGCTAAGGGGTAGTTAGCATTTTCATATAGGTAGGTCATAAGGCTAGCGGGTGTATCTAAGTGCGTCACGCTTTTTAAGCGGCGGAGTTTGCTTTGCGCTTGTACCTGTTCAAAGTAGTAGGTGATATTGCGATTATTCGGCACGGTAACAACTACTTTACCGTCTGCTTCGTAAGTGTCGTAGTTGTAAACGAGTGTATCGCCCAGGTGGTTGCTTTGCGTTTTTAAGCGGCCGTTTTCGTATGTATATTTATAAACATGCATGCCATTGGCTTTGCGGCGCTCAATCATATAACCATTATTGTCGAAATAATCCACTCTTCCCTCGGCGGTGCTAAGGGCCCAGGCTTTGTCATCCACATTCGGTGCCAATCGCGTAAGCTTCTCATTAGGTATGGCTGAAACATACTGCTGTCCAGTTAGATTAAATATGCGTAACGCGCCACTTGAATCTTTAATTAGTACTTGGTTGGAATTTGTTGTAGGTAAATAGTTTAAGCAATAAAAATTCTGTACCTCGAGTATGTCTGACGGGTCTGATGTGGTCACATTAACCTGTGGCATGTCTATTATGTGCGGCACACCACGACACGTTAATGGCATAGCATCTGAGGAGTGCCCATCTTTTGATAGATCGTACAACCTAGCAGGTGAAACAAGTTGCCAACCAGTAAATTGATCCACATAACGACGAATTAAATTGAGCTCAGCCCGGCCGGCATAATCAATATCGACTTCGGTTTTTTTAGCAGAGATAAAGTTGATGGGGTTACCAGTTGTTGCGCATTTAGCCGGAAGCGCCAAGGAATTTGTGCAATAAGGTGAAATGAAGGATGTACCTGGTTGAAGCTGCCACCCCTCTGGACAGCGTTTACCTAAGTTAGCAGTTAGATGGTTTAAATGAGGGTTGATTACCGGCCCTTGCTGATCCCCATTTGGAAGCCGAAGCGTCTGATGTGCAAACAAAAACCATGTTACTGTATCGATCAAATCCGCTGGAGCGCGAGTTTCAAGCTCTTGAGCGTGACTCAAGGTGGAATAAGAACAAGAAATTGGTGTGTTTATTACAGGTTGTGCCATACACTCTTCATAACGCTGGAGTCTATCCTCTAAGAACATCGTGAGAATTTCGTCAGGCGTTTTTGCCTGCATCAGTTGCGGGGTACTTGCACTGTAAAAATATGCAGGCTGTATATGTATTGGTATGTTGTTGGCATAAGCAAAATTAATTTGCTCAACAATCAACGCTAGAATACTGAAGATTGAAATGGCACTAACGTTATTAATAGCTCTAAGCCGCTTACAAGCACCGTTTTCACCTAGCATGTGTAAATATCCTTCGTTAGATTGTTTCAAATAGTTGAGCGAGTTTTTGGGGCAGGTATTGAAGCCTGCCCTTGTAGAAGGTAGCTTTACGGGCAGTGATCATTATCAGCAGTACGCGGCTCAACGGTTTTATCTTTGAGCTGGCCACCCTCAAAATAATCGTAAATGGTGACTCGACCAGGCTCTATCACTCGCTCTGGTTTGTTATGAATAGGGTGCCAACAAGTTTGGGAAATAAACTCTTGGGCTTTACCTTGCGCTTTTGTAGTCACCGTTTTTTGGTTGCGGCTATTGTAATTATAATGGGTAACAACGCCATTTTTTGTTTTTGTTTCTAAATTACCCTCTGGGTAGTAGGTATAACTGGCGTTGCTTTCTGCACAGCTAGAAGTAGCCTCTCCTTTAACGCTAACCAGGCGAACAACGCCGTTAAAATCTGCAAAGTTATATATGGCATTTTTGCCCAATGCATTAGTAACAATGCGCTGATCATCATTTACATAATTTACCGCCACTCGCTCAAACCCACCTGCTAGCTCACTCACAATAGCGCGACCATGATCGTCGTAATCAAAATGAGCATATAACTTGCGAGGATTATTTTGTACATCAGTTACATCGTAAATATCAGTGATAGAGGCGGGCCAGCGGGGGTCGTTGTATTCATATGCTCTTACGGTTGCAGCTTCACCATTAATAAATGGAGTGCTAATTTGTGTAAGCATGTAAAAATTGGCAGTTTGCCCCGCATAGATTTGCCCCCATTCTAGCTGTACTACTTCTCCAGTATTAGAAGTAACAGAAACCGGGTAATTTTGCGTACTGGCGGTGTGACTGTATATTGAATTGGTTGGTTTAGCCTCATATGCCAATTGTAAATACGCATTATCACTATTGGTAATTCGGTCTAATCGGTCTTGAGCATCGTAAGTTAAGGTGAGCACATCGTTAGCTGTGCGGGTTATTTTAACTAAGCGACCAGTATCATCAAACTCTTTAACGATATTCGTATTATGGTTTAGCAACGCAAAACCAGAAGTGGTCTGTTCACCAGCAGCCAATGGCTGTAAATTTAGATACGGGTAAATTGTATTATTCCCAAAGCCTTCAAAGTGAATACTTTGCCCTTTGGGTAAATGTACTGTGTACTCTCCACCTTTAATTTGCAAAACCTCATCAAAGCTGTGGCGCCAGTATTGCTCTATGGCGCCGTAGTATTGACTGGGCAATACATTGGGTGCGTTAACCTGCAACCCCTTATTACTATAACTGTTTTGATAATCACTCTCGCTCATCGGTGCTGTGGTTTCAGCCACATAGGTGTTGGTATAGCCAAAGCTGTTACCCCCCAGTGACACGGCGGCTGGTAATATTGAGCTGACAGTTTTTTCTCCATTTTTTTGATTATTGTAAAAGTACTTAAACTCTATTTTGGCGTTCACACCCACTGTTATCACAGGCTCTACTCTAAATTTTTTGCCTTGAATAAAATCGATAGGAAATGGACTTTGGGTTTTACAGTTTTGTTCTTTAGGAGGGTCTATACAGGTTTGGGCGGTTGAATCCCATAGCTGGTTGGTCTCGCAGCGGGCTTCGCACTCTGCTTTTTCTGTCAACTTGAAAGGGGGCTTACATTTAGCGGTATTAATACATCCACCAATAGGGCAGTTTACTCTTATTAGGCTACCGTAAGGGCCCGGTTCAGTCTCATAATATTCAGCCGTCGGACTAGATAGAGGGTCGCACCAGCTCACTGCCAAACAAATTTTATCAGATCCCGCATCCAAGTTAACGCCAGTGTAAGTAAACCCGCAACCGCCATTAGGGTATTGATAAGATGTTCGTAGCGCCAAAGCGAGCTCACAAGCGGTATCGGTTTGACTTTGATCTAGATAATGATAAATTCTATTTCCAATCGTAGCATCGACAAGATGGCGCCACATTTGCCC
>CAYZQH010000247.1:0-4751 GCA_964480055.1 uncultured Cellvibrionaceae bacterium
ATGTCCGCTTTGGGTCGTTTGCGGACACGGCCAATAAGTAATTTCCAACACGCAAAACCCAATGCCTCTGATCAAAAACATCAAAACGTCTAAGCCAGCGCGCCTCAGCGCCGATACGGTTTTTAGTACAAAACCAGCCCCATTCCTGTAATACATCTTAAGCCCACAGGAGATTTGATGACCCCATTCGGCCGAAAGCTTGAGCAGATCCGACGAGGCCGTGGCTTACAGTAATCACAACTGGCTGCAAAAGCCGAGGTTAAGCCCTGTTATATCTCGGTTATGGCGAATGGCCGTAAAGCCCCATCACAGGTAAGTGTATTTAATCAGCTTAGCCAAGTTCTCTCACTTTCAGAAGCCGAAAGATGTAATTTGTGGCGCGCCGGGCTGCAATTAAAGAAAACAAGGAAAATGCCGCCAGAGACGTCTATTAGCGCGTATGTGTTGGCCAAAGAATTATGGGGGGGAGGCGGTATCAAAAAGTTTAACGCGTTTATAAACTAAAACAGGCAAAAACGCATTTCAAACAAAAGGCACCCAACAAACCACACTGGGGCGCACAGCTTAGTTTTTAGAACACCCAGAAGACCTTTGATTGCGGCTTTATAGTTTAAGGGCTAACTTATTTCACACATTGACTGCATTGATAACGCTTCTGAAAGCGTTGATCGGCCCAACGATTATAGATGGCGCCTGCAATCATAGAAACAGGCCAAATTCTTAATATTTTAAAGAATACGCCGTAGGGCGTCATAGACCAGGCATAGATGTTGGCATCCAACCCAATTAACCATTCTCCGTCTGCTTTACGCAGATGCAACCGCTTTAACAATGTCTGCTTACGAGGCAGATAAACATCATTAACCTGGTGAATATCGACAAACGTCAAACGGCCCTTACTCAAGCGCCTCAGCACTGAAATTTCTTTGCTGCATAGCGGGCACGTGCCATCAAAATAGAGTAATGCGTTCACGATTGACTCTCTGCATGTTCATTTAACCCGTTGATTACATATTAGGTTATACGCAACAAATACCACACTATATTATTTTTAGATAAAAAATAGTGCGGTAAAATTGACTCTACACAGCTAATATTTTTGTTGGCAAATTGGGAAAAGACGTTATTTGCCTAGTGCAAGTGGTTGGCGGCCAATGTCTTCTCCTCAGCTAGACTCCAGCCACCCCCTAAACTCTTATAGAGCTCTACCAGGCGCTGCAATATGGCGGCTTCACTTTGCACCAGTTGCTGCGCGGCATCTAACCTGACTTGCTCTGCGTCCAGCACATCACGCAACTCGCCTCGGCCTTTTTCATAGGTTTGCCTGGCATAACCGGCCGCTGCTGCGCTGGCTTGCGCTGCTTGATATAAACGCTGCCGCCGCTGTTCTTCTTGAGCAAAGCCCGTTAGGGCGTTATCGGTTTCTGTAAGTGCCAACAACACGGTTTTTTCAAACTCAGCTAAGCGTGCGCGCGTGCGCGCATCGGCGGCGGAAATTAAGCTTTTAACGCGAGTAAGATCCAACGCAGCCCAACGTATGGTTGGCGTAAAACTAAAGGTTTCGCTTTGCTGGTTACCCAGCTTAGACCATTGTGTAGAGAGGTACCCAAAGCTGCCATTTAATGAAATTTGCGGATATAAATCTGCTACGCGTAAATTGTATTCGGCAACGGCCCCTTTTAATGCTTGTTCTGCCCGAGAAATATCCGGCCTATTTTTTAGCAGGGCCGAAGCGTCACCAATTGCGACAGACGCTGGAATAGAAGGCAGGCTGCCATCAAAAGAGGTTTGACGCTCTAGATCATTAACGGGTATCACAGTAAGTACACTTAGCTGGTTTAATGCCTTGCGATAACTTTGCACTAGGCTGGGTAGGCGTGCGGCCGTTAATTGATATTGCGCTTGGGCGCGCGACAAATCTAACGAAGAGCTGCGCCCTACTTTGTGAAAACCCTCAACCAAGCGTAAATTTTTTGCTTGAATCTCTACGCTGTGTTCAGCAATTTGAAGCTGGGATTTTAGCGCTTGTGCGCTTAAATACACACTGGCCACCTCTGCCGCTAAACTGGTTTGCACCGCACGTAGATCTGCCTCGCTGGCTATGAGCTGAGCCTGTGACAAACTGACCTGATGCCTAATGCGACCAAACACATCTAACTCCCATGACACATTCATGCCCGCGGCGTAACGCTCCGTGATACTTGGGCCCGCTGCGCCACTGCTGGCAAGCACTTCACGGCTGCCCTGCTCCCGTGTGGCGCTGGCCGCCGCTGTCATAGAGGGTAAGTATTCGAGGCGCTCACGCCGCAAAAAAGCACGGGATTCATCAATGGCGGCCAATGCAATGCGCAAATCGTGATTGGCCACGAGGGCTGCGGCCACCAGTTCACCCAAGTACGGATCGTCCAGCTCATGCCACCATTTGGCAACCGGTGCTGCCGCTGTAAATGAGGTTTGAGCGGTCTTGCTTTCAGAGAACGTCAACGGCGGTAATTGGGCATCAGCCACGATTTGATCTGCGCTCTTATAACTTGCACAACCACTGACACATAAAACGGCAATACTAAGCAAGATTGATGAATGGCTCATGGGTTAACCTCCTTAGCAACGCTCAAACCGCTGTGTGGCTTTGTTGGCTCAGCGCTTGACGCAATGGTGGGCGTGGTATTTTTTGGGGTAAAGCGTTTTTCTAGCATACGAAGTAAAACGTAAAACACCGGCGTGAAAAACAAACCAAAAACGGTAACCCCAAGCATGCCAGAGAACACGGCAATACCCATCACATTGCGCATTTCTGCACCTGCTCCGCTGGAAAATACCATGGGTACCACACCCATGATGAATGCGAAGGAGGTCATTAAAATTGGGCGCAAGCGCATGCGGCTGGCGGTGACAGCAGCAGGGTAGGTTTCTATACCCTCTAGCTCCAACTCTCGTGCAAATTCCACAATTAGAATGGCGTTTTTACAGGCTAAGCCCGCCAGTACAAACAAACTGATTTGAGTAAAAATATTATTGTCGCCACCGGTTAACCAAACCCCCGTCAACGCCGACAAAATAGACAGTGGCACCACTAAAATAACCACTAGAGGTAAGGCCAAACTTTCGTATTGCGCAGCAAGTACTAAAAACACCAAAAGCAAACACAGAGGAAAAATAAAGATGGCCGTATTGCCGGAGATTACCTGTTGATAGGTTAAATCCGTCCACTCATACGTCATGCCCGGTGGTAAATTTTGCGCCAACACTTGGTTGATGGCCTCTTGCGCTTGGCCACTTGAATAGCCCGGCGCCGCATCGCCGTTGAGATCCGCTGCAAGATAACCATTGTAATGCGTGGCGCTTTCTGGGCCGTAGCTTTCTTGCATATCAACCACTGAGCCGAGGGGCACCATAGTTCCAGCGGCATTGCGCACCTTCAAGTTAAGCGCATCTTCAGAGGTTTGACGAAACTCTCTATCGGCCTGGGCAATGACTTGGTAAGTACGGCCAAAGCGATTAAAGTCATTTACATACAAAGACCCCAAATACACTTGCATGGTCTCAAATATTTCTTGCACATTTAAACCAAGTTGCTTGGCTTTGGTTCTGTCTAAATCGGCAAATAGTTGTGGTACGTTGATTTTATAATTGGAGTACACGCGGCTTAATTCTGGGCGCTGCATGCCCGCTTGCTGCACCTTACCAACAACTTCAGCAAGTTTTTCATAACCAAGCCCAGCGCGATCTTCAATTTGTAACTTAAAGCCACCGGTGGTGCCTAAACCTCGCACAGGTGGTGGCGGGAAAATAGCGATAAACGCTTCTTCAATACCATTGAATTTCATTTGCAGGCGCCCGGCAATCGCGGCAGCCGATTCGGATTGATCTTTACGTTCGTCAAAATCGGTCAACGGTAGAAACACAATGCCTGCACTGGAGCTGTTCACAAACCCATTAATGCTTAAGCCTGGGAATTGCACAGCGTGCGCAACGCCGGCTTCATTCAATGCAATATCGCCCATTTCTTTTAGTACATTACGGGTTCTATCCAAGGTGGCGCCATCGGGTAAAATGGCAAATGCAATTAAATATTGTTTGTCTTGAGCGGGCACAAAACCCTTGGGAATATAATTAAAACCCTGCCAGGTAAAAACCATAAATAGCGCGTACACACCCAAGACTAGCCCTTTGCGGCCTAGCAACCCTTTAATACTACTGCCGTAGCCGCGCGCACTGGCGCCAAAGGTGCGGTTAAATAAACGAAAGAACCCACCAAAGGCTTTGTCCATTACGCGAGTGAGTAAATCTTTGGGTTCGTTCCTTCCTTTAAGTAACAGCGCTGACAGCGCAGGGCTTAAAGTTAACGAGTTAATGGCAGAGATAACCGTAGATATAGCAATGGTTAGCGCAAACTGCTGATAAAATTGGCCGGTTAGCCCGCTCACAAAAGCGATGGGCACAAAGACCGCTACCAAGGTTAACGATATGGCAATAATAGGGCCGCTGACTTCTTGCATGGCTTTGTAAGTGGCTTGCAGCGGGCTTAGGCCTTCTTCAATATTGCGCTCCACATTTTCCACCACCACAATGGCATCATCCACAACAATGCCAATGGAGAGCACCAATCCAAAGAGCGATAATGTATTAATAGAAAAACCAAACGCATGCATCAACCCAAAAGTTCCGATAATGGAAACAGGCACTGCCAGTAATGGGATTATGGATGCGCGCCAGGTTTGTAAAAACACCACAACCACTAACACCACCAG
>CAYZQH010000248.1:0-4621 GCA_964480055.1 uncultured Cellvibrionaceae bacterium
AATTCCCCGTCTGTTTGCCAGATAAAGCCCCAGCAAAGCAATACGATGTGGTCATCGCCAACATATTAGCCGGGCCCTTAGTCGCGCTGGCACCGGTGATTAAACCTCTACTCAAACCCGGCGGAGCATTGTGCTTATCTGGCGTACTGGCAAGCCAGGCCGATGCCGTTACAGCAGCTTACGCCGAAGTTATAGCGTTTGAACCAACAGACAACAAAAATGAGTGGGCCTGCCTGTTTGGCACAGTAAAAAGCCACTAATCAAAGTAGCAACAACAGGTGCACTCAATGGCCAACATACCTTCTACAGCCCAACAATAAATGCTTACCTCCCGGAGATCTTTATAATCTGCGCTAAAATGTCAATAAAACCGCTGCGCTGGCAACCGCCTAGGCATACAATAACCAGCAATATCAAGAATGAGAGGGGCTAACCTGAATGGCTGATATGATTACGCGCTGCCCTAAATGCTCAACAGCATTTCGTGTTTCAGAGGCTCACCTTCAATCAGCAAAAGGAATGGTTCGCTGCGGCAAGTGCCTAGAGGTGTTTAACGCACAAGATCACATCAAGAGCCAGCCGGTCACTCAACCTGCCGCCAAAGCGCCGTTATCACCCAGCGCCCCGGCTGTGCCAAAAGCACCCTCATCAAACCCCACCAATAAAACACCCGTGTCGAGCAAAGCCAGAAGCACCAGAAGTACAGGGGTATTAGATAGCACCCAATCAGACGAAGGCATCGACGACGATGAAGCCTGGGCTTTAGAGCTACTAAAAGACGATTCGGACCTTAATATTCAACTTAAAAAAATTGTCACCCAGGAGGAGAAGGCTAAGGAGCCTCATAAGCGCTCTGCAATGCGCTTTTTTTCGGAACCGCCGGAACGAAAAAAAACAACCATCGCGCAACCCCAAACGCCCCCCCCTGAAAACGGCACAAGCGCAACCTCCACGGCCTCTGCAAAAGATATGGTGGCAGCGATAGAGCCCGAGGTACTTGAAGTTAGCTGGGAAGACGCAAAAGCCCGGCGCAAAAAAAAGCTCAAATGGGTAGGTCTTTGCACCGCCGCTGGTATTGCGCTTACTGCGCAAGTCCTCTGGTTAGAATTTTATCGGCTCGCCAAAGTGCAGCCCTACCGCACGGTTTACCAAACAGTTTGTAAAGTGACAGGTTGCACGCTGCCCATCCTTAAAAACCATACGGCAATAAAAACCTCCAACTTGATGATTCGCTCTCACCCCACAGAACGGGGTGCTTTGATGGTAGATTTCGTTCTTCAAAATAGCGCACACTTTGAGCAGCCCTTCCCAAACCTGCTTCTAGCATTCACTAACCTAAAAGCCGAACAGGTGGCAGCGAGGCGGTTTTTGCCAGAGGATTACCTTGGGGGCGAGTTGGCAGGCGTACACTTAATGCCCATGCGCCAACCCATTCACATTGCCATTGAAATCAAAGACCCGGGCTTAAGTGCCTTAAGCTACCATATTGCTGTGGTGGATTAGCGGCTAGAAGTGGTTGTATTTAACCGCCCATTCATTTTACAAGGCACGGCGCATTCTGAAAATGACGGTTTTTACCACAAAATATTGCCGATAATCACGCAGAAGCGCCTTAATGCCTTGCTGCCCAACACCCACAGAGCGCCCAGCATCAGCCTTGATGGCTACTTTGCAGCACCCGCTTACCTATGTAGCCTCTGGTCAATTTGCTAAATTTTGAACCAACCCAAGTTTTCACGCCTGTGAAGCCACTTTTTAATCAAATTGATTAATAAATGCGTTTAAAAAACCTTACTCTACGGGTATGATAGCCCACCCTTCTGGTTTGGGCTGCCAGCGGGAAAAGCAATAAAAGCGCCTGCTTTAAAGTGCAATTGGGGGTAATTGTTTGTTCAGCATAGGACCGTATCGTCTTGGTGGAAGGGCTGTTTTGGCGCCCATGGCCGGCGTGTCTGACTTGCCCCAGCGTGAGCTATGCTCCCAATTTGGTGCCGCCTACACCGTAGGTGAAATGATCACCTCAGACACCCGTCTTTGGCAATCCCCTAAAACGCGTAACCGTTTGGTGTGGGGCGCCTGTAAAGGCCCAAGAGTATTGCAAATTGCCGGTGCCGAGCCCACGCAAATGGCCGAAGCTGCACGCGCAGCTGTAAACGTTGCTGGCGCAGAAATTATTGATATCAATATGGGCTGCCCCGCCAAAAAAGTGTGCGCTAAAGCCGCAGGCTCTGCCCTATTAAAAGATGAGCCTTTGGTTGCAAGTATCCTATCAGCAGTCACTGCCGCGGTTGAAGTACCGGTAACATTAAAAATTAGAACCGGTTGGGATACCACCCACAAGAACGCCGTAACCATTGCAAAGATCGCTGAAGACACCGGTATAGCAGCACTGACCGTACACGGCCGAACACGCGCTTGTCGCTTTACTGGCTCGGCGGAATACCAAACCATTACCAATGTAGTGCAAGCCGTTAGTATCCCCGTCATAGCCAATGGTGATATAAACTCGCCGCAAAAAGCCAAATCTGTATTGGCACAAACCGGGGCTCAGGCTGTTATGATAGGCCGCCAGGCGCAGGGTAACCCTTGGATATTCAAGGCGGTTAATCAGTTTATTGATCATGGCACATTACCGACCACTCCCTGCCTAGGCGAGCTTAATACTGTTATGGCCCGTCATATAAACCAAATTCACACCTTTTACGGTGACTATTTAGGCGTACGCATCGCACGTAAACATTTAGCGTGGTACTTGCACAGCCAATTTGGCAAGCCTCTGCCGGCCGCTGCCGAGGCACTACGCCAACAATTTAATCAACTTACAACACAACAAGAACAGCTCATAGTCGTTAATCGATTTTTCGACCGACTACAACAATTAGAGGATGAAGCAGCATGAATACCGTCGACTCACTACTCACCGAACGTCCTAATGGCTTAGCGCATACCCAGCCTGCTCAAAATGAAGCATACAGCACGGCGCCTACTTCGCTAAGAGACAGCGTAGAGCACGCCGTGACTAGTTACTTCAAGCACCTTGAAGGGCAGGATGTTACCGACGTGTACGACATGGTCTTGGCCGAAGTTGAAATTCCATTATTAGAAGTGGTTATGAAATACACCCGTCACAACCAAACCAAAGCGGCTCAAGTTTTAGGCTTAAACCGCGGCACACTCCGTAAGAAGCTCAAGCAATACGGCTTACTTTAAGCCTACATAGGGCCCAGCCCTATAGTCACCTCTGTTAGCGCGCGCTGTAAATCTCTGCTGTGCGTGCAATGGCTTAGCCCCCGCTAAGGCCAACTACACAAGTTTTAACTGACGCTTCTCGTTCGCTTCTACGGATGGCGAGGCGTTTTTGTTTTTTGTTGATTTAGGTACCCCCATGACCATGACCAACCCCGTCAAAGTTCAGCGCGCACTGATCAGTGTCTCCGACAAAACTGGCATCATAGAGTTTGCTCAAGCCTTACATGGTTTTGGCGTAGAGATTTTATCCACGGGTGGCACCTATAAACTGTTAAAAGAAAACGATATTCCCGCCGTTGAAGTTTCGGACTATACCGGCTTTCCAGAGATGATGGACGGGCGCGTTAAAACGTTACACCCCAAGGTACACGGCGGCATTTTGGCAAGACGCGGTACCGACGAGCCCATCATGGCCGAGCACAACATTCAGCCCATTGATCTTGTGGTTGTAAACCTTTACCCCTTTGAAAAAACCGTAGCCAACCCAAATTGCACACTGGCAGACGCGGTAGAAAATATTGATATTGGCGGGCCCACCATGGTGCGCGCGGCCGCCAAAAATCACAATCACGTGGCTATTGTGGTTAAGGCTACACGCTATGAGACGTTACTGTCTGAGCTAAACAGTAACAACGGGGCACTGCATTATGAAACCCGTTTTGATTTAGCCATTGAAGCTTACGAGCACACCAGCGCCTATGACGGCGCCATTGCCAACTACTTTGGCAGGCGCGTAGCACCAGGCTCAGCAGACTTCCCACGCACGTTTAATACGCAAGTTATTAAAACCCAAGAAATGCGCTACGGTGAGAACCCTCACCAAAAAGCCGCGTTTTACATTGAAAAAGACGCCGCCGAAGCCTGCATCGCCACCGCCAAACAACTACAAGGCAAAGCACTGTCATTCAATAATGTGGCAGATACAGACGCTGCGCTGGAAACGGTCAAACTGTTTGATGAACCCGCCTGCGTCATTGTAAAACACGCTAACCCCTGCGGCGTTGCCCAGGGCGATACCATTTTGCATGCCTACGAGCGCGCTTTTGCCACAGACCCAGAATCCGCTTTTGGCGGTATCATTGCCTTTAACCGCGAGCTGGATGCGCAAACTGCCCAGGCCATTGTCGAGAAACAATTTGTTGAAGTCATTATCGCCCCTACCATTAGCGCAGATGCGCAAGCAGCAGTAGAAGCCAAACCCAATGTGCGCTTGCTCACCTGTGGCCAGTGGCAAGAAAGCGCCGCAGCCTGGGACTTTAAACGCGTGAATGGTGGCTTGTTAGTACAAGGCCGTGACTTAGGCATGGTCACATTAAACGATTTAGAAGTGGTCTCTAAAAAGGTGCCCTCAGAAGCCGAAATGCAAGATTTA